>CAJMLL010000042.1 GCA_905214225.1 uncultured bacterium | reverse complement strand
CTGGTCAAAAATATTATGTTTTTTCACTGTCCTCTTGACGGGGAGCAGTTCAAAGGCGAGCAATCGCGGCGCGGTCCTTTTTTCTTGCGGGTGTGTTTTGTCCTGTACGAGGAAAAATATTTATCGAAAATTTGAAAAAGGTAGATAAAATGTCCGCGGGCGTATATAATAGTGTTGTGACAGAAATTTGATTATTCATTATGCTATGGGGAAGACTGCGGCAAGAAAATTGACAGAATCATTTAAAAACACAGAAGACAGTGCCGAATCAGTATATCCTGTGGCAGATATATTAATAAAATAAATACTGCCGGACGGCGGAGCGGGCCGGAAGGCGGATAAGAGGAGGAAGCATATCATGATGAAAGGCTACACGAGTGAAAACATCCGTAATGTCGCTCTGCTTGGACATGGAGGGTGCGGAAAGACCACATTCCTGGAATCTGCACTCCATGCTTCAGGCGTTACAAAGAAACTGGGAAGCATCGAGGCCGGAAATACGGTTTCGGACTACGACAAGATGGAGATCGAGCGCGGCTATTCCATTAATACGACTGTTGTTCCAGTAGAATGGAAAGAAAATAAGATCAATTTTATCGATACTCCGGGATACCCGGACTTTGTCGGTGAAGTTAATGCGGCTCTGCGTGCAGCAGACGCGGCTCTGATTTTGGTCGATGCCGGCGCGGGCGTACAGGTCGGAACCCATCAGGCATGGGAAAACTGCGAGCGTTATCATACCCCGAGATTTATCGTTATCAATAAGCGTGATAAGGACGAGTTCGATTTCTATAAGACCTTTGATGAGCTGAAGGAAGCATTCGGCAGCAAGCTGATCCCGCTGAGCTGGCCGCTTTCCGCGGAAATCGACGATGATCTGAAAGAAGCCATCGCAAGCTCCGATGATGAGCTGATGGAAAAATATTTTGAGGGAGAAGAGTTTACGGATGAGGAAATCCGCAGAGGTCTTCTGGAAGGAATTTCTGCCGGCGAGATCGTTCCGGTCTGCTCCTCCGCATTCAAGATCAGCGAGGGAATTGAAGGACTGCTGGATCTGATCGTCACCTACGTTCCGACGCCGCTGATGCACGGACCGTATCAGGCATTCAATAAGAAGAGCGAACTGGTTGAGCAGGAGCCGGTTACCGATGCCAAGATGTCGGCATTCGTCTTCAAGACCATCATCGACCCGTTCGTCGGAAAGATTTCTCTGATGAAAGTTATCACCGGAAAGATCAACAGCGGCGATGAAGTCTATATTCCGCGTCTTGAAAAGACGGAGAAGATCGGAAAACTGTTCTTCCTGCGCGGAAAATCCCAGACGGAGCTGAATTACGCGGAAGCCGGCGATCTCGTAGCCGTTGCCAAGCTGCCGAACGTAGAAAGCGGAGACACACTCTGCGCCAAGGGCGTGGATGTCGTCTACCAGCCGCTGGATTTCCCGGAGCCTTGCTACTACATCGCCATTGAGGCAAAAGATAAAAACGATGAGGAGAAAATGAGCACGAGCCTGAAGAGACTGATGCTCGAGGATCCTTCCTTTGTTGTTGAAAGAAATGTCGAGACCCATCAGACACTGCTCGGAGGACAGGGAGATATTCAGCTGAACGTTATCCTGGCCAAGCTGAAAGACCGTTTTGGTGTTGAAGTCAACATTGTTCCGCAGAAGATCGCATACCGCGAGACCATCAAGGGAACATCCGATGTAGAAGGAAAGCATAAGAAGCAGTCCGGAGGAGCCGGACAGTACGGAGACGTTTATATCCGCTTCTCCCCGTCCAAGGAAGACTTCGAATTCTCCGAGGAAATCTTCGGCGGAGCCATTCCGAAGAACTTCATTCCGGCAGTTGAAAAAGGTCTCAGAGAGTGCCTGAATAAGGGACCTCTGGCCGGCTGCAAGGTCCAGGGCGTCAAGGCCGTTCTGTACGATGGATCTTACCACCCGGTAGATTCCAACGAAGTTTCCTTCAAGATCGCCGCATCACTTGCGTTCAAGAAGGGAATCAAGGAAGCCGATCCGGTTCTGCTGGAGCCGATCATGTCCCTGAACATCTATGTTCCGAATGAAGATACCGGAGCCGTCATGGGCGATATGACCAAGAGAAGAGGCAGAATCATGGGCATGGAGCCGCAGCCGGACGGAAGTCAGATGCTGGTAGCCGCAGCGCCGCAGGCCGAGCTGTTCGATTATGCCCTGGCCCTCCGCTCCATGACCAAGGGCAGAGGCCACTTCACCATGAAGTTCGATAAATACTTCGAAGTTCCGAAGTCCCTCGCCGAGAAGATCATCGCGGCACATGAAGAGGAAGAAAAGAAGGCGGCAAAATAAACCCGGGCAAGAAAACAGGGATTTTGCCAATCCAGGTTTGAGTGTGTGAAAGTGGCGCAATCCCGCGTCACGGTGGTGTTATAAAAAAATGGAAGACGCACGGCAGAAGCGAAAGCGGATGCCGCGCGTCTTCCGCTGTTCGGGAGAAGTAATGAATATAGAACCCCTGCGTTCGTGCATACAGGATACATATATTGTCGGAAACTCGGGGTAAGCGGGCCAGTTCCCCGACCGTGGGAGAAGAGAGTCAGGAAAACGCGCGGATGGCATTCCGTTCCCGACCTAAAAAAACAGTCCGTGGCCGGGAACGGCTGCGCGTCGAAAAACGTCGAAAAAAGCCGAAAAAAGTCGAAGGGTCAGACGCGCAGGATTGTGTATAATAGAAACAGTAAACACGGAGAGGAGCAGAAATAATGTCAAAAAAGCCGCAGACGGTATGGGTATGTCAGGAATGTGGATATGAGAGTCCGAAATGGCTCGGGCGCTGTATCTGCGGTGCCTTCGGTTCGATGGTGGAAGAGACGGTCGTTCCGGACGACGCGCAGGATACGAGACGCCGGGTCTCCGCCGGATCCGGGGAAACGGCGGGCGGGGCGGCACGCCCGAAGAGACTGAAGAAAGTCGGGTCCGCCGAGTATGCGAGAATCAAGACCGGAATCCGTGAACTGGACAGGGTTCTGGGCGGCGGTCTGGTCCCGGGCTCCCTGACCCTGATCTCTGGCGAACCGGGAATCGGAAAGTCCACACTGATCATTCAGGCGGCGGCAAAAATCGCCGCGCAAGAGGGCACGGTGCTGTACGTGTCTGGCGAGGAGTCGGAAGAGCAGATCAAGATGCGCGCAGACCGTGTGTGCGGCAGTCTCCCGGATTCCCTTCTGGTCATGGCAGAGACCAATATGGAAAACATCATGGCAGTCAGTGAATCCTGCAAGCCGAAATTCCTGATCATCGACTCCATCCAGACCATCTATTCCGATACGCTGGATTCCGCGCCCGGCAGCGTCTCTCAGGTGAGAACCTGCGGAAACATGCTGATGAAGATCGGAAAGTCCTGGAATGTGCCGGTGTTCATCGTCGCCCATGTCACCAAGAGCGGCGAACTGGCAGGTCCGAAAACGGTCGAGCACCTGGTGGATACCGTGCTGCATTTTTCCGGCGAACGTGACCACGAAGTGCGCATTCTCCGCGCCTTCAAAAACCGCTTCGGGACGACCAGTGAAATCGGCGCTTTCCGGATGGAAGAGCACGGACTGATGGAAATTCAGGATATTTCCGCAACCTTCCTTGAAAACACAGATGTGAGTGAAGAGGGATCCGTCATTACCGCTGTCTATGAAGGAAGCCGCCCGGTATTCCTGGAAGTGCAGGCCCTGACCTCCCGCACGACGGCAGGCTTCCCGCGCCGGACGGCAGTCGGCGTTGACCAGAAGCGCCTGGCGATGATTCTGGCCGTCCTAGAGAAAAAACTGGGCCTGAATCTTTCCGATCAGGATGTTTACGTCAATATCGTTGGCGGTCTGCGGGCAGACAGAACCTCCGTCGACCTGGGCGTTGCCCTGGCGATCTATTCCACCATTCGCGGAGCAGCACCGTCCAGAAGAGTTGTGGCATTTGGAGAAGTCGGTCTGACCGGTGAGCTGCGTTCCGTGCAGAACGCAGATCGCATCGTCATGGAAGCCGCGCGCCTCGGCTATCAGCAGGTCATTCTGCCAGAACGGAGCGCGGAGCGCATTGACCGTTCAAAGATCCCGTCCTCGTGCCAGATAGCCGGTGTGAAAAACCTGTATGCGGCAGCGCATGTTTTCCTTGACTGATGCAGGATATGCGGATTGATTTTTGTCAAAAAATATCTGTGCAAGGGGAAATCTTACGGGAAAAGTGCGATGCTGCGTGAAGGGATTGCGGTTTTCAGTTGACCTGATGCCCGTTTCGCATTAGAATAATTAAGTTGTAAAAATAAATTTCGGAGAAATACTGCACAGGGGCGGATCAGGATGTAAAAGATTGTGTTCCTGTGCATGTTGAATTTATGGTATCATAAAAGTTAGTGAATGTTAGTGATGAACAGTGCTGTTTCAATGTCAAGTATGGGTAAACATCCGTGCAGAAAGGGGAAGTTATGGCTGTAAAGTATATTTTTGTCACAGGAGGCGTGGTTTCTGGATTAGGAAAGGGAATTACGGCAGCGTCCCTGGGCCGTCTGCTGAAAGCGCGCGGCTATAAGGTCACGATGCAGAAGTTTGATCCATACATTAATATCGATCCGGGCACAATGAATCCGGTTCAGCATGGAGAGGTATTTGTAACCGATGACGGCGCAGAGACAGATCTGGACCTGGGTCACTATGAGCGTTTCATCGACGAGTCTCTGACACAGAACTCCAACGTTACTACCGGAAAGGTATACTGGTCGGTTCTGAATAAGGAGCGCCGCGGAGACTACGGCGGAGGCACCGTTCAGGTTATTCCGCACATCACCAACGAAATCAAGTCCCGTTTCTATCGTCAGCCTGCAGCGGTTGAGGATTATGACGGACCGGGAATGGATACAGAAATCGCTATCATCGAAGTTGGCGGAACCGTTGGAGACATCGAGTCCCAGCCGTATCTGGAGGCCATCCGCCAGTTCAGAGCAGAGATCGGACCTGGAAATTCCATGCTGCTGCATGTTACCCTGGTTCCGTATCTGGCATGCTCCAGAGAACTGAAGACCAAGCCGACCCAGTCCTCTGTAAAAGATCTGCAGGGAATGGGAATTCAGCCGGACGTTCTGGTTCTGCGCTGCGAGAAGCCGCTGACAGAAACAGTCCGCAATAAGATCGCCCTCTTCTGCAACGTCCCAAAGGAAAACGTCATCGAGAACATGGACCTGCCGATCCTGTACGAGGTTCCAATGGCTCTGGAAAAAGAGCACATCGCCCAGATTGCCTGCAAATGCCTGCAGCTGCCTTGCCCGCAGCCGGAGCTGGAAGACTGGAAAGAGATGCTGTACAACTGGCAGCATCCAAAGAAGACGGTCAATGTCGCACTGGTCGGCAAATATGTCGAGCTGCATGACGCATACCTGTCCGTCGTCGAAGCCCTTCACGCAGCCGGCGCCTACAACCACGCCGACGTAAAGATCGACTGGGTTGATTCCGAAGAGGTCAGCAGCTACAACGTCAACGACCGCCTGAAAGATGCAGACGGAATCCTGGTACCGGGAGGATTCGGCACCAGAGGACTTGCCGGAAAGATCGCCGCAATCCGCTATGCCAGAGAAAACAAAGTTCCGTTCCTCGGACTCTGCCTGGGCATGCAGATGGCCATCGTCGAGTTCGCAAGAGACGTCCTGGGCCTGACTGACGCCAATAGTGTTGAAGTAGACCCGGATACAAAGAACCCGGTCATCCACCTGATGCCAGACCAGGAAGGCGTAGTCGATATCGGCGGAACACTCCGCCTCGGCTCCTACCCGTGTGTTCTGACAAAAGGCACAAAGTCCTATGAGCTGTACGGAACAGACCATATCAAGGAAAGACACAGACACAGATACGAGGTGAACAACCAGTACCGCGAAGCCCTGCAGGAGCACGGCATGGTTCTGGCCGGAAAATCCCCGGACGGCAGAATCGTCGAGATGATCGAACTGGAAGACCATCCATTCTTCATCGCCACACAGGCACATCCGGAATTCAAGTCCAGACCGAACCGCCCGCATCCACTGTTCAGAGGCTTCATCGCCGCAGTCAGCAAGTACGATGACAAGCAGAATAAGTAATGGGATGAAATCATAATATGATATTATGTAAGGGTCAAAAGCCATTTGCTCAAATCGCAGATATTAAATGCAGCCGCTCTTGTGCGGTGCACATTTATTTATAGTGATATTAGATTGAACAGTTACCTTTCGACCCCAATATCATGATATGAAGTGCATAAAATCCGCCGGGATCCAGATATAGTTTTGGCTCCCGGCGGATTTTACGTATTGGGAGAGGAGTGCGTGAGAGAGAAGTGTGTGTGGCAGAGAAATGAGAGAGAAGTACGTGTGAGGCGGGTATACTGTATACGAATCTGTCCGACAGAGATGAAACAGGTCAATAAATGCCTTTCTTTTTGCGAGTTTTGTATATTCATGCAAATACATAAATAAACAATTTGAAAAGTTGAGATCGTATTTTTCTGGTTCGTTTTAATCGTGATTATTTAAAGAAACTACGAACTGCGAATCTGCCAAATCTCGCAAGATAGTGTCTGATAATTGCAAAAATTGTGTTCTCAAAAGAAGCCATAAATATATTAACAGCTTTTTTAATAATATAGAGATGTAATCAGTTATTATAACGATAATGGTCATGCGGGCTTTTGATTATAATTGGATAAAGTGTACGTAAAGACAGATAGCATAGCTGATCAGCAGCTTCAACGAGTACGAGACCGCAGCGTCGACCAGAATGCATAAATATCTGGTTCGGCGTTTTGTCAAAAAATCGAGAAAAGAACGAACCGCCTCAAAAAACTTCACACATCTGTCACAAAACTCACCGCCGACAGGGTTTGACTTGAGTTTACTGAATTTTACCTGAGTAAATATTTACCTGGATGTGTGATGCAGGGACTGATTTTTATCACCCGTTGTGCGGAGTACTGGCGCCCGCGCCGCCATGATGGCTGTCGTTGTTTTGATTACTGTTACTGCTGGCATTGCTGTTACTATTGTTGGCCGTGTTGTTGCGGCTGTGCGGCGCGGGCGCTGAAGCGGTCGGTTCTAATTGGTACTGCTGCTGTCATTGCCGGTGTTGTGCGGCGTGGTACCGGAGTTTGTGGTGCTGAAGCCGCTGCTGTGTGTGCTTCGGCGGCTGTTGCGGCTGTGCAGGTTTCTGCTGTTGTGCATGAGCGGGAGCTCGAACCAGAAGGTGCTGCCTTTGCCGACGGTGCTGTCGACGTCAAAGGCGGCTTTGTGCAGGTTGAGGATTTCTTTGACGATGGACAGGCCGAGGCCGGTGCTCTTGGTGTCGCGGGCGTGGTTGGCGCTTGCTTTGTAGTATTTGTCCCAGACATGCGGGAGTTCGTCGGCAGGGATGCCCGGGCCGTGGTCTTCTACGGAGAAGCGGACTTTTCTGCCGGAGCGTTTCAGGGTGACGCGGATGAATTTGTCGTCGCCGCAGTATTTTACGGCGTTGGACATGAGGTTGTTCATGACCTGTTTGATTTTGGCTTCGTCGGCATTGACGATGAGCGGCGTCTTCGGATGCTGGAAGATGATGTTGTAGCTCTCCTTATCATTCATGACTTCGTAGGTGGACATGACGTCTGCGGCGGCTTGGTTCAGGTCGAACGGGGCGTTGATCAGGAGCATGCGCTTGGACTGCATGCGGGACATGGTCAGCATGTCGTTTACGAGGGCGTTCAGGCGATCGGATTCGTCGATGATGACTTTCAGGTGCTTGTTGCGTTTTTCCGGATTGTCGCCGGAGAGGTCGCGGATCATCTCGGCGTAGGAGCGGATCATGGTCAGCGGTGTGCGCAGGTCATGCGACACGTTGGCGATCAGATCCTGCTGGTACTGGCCGGTACGCTCGATTTCCGATTCTGCCAGGTTCAGGGTTTCGGCGAGCTCTTCGATTTCGGAGTAGCGGCCGCCCTGGAATTTCACGTTCATGTCGCCCTTGCTCATTTTTGCGGCGGCGCCGGTGATCTGGCGGATCGGCTGGCTGATGTGGCGGGAAAGCAGGATAGACATCAGAAGGGCCAGAACGAGGGCGATGAGGATAATATAGAGCAGCTGGTGCTGCAGAATCTGCACGGTGGACTGCATCGGGTACAGCGGGGAGAAGATGAACATCACGTAGCTGTTTGTGGACATGGTTCGCCTGCTGCTGCCCTGGTCGAGGAATCCGGCGTATTCCAGGGTCCGGTTCTGCGGCTGGGCGTGGCTGGTCAGAATCTCGGAGATGCTGTCGAAGGTGCTGGTCTGCAGTTTGGTGTTCAGCCGGAACATCTCTGCCTCATAGCGGCTGTCGTAGTAGTACTGCTGGTCGACGGGCTGCCCCTGCTTGTTGGTGACGGCTCTTCCGGTGCGCGTCCGGATGAAAATCGTCAGATCGTCTTCCGACGATACGTCCTTGATTTTGGCCTTCAGTGCGGACAGATTGTGCCCTTTCTGATAGCTTTTCCGGATCTGGTCGGCGATGCGGGCGGTCTGTCTGGTCTTCATGTCTTCATAATAGTGATTGAGAAAGAAGATCTGCAGGAACCAGACAAGGATCATCATGATCACCGCGAAGATCAGGAAATATGCGAGCAGCTTGAATTTTATGCTGTGAAAGTCGATTTTCTTTCGTTCCATATTCAGAATTCCTTTCGCTGAATGCCCTCTTTTTCATTGCTGTCGGATTATGCCGATTGTACAGAAAACACCGGTGCTGACTGTCTGCCTGAAGGAGAAGCCCGCCACCGGTGTTCATGTTCCGTCATTCCCTTGCTCGTGCTTTTTTTGCCGGCAAAAAACACCCTGGCAAGGAGTTATTCTGGCTGTGTGGTTGTCAGACGATTACGAGATTCCCGGACGGAGTTCCTGTTACTCGTCGTCTTCTGGACACTCAAACTTATATCCGACGCCGCGCAAGGTTACGATAAAGCTGCGGTAAGGTCCGAGCGCGTTGCGCAGGTTCTTGATGTGGGTGTCGATGGTGCGGTCGTCGCCGAAGAAATCGTATCCCCAGATGTCGGAGAGCAGTTTGTCTCTGGACAGGGCGATGTCGCGGTTCTGAATCAGATAGAAGAGAAGTTCGTATTCCTTCGGAGTGAGGTCGACGCGCTTGCCGTCTACGGTGACAGTGCGGGCCGGGATGTTGATTTCCAGGCCTTTAAAGCGCATGACGTCAGCCTTGGAGCGGCTGCTTGCGTCGCGGCGCTTCAGGACGGCGTTGACTCTGGCCATGAGCTCTTTCGGGCTGAACGGCTTGACGATGTAGTCGTCGATGCCCAGCTCGAAACCAAAGAGCTTGTCGTACTCTTCGCCTCTGGCGGAAAGCATGATGATCGGTGTGTCGCTGGTCTTGCGGATTTCCTTGCATGTGGAGAATCCGTCGAGCTTCGGCATCATAATATCCAGAATAATAAGATCATAGTTGTTCAGTTTGCAGAGGCCGATGGCGGACATGCCGTCTTCTGCTTCTGTAACGTCGTAACCGTTGAATTCAGCATATTCACGGATGACTTCCCGGATTTTTGGTTCGTCATCGACAACAAGTAATTTATACATAGAGATATTCCTCCTCTTTTTTCAAACATTCTTCCTTATATAATACCACAAAAAAATCATGAGAAAAAGCATATGTATGCACGGAATCCTTGAATGGTTCTGTTTTTTGAATTATACTGGTTGTACGGAAATGAGAAGATTGCAGAAATTTTTCTGAATTCCGCATAAGAGCGCAGATGCGCTCAGAATATCAAATTTCAGAAGAAAGGAGGGACCTGGATGATCAGAAAATTTATGCGTGCAATTTTTGCGCTGATCGGCGCGGGACTCGGATATGGGATTACCCGGCTGATTCAGGACGCAATCCGCACCTTCGGCGGAAACAGTTACATGCTTTCAACGGGAAAGCTCACGGCTATTGCAATTTCAGTCGCAATTATTTTAGGATTTATCTTTTTCATGATTGCACCGGCTGTGGGAAGAAAGGGTCTGAGACTCAGCAAGAATATCGGGGATGACCTGCAGGGGGTTTCCAGCAGTACAATTATTTCCGGCACGATTGGTCTGATCGCGGCACTTGTCATTGCGTTTTTCCTGTCTCAGCTTGTCAGTTTTGTGCTGAACCGGTATGTTCATGCGCTGATCGTCGTCGTGATTTACGGCGTGCTCTGCTATCTCGGCATTGTGGTCGGGACGACAAAGGGTACGGAAATCGTTTCCAACATGCATGCGGCAAGGAAACAGACGGAAGCTGCGATCGCAGGAACCGCGTCCCGCGGATGGGGATCCCGGAAAAAGGGTTCGATGGCCATGCCTAAGATTCTGGACACGAGTGTCATTATCGACGGCAGAATCGCGGACATTATGGGGACCGGATTCCTGGAAGGAACGATTGTCATTCCGGAGTTCGTTCTGATCGAGCTGCGTCATATCGCGGATTCGGCGGATTCACTGAAGCGCGCGAGGGGGCGGCACGGACTGGATGTGCTGAATGAGATCCAGACCAAGTATGGCGTGGAAATCTACAACACGGAAAAGGACAAGGCGCTGACGGAGATTCCGGAAGTGGACGTGAAGCTTCTGAAACTGGCGCAGATGATGAACGGAGCTGTCGTGACCAATGACTACAATCTGAATAAAGTTGCCGGGATTAACAAGATCAAGGTTCTGAACATCAACGAACTGGCAAACACCCTGAAACCGGTTGTGCTTCCGGGTGAAGAGATGACGCTGAAGATCGTGAAACACGGAAAAGACGCTTCCCAGGGCATCGGCTATCTGAACGACGGCACGATGATCGTTGTGGAAGATGGTGTGTCCATGATCGGAAAGACGGCGAATATCCGTGTCACCAGTGTTCTGCAGACCTCTGCCGGAAAGATGATTTTCGGCCGCCTGTGCAGGTCATGATGAAAATCAGATAAGGAAAGGAAGAATGCGGCATGCGGGCAGCTATCCTGCATGCCGCATATTGGTATCACGATGTATAAAGGGAAGAAAACGGCTGTGGTCATCACTGCCGGAGGCAGGGGGACGCGCATGGGGGCGCCGGTCCCCAAACAGTTTCTGCGTATCGGCGGAAGGACGATTCTGGAGCGTACGGTGAACCGGTTCCTGGAGCAGGATTTTCCCGACCGGCTGGTGATTACACTGCCGCAGGCACAAATGCAGGAGGGAATAAACCTTCTGCGGAAGGCCGGAATTGACGCAGGAACAGAGGGACAGTCTGCGGAACATGAATCCCGCGTAAACGTCCCGGTGACCGTAGTCCCGGGCGGGAGCGCCAGACAGGATTCTGTCTGGAATGCGCTTCAGTATCTGCAGAAGCAGGGATTTAAAGAGGACGATCTGGTTCTGGTACAGGACGGCGTCCGTCCGTTTACAGAGGATCAAACCATTCAGGATGTTCTTCTCCGCGCGGAAAAGGCCGGGGCGGCCATCGCGGCGCTGCCGGCAGTCAGCACCATCCGCCATATTACAGAAGGGACCCTGGACCGCTCAAAGCTGTACAGCGTGCAGACCCCCCAGGGCTTTCAGTTCGGGCTTCTGATCCGGGCGTTTGAGGCGGCGGCAAAGGACCATTTCAGCGGGACGGATGAGGCAGGATTGGTGGAGCGCATCGGCGTCCTGCCGGAAATCGCGGAAGGAACCCCGTCTAATATCAAGATTACAACACCGGAGGATTTACAGAAAATGAGTGGAGAAATCAGAATCGGTACAGGATTTGATGTGCACCGCCTTGTGGAAGACAGAAAACTGATTCTCGGCGGTGTGGAAATTCCTTACGAGAAGGGCCTGCTCGGTCATTCAGATGCGGATGTCCTGGTGCACGCGCTGATGGACGCCATGCTGGGCGCCGCGGCATTGGGAGATATCGGGAAACTGTTCCCGGATAACGATCCCGCCTATGCAGGAGCAGACAGCATGAAGCTTCTGGCCCGGGTCTGCGAGGTTCTGAAAGAGCACGGCTGGGCGCTGGGAAATGCGGATATGACTGTGATCTGCCAGAGACCGAAACTGGCCGGATATATCCAGGAGATGCGGCAGCGGATTGCGGAGGTCTGCGGAGTTTCCGAAGGCCGGATCAGCGTCAAGGCCACAACGACGGAAAAGCTCGGCTTCACCGGACGCGGGGAAGGAATTGCCGCGGAGGCGGTCTGCACGATAACGGCGCAGGCGGCGGATTTTTAGCATTGGCCGGATGCCGGGGAAGAAGCTGTGCGGAAGGCAGAGAAAACCCCTTCCCGGCAGGCCGTGAATTGACTTGCCTGATAATATTTTGTCCCGGGATAGAGAATAATAATAAAAATAGAGTGAAATATATAGTGAAGTTTGATATAATAATAACTAACTATTGTGGGGCTTTCACAAATTGCTAAGCTTAAGGAGGATTAGACTTATGCGAATGTCTAAAATGTATTTTAAAACATACCATGATGATCCGGCAGATGCTGTGATCCCGAGTCATAAACTGATGCTCAGAGCCGGAATGATCCGTCAGCAGGCTTCCGGTGTTTACTCATTCATGCAGCCTGGATGGAGGGCTGTCCGCAAGGTTGAGCAGATTGTCCGTGAAGAGATGGACAGAACTGGCGCTCAGGAAATTCACATGTCTGCTGTAATCCCCGCAGAGCTTTGGCAGGAAACTGGAAGATGGAATGAATACGGCCCGGAACTGTGGCGTATCAAGGATAGACACGGAAGAGACTTCTGCCTCGGACCGACACATGAAGAGTGCTTTACGGATGTTGCCAGAAACGATCTGACCTCCTATAAGCAGCTGCCGGTCAATCTGTATCAGATTCAGACAAAGTACAGAGATGAGGATCGTCCGCGCTTCGGACTGCTCAGATCCAGAGAATTTATTATGAAGGATGCATATTCCTTCGATGTGGACCAGGAGGGTCTGGATAAGAGCTACATGGACATGTACCATGCGTATGAGAAGGTGTTTAAGCGCTGCGGACTGGACTG
Source organism: uncultured bacterium (assembly GCA_905214225.1). Classification (GTDB taxonomy): domain Bacteria; phylum Bacillota; class Clostridia; order Peptostreptococcales; family Anaerovoracaceae; genus Aminicella. The sequence continues at coordinate 8,926 of CAJMLL010000042.1, read as the reverse complement.
CCGTCCGGTGGAGGCGGATACGGGCGCGATCGGCGGAAGCAATTCTCATGAATTCAGTGCTCTGTCTGAGGTGGGAGAGAGTGATCTGTTCTACTGTGACAAGTGCGGCATGGCTGCAACGGACGAGCGCTGCGCGTGCGTGGATGCCAAGGCGCAGGACGACGTGGAGATGCTGCCGCTGGAGAAGAAGGAAACTCCGGGAACCAAGACGATTGAAGCGGTCTGCGACTACCTGCATCTGGATAAGAAGCAGACCATCAAGGCTCTGCTGTTCGTCACTTATGATGAGGCTACACTGAAGGAAAACGGATATGTAGCGGCATTCGTAAGAGGTGACCGCGACGTCAATATGATCAAGCTGGTCAATGCCCTGAACATTCCGGAATTCTGCATTGCTTTTGCGGATGAAGAGAAGATGGGACCGGCAACAGGATGTGTCGGCGGGTTCACAGGCCCGATGGGACTGCATGACTGCACCATCGTAGTCGACAGTGAACTGCCGGGACTGAAGAACCTGTGCGCAGGTGCCTGCGAGAAGGATCACCACTACATCAATGTCAACTACGGAAGAGACTATAAGGGCGACATCGTAACCGACATCAAGATGATGAAGGAAGGAGATCCGTGCCCGGTATGCGGCGCTCCGGTAAAGCACACCAAGGGTATCGAGGTCGGCCAGGTATTCAAGCTGGGAACCAAGTATTCCGAGTCCATGGGCGCATATTATCTGGACCAGAACCAGGAAAAGCATCCGATCGTTATGGGATGCTACGGAATCGGTGTAACCAGAACGGTTGCGGCAGTTGTCGAGCAGCACCATGATGAGAAGGGCATTGTATGGCCGGTATCGGTTGCTCCGTATCATGTCATGATTACGGTGATCAAGCCGAGTGATGAGAAGCAGATGGAAGCTGCGCTTCACATTCAGGATGAGCTGGAGAAGCAGGGTGTCGAAGTTCTGGTGGACGACCGTGATGAGCGTGCCGGCGTCAAGTTCAACGATGCGGATCTGCTCGGATATCCGGTTATGATTACTGTCGGCGGAAAGGCTTCTGACGGCATCGTGGAGTATAAACTCCGCCGTGATGAAGACCATATGGAAGAAATTTCCGCGGATGAAGCGGTGAAACGTGCAGTCGAGTTAGTTGCGGCTGAGCGCTTTGGCTGTTAGAATAGAATCTGATGGAAACGGGAACCGGCAGCAGGGAGAAATTTCCTGCTGCCGGTTTTTTCGTGACTGCAGGCGCGTATGGACGACAGGCAGCGCGCCGTGAAAGTCTGAGAGCCGGGGCTGCCTGCCTCGAGGGAAACAGCAGGAGAATGGATTATGGAAAAGAATGAGGGAAAACCCTCTCAGGAGGGCGGCCAGGAACTGCGGGATGCCGGATATCTGGTGCTGTTCTGGGAGTTTTTCAAGCTGGGCATTATGACTATCGGAGGCGGAATGGCGATGATTCCGCAGATGCAGGCGATCATGGTGGAAAAAAACCACTGGGTCAGCGAGGATGACATCATCGACTGTATCGCAGTCAGCCAGAGCCTTCCTGGAGTTATTGCCATTAACATGGCGACCTACATCGGTTTTGAGAAGAGAAAGCTGAAGGGCGCGATCGCCGCAACCATCGGCGTTCTGCTCCCGAGTCTGATTATCATCATTGCGGTGACGGAACTGCTGCACGGCATCGGCGGAAATCCCTATGTAAAAGGCGCACTGATCGGAATCAAGGCGGCGGCAACCGGACTGATCGGATGGTCGGCCTTCACGATTGCCCGCCGCGTTGTAAAGAACTGGTTCGCGGCGGCACTGGCTGTTGCGGGTTTTGTGCTGATAACCTTTTTCAACGTTAACGCAGTCTGGGTCATTCTGGGAAGTATTGCGATCGGCCTGCTTTATTCCCGCGTGACAGAGAAGAAGGCGCCGGCGGCTGAGGCGGCTGACGCTGGCGGAAACAGTGCCGGTGCTGAGACAGAAACGGAGAAACCGGCCGCTGATGCGGCGCAGGAAACGGCATCTGCGGAAGAGGCCGGACCTGATACGGATGCAGAAAAGCACGCGGAAACTGCGGAAGATAACCCGGAGCAGACTGCGGCAGGAAGGGAGGAAAACTAAATGATATACCTGCTTCTTTACCTTCAGTTTGCCAAGGTCGGCCTTCTCGGATTCGGCGGCGGCCTTGCCATGCTTCCGATGATTTACCAGACGGCGCTGACCTTCGGCGCCATGTCCAAGGGCGAGTTCTCCAATCTGGTCGCGATTTCCCAGATGACTCCGGGTCCTCTGGCTGTCAACGCGGCGACCTACGTCGGCTATAACACGGCTGGCGTCATAGGTGCAGTGGTCGCGACCATCGGCGAGGCAACACCGTCCTTTATCCTGATTTCACTGGTGGTGAGCCTGCTGACGATGTTCAGAGAAAGCCCGCTGGTAGAAGGTGCCTTCAGGGGCATCCGCCCGGTGACCGCCGGCCTGATCGGTTCATCCTTTGTCTTGGTGGGCGAGAGCGTATTCACCAGCTGGAATCCGATTCCGATCATCCTCTGTGCAGCCACCGTGTTTATGATTGGAAAACTGAAGTGGAGTCCGATCACCATTATGATTATCTGCGGTATTGCCGGCGCCTTTCTGTGTCATTAGAGCTAATTTTATCAGATTCTTGAAGAATCCGCCGGTGACAGGGTATAATAATACGACGTGGGTTAACTGCGGCAAAAAATAAAAGCAAGAAAAGGAACAGAAATATACAGAAAAACATAACTTGGAGGAAATGAGATGAAGAAAGTAACGATTACGATGGAAAACGGCGGCGTCATGACCGGAGAGCTGTATGAAGACATCGCGCCGATCACCGTTGAGAATTTTGAGAAGCTGGCAAAGAGCGGCTTCTATGACGGCCTGACCTTCCACCGCGTCATCCCGGGATTTATGATTCAGGGCGGCGACCCGGACGGAACCGGAGCAGGCGGCCCGGGATATTCCATTAAAGGTGAGTTCTCTGCAAACGGCGTAAAGAACGACCTGAAGCACACCACCGGCGTTCTGTCCATGGCCAGAACCATGGATCCGAATTCCGCAGGCTCCCAGTTCTTCATTATGGTTGCCGATGCACCGCATCTGGACGGACAGTATGCCGCATTCGGAAAGATCACAGAGGGAATGGAAGTTGCCCAGGAGATCGCGAATGTTCCGAGAAGCATGTGGAATGACAAGCCGGAAGAGCCGGTCGTCATCAAGACGATTACAGTAGAGTAATTCAGCAGAAGAGACCGCAAGGAGTGAGATATTAGAGATGAAAATATACAACACACTGACCAGAAAAAAAGAAGAATTCAAGCCGATTCACGAGGGTGAGGCACTGATCTATTCCTGCGGGCCGACGGTGTATAACTACATTCATATCGGAAACGCACGTCCGATCGTCGTTTTCGATACCTTCCGCAAGTATCTGCAGTTCCGCGGCTATAAGGTAAAGTTTGTGCAGAACTTCACCGATGTCGATGACAAGATCATCCGCAAGGCCAAGGAAGAAGGAATCGGCGCCATGGACGTGGCAGAGAAGTACATTAAGGAGTACTTTGAGGACGTTCAGGCCATGAATGTGACGAAAGCAGACGTTCATCCGAGAGTTTCTGAGCACATTCCGGACATCATCGCATTCATCCAGACTCTGATTGACAAGGGATATGCCTATGAGGCCGACGGAGATGTCTACTTCAGCACCCGAAAGGCGAGGGATTACGGAAAACTTTCCGGACAGAACATTGACGACCTGGAAGCCGGAGCGCGTATCGCCATCGGCGAAGTCAAGAAAGATCCGCTTGATTTTGCTCTCTGGAAAGCCCGCAAGGAAGAGAGTGAAATCGCATGGGAATCCCCGTGGGGCATGGGCCGTCCGGGATGGCACATCGAGTGCTCCACCATGGCAAAGAAACATCTGGGCGATACCATCGACGTTCACTGCGGCGGACAGGATCTGATGTTCCCGCATCATGAAAATGAAATTGCCCAGTCCGAGTGCTGCAACGGCGTTCCGTTCGCGCATTACTGGATGCATAACGCATACATCACCATGAATAACGTGAAGATGTCCAAGTCCAAGGGCAACTTCATGACCGTCCGCGAGATCAGAAAGAAGTATGACGGAGAAGTCATCCGTTTCTTCCTGCTGTCCGGACAGTACAGAAACCCGATCGACTACAGCGATGAACTGATGGAGCAGTCGGAAGCAGGTCTGCAGCGTATGAGAAACTGCAAGGAAAACCTGGAATATCTGCAGAAAAAGGGTAAAGACGGTGAAATGAACGCGGACGAGCAGAAGGCCGCGGACGATTTCCCGAAATACAACGAGGAATTCTGCAGAGTCATGGATGATGACCTGAACACGGCAGACGGCATCAGTACCGTATTTGAACTGGTTTCCGCCATCAACTCCGTAAACAGCGCAGACAGCACTAAAGCCTTTGCAAAGGCCGCAGAAGAGCAGCTGATGAAATACTGCGATGTTCTGGGACTTCTGCAGCAGGACCAGAAAGAGAAGATCGATCCGGAAGTAAAGAAGCTCGTAGAAGAGCGTCAGGAAGCCCGCAAGGCGAAGAACTTTGCCCGTGCTGACGAAATCAGAGATCAGCTGAAGGAAATGGGAATCACCCTGAAGGATACTCCGCAGGGCGTACAGATTATCAAAGAGTAAAGAATAAAAGCAGACGAAAACAGTAAAGGAGAAACACAGCAGCATGACAGAAGAACAGAAACGCAGCATTCAGACGGAAACTGGCGCCGGAAATCCGGACAGCCCGGAAGACAGCAGCCGGAAAGCTTCAGAAACCTCGGAAGAAGGCGGAAAAACCGTTTCGATTCTGTCTGCCAACACGACAGCCCTCGCCTATCTGGGCGATGCCGTCTATGAAGTGTTTATCCGTGAATATGTGCTGAAGGATGGCGGTGTGCATGTCGACCGGCTGAATAAGAAGGCGATTCAGTTCGTCCGGGCTGACAGCCAGGCGGCCATCGTCCGCGAGATGATAGAAAATGGATTCCTGACGGATGAAGAGGAACATCTGGTCAAACGCGGGCGCAATCACACCAACACCTCCCGGCCGCGCGGCTCATCCCCGATGCAGTATAAGTGGGCGACCGGATTTGAAGCGCTGATCGGCTATTTGTACCAGGCCAGCCGCAGAGACCGTCTGGAAGAGGTCGTTTCCCGCGCAGTGGAAATCGGCGGACGCCAGCAGAAAGAACGAAGAGGAAGCGGAAAATAAAGCGCGCGTCTGAAAGCAGAGCAGGTATGGGAGGCCGGCAGGCCCGGCAGCAATGCTGGTTCCTTGCCCGGTCTCCTTTTGTCTGCAGAAAGGATAGAGAATGAGTTATGCAGATAGATTGTTCGTAAACATGTGCCAGGACATCCTGGACCATGGATTCTCGACGGAAGGCCAGAAAGTCCGTCCGCACTGGGAAGATGGCAGCAAGGCCTACACGATCAAGCAGTTCGGCGTGGTAAACCGCTACGACCTGTCGAAGGAATTTCCGGCGCTGACCCTGCGCCGCACCGCCATCAAGTCCGCCGTCGAGGAAATGCTCTGGATCTGGCAGAAGAAGTCGAACAACGTGCACGACCTGAAGACCAGAATCTGGGACGCCTGGGCAGATGAAAGCGGATCCATCGGCAAGGCTTACGGCTACCAGCTCGGCGTGAAATATAAGTTCAAGCAGGGCGAGATGGATCAGGTGGACAACGTGATTTATCTCCTGAAAAACGAGCCCTATTCCCGCCGGATTATGACCAACATCTATAATTTCTCCGATCTGCAGGAGATGGGACTGGAGCCGTGTGCCTACAGCATGACCTTCAACGTAACGGGAAACCGCCTGAACGCGATTCTGAATCAGCGCTCCCAGGACATCCTGGCGGCGAACAACTGGAATGTCGTACAGTATGCGGTTCTGGTCATGATGCTGGCGCAGGTATGCGGATTTCAGCCGGGCGAGCTGGTGCACGTCATCGCCGACGCCCATATTTACGACCGGCATGTGGACATCATCCGGGAACTGATCCGGCGCCCGCAGTATCCGGCACCGACCGTTACGCTGAATCCGGACGTGCACGACTTCTACGACTTTACGCCGGACGACGTGATCGTGGAGAATTACCAGCATGGTCCGCAGGTGAAGAACATTCCTGTAGCGATTTAGTTTCTGCGGCAAAAAACACATGCGCAAGGAGAAGCCCGGCTGCGCCGCGGCGGAAAAGGAGAAGGATGCATGCAGATGATTGCAGCGGCAGATGCACAGTGGGGAATCGGATATAAAGGGGACCTGCTCTGCAGCCTGCACGAGGATATGAAATATTTTAAAGAAAAAACCAGCGGACACACCGTCGTCATGGGGCGTGCAACGCTGGAAAGCCTTCCGCATAAGCGCGGACTGCCGAAGCGCAGAAACATCGTGCTGACTACGCGGGAAAATTATGAGCCGGAGCGCGCGGAAGTGGTGCATTCCATCCCGCAGCTGATGGATGCCCTGGGAGATGAGGCAGATGACGCCTTTGTGATCGGCGGAGCCAGAGTTTATGAAGAGCTTCTGCCTTACTGCGATGTCTGCTGGATCACCAGAATCGGAAAAGCCTTTACTGCAGACCGTCATCTTCCGGACCTGGATGAAGATGATGCGTTTCAGATTAGCTGGGAAAGTGAAGAAATGGAGGAAGACGGGATTCCATACCGTTTTGTGAAATATGAGCGGAAGAAATAATTACAGCGGCCGCGGAGAGCGCGGCGGAAGAAGAAACGAGAAAAGAAGCGGCGGATACGGAAGACAGGAAGCTTACGGAAAAGGCGGCCGTTCCGACAGAAGGGGCGGAAAGCGCTCCGGATCCAATGCTTATGACCGCAGAGGCCGTGACGGTGAGGAGCGGCGCGGATACAGAAGCGGCAGGGGAAAGAATGACCGCTATGAGAAGTCAGGCCGCGGGGCTTACGGCAAGCCGGCGCGCTCCGGAAACAGCCGGGGAAGAAGCGGAGAATACGCGGAGAGAAGAGAATCCAGGGGTTTCATGGAATTTAAACGTGAAGCGGATTTTCAGAGAGATCACGAGAGCGGCAGCGAGATGATTTTCGGAAGAAATCCGGTTACGGAAGCCCTGAAGAGCGGACGCAGCATTGAGAAAATCCTGGTGCAGGACAGCAGCGGCGGATCGGTCGGAAGAATTCTGTCTCTGGCAAATGAAAAGGGCGTCCTGGTGCAGAAAGTCAGCAAACAGATGCTGGACCATCTGGCAGAAGGCGCAGCCCATCAGGGTGTCGCGGCCCATGTTTCTGCCCATGAATATGCCAGTGTGGAGGATATTCTGGCCCGTGCGGAAGAACGCGGCGAAGACCCCTTCATCATCATTCTGGACGGCATTGAAGACCCGCATAATCTGGGCGCAATTATGAGAAGCGCGGAATGTGCAGGTGCCCACGGGGTGATCATCCAGAAGAGAAGGGCGGTCGGACTGACGCAGACTGTTGCCAAAGCATCAGCCGGTGCGATTGAATACATGCCGTGTGCGAGAGTCACCAATATTTCCCGCACCATTGAGGAACTGAAAGAGAAGAATATCTGGGTCTATGCCTGTGATATGGACGGACAGAATTACACCGGGCAGGACCTCACCGGACCGGTGGCCATCGTGATCGGCGCGGAAGGCGCGGGAATCGCCGAGAATGTCAGAAAGAAGTGCGATGGAATCGTTTCCCTTCCAATGCTGGGACACATTACATCTCTGAATGCGTCGAATGCGGCTGCCATTCTGATGTATGAGATAAGGAGACAGAGAGATGCGCAGAATACTGCCGGAGAAAATTAATCTGGAAGAATTGAGCGACGAACAGCTTGCGGCGGTTTCTCAGCTGAACATTGCCAGATCCCGTCAGGCGGAGGAGATTCTGCTGCGGCGCTATAAGGATATGGTGCGCCGCGTTTCGCAGAAATATTTTATCGAAGGCGGAGATAAGGAAGATGTCATTCAGGAAGGAATGATCGGCGCAATGAAGGCGGTGCGGGATTTTGATCCGGACGCCGGCGCCTCCTTCAGGAGTTTTGCGCAGCTCTGCATCAACCGGCAGATTGTAACAGCGATCCGCCGGGCCGCCCGGAAAAAGAACGCCATTCTGAGTGAGTCTCTTTCTCTCAGCCATTCAGCGGATCCGGAGCAGGAGCACGGGCCGACGCTGGAAGAGACGATTGCAGCGGCAGACAGCGACCCGGCGGTGCAGCTGTTTTTAAATGATCTGGAGCGTTTTCTCAAGAACGATGGAAACTCCTTATTCAGTCCGCTGGAAAAAGAAATCTGGGAAGAGATGAAAAGCGGCGGAACTTCGCGGGAGATCGCGGAGCGGGTCGGCCGTCCGGTGAAGGTTGTGGATAATACGGTTCAGAGAGTGCGCAAGAAGATTCACAAGTACCTGAAGGATGCAGAGTAAAAAGGGCCGGCTTCTGCAGGGCATTTCCAGAAGCGGAGATGGAAGTTCCGGGATCTGTGGCAGGGTCCCGGAATTTCAGAAGTGCATGAAAGGACTCCCTGATGGCGGGGAAACGGCTTTTAGCGGAAAATAAGCGGTATCGGGAAATCCGGGACATAGGGGCGGTGCAGACTGCCGCTGCCGTGTCCCCTTGCCCGGGCGGCTTTTGTCCGCGAAATATGCCGTCAAAAAAGATATTATCCGCAGAAAGTAGAAAAAAGTTTGACAAGTGCAGGGAAACATAGTAAGATAATCTGCGTAATAGGCTGTTGTAGCTCAGTTGGTAGAGCACTTCCTTGGTAAGGAAGAGGTTCGGCAGTTCGAGTCTGCTCAACAGCTCCAATTTTTTTGTAGTTATTGTAAAGGAGTATGAGAAATGGCAAAGCAGAAATATGAAAGAACCAAGCCGCATATCAACATCGGAACA
>CAJMLL010000041.1 GCA_905214225.1 uncultured bacterium | reverse complement strand
TGAAAATCATGAGAGCTGTGCTTTCAGCAGAGATGCTGGGAGTGCGGCTCTTTTTTTCATTGTCCGGAGGGGCTGATGTCTGTCCGGGAGAAAAGCTTTTTGTCTGGCATGCCGTTAATATTTTTTAAGAATGTTGTTTCTGTGTCACTTATTGAAACTGTATCTTCATGTTGATATAATTCAGTAGTTAACTTTTCCAAGGAATGGTAATGTATACATGCCGGCACTGGCCGGCGCGGGGAACAGAAATGTATCGGATACGCGGATTTTCCGCAGTATCCGGAATTCAGATAGGAGATCATAATGTCGGATCAGCAGAAAAAGAGTGCAGATCAGCTGAGAGAAGAAGCCATCCGGCGCAGGCAGGAAATCGACCGCAGAAGAAAAGCGGCCGAGGCGCATGCGCACGAGATGGACAGGCAGCGGCAGGAACAGGAGAAGAAGAAATCACGTTCTGCGTCAGGCCGCGGCCATGCCTCGGCGCGCCGGGCGCAGAAATACGCATCTCAGGACTCTGGAAATCCGAGAATTTCCCGTTCACCAGAAGCGGAACGGATGAAGTCTACCGGCAGCGCAGACGGCCGGCATTCTGACCGTGCGCAGAGAAGAGCGCATAAGAAGAGACAGGATCATTCTCCGATGTTCTGGATCATCCGGGTCTGGGCGGTTGTTTTTGCGGGCGTACTGGCCTGGACGGGAAAAACCGTGCTGGGATTCGGACTGCTTCCGGGGAAATGGCTTGCCGGAATCGTTACCGCTGTCGTGGTCGTCGGCCTCTTGCTGTTTATTCCGATGTTCTTCCGCGCGTTTAAAAAGTCGCGGAGAGTGATCAGTTTTATTTTGTCTGTCGTAATTGCAGCGAGCGGCGTGTATGCGGTCCGCAATATGGATAAAACCTCGCAGTTCCTGTCTTCAGTCACCACAACGGTAACGACGCAGACGCAGGAATACTATGTTGTTGTAAATAAAGACAGTGACTATGTGACGATCAGCGATCTGGACGGAAGCGATGTCATGCTGTATTCCAAGGCGGGCAGCGGCGACGCGGCGGCGAAAAAGAAGCTGCAGTCCTATGCGGATGCCAGTTACATTTACAAGTCAAGCCTGAAAAAGATCGGAAACAAGCTTGAAGATGACAATGACAGCGCGGCCCTGCTCAGTGCCGGCCATTATTCTGGCATTGCGGAGAAGGACAGCTCGTTCAAGAAAAAGACCAGGATCCTGAAAAAGATCAAGGTCAAGGCATCCACGGCGGATCTGTCTAAGAATGTATCCGTAACGACGACACCGTTCAATATCTATCTGAGCGGCCTGGATACGTCAGGAAATATCGATACGGTCTCGCGCTCCGACGTAAATATGATCGTCACCGTAAATCCGAGAACCCACACCATCCTGCTGACGTCCATTCCGCGCGATTACATCATCCGCCTGACGGAGAAGGACAATGTGGAAGACAAGCTGACCCATACGGGGATCTACGGTATTCAGCAGACGCTGGAATCCGTTGAAGACCTGACCGGACTGGATATGAACTATTATGTAAAGGTAAATTATTCGACCGTAAGACAGGTGATCAACGCGATCGGCGGCGTAGACGTCTATTCCAAACAGGCATTTGTCACACACGGACAGCGCTACTTCGAGTTCAAGAAGGGAAAGAACCACCTGAACGGCGCGCAGGCACTGGCTTTCGCGAGAGAGCGCCACGCATTCGAGGACGGTGACCTGCAGCGGAACCGGGACCAGGCCAAGGTTATGGAAGCCATGATCAAGAAGGTAACCAGCAGCAAGACCCTGCTGACCCATTATTCAAGCATCCTGGATGCCAGCAGAAACTACATCCGGATTAACATGTCCCAGGGAGAGATCAGCAGCCTCATCCGCATGCAGCTGAAAGGCGGCTACCACTGGACCATCAAGAAACAGGGCATGGACGGAACAGGCGAGTTCACCCAGTGCTATTCCACCGGAAACTATCAGGTTTACGCGATGCGGCCGAGCAAGAAGAGCGTGAATAAGGCTGTGAAGAAGATCGAGAAGCTGGAAGAGGCGCGTTAGCGCCTCTGACAAAATCCACCCGCAGCCTGCAGCGGTAAGGGAATACCGCCTCTGCTGCCCCAGGCTTTCTGACGCAGAAAACAGGTGAGGAAGAGGCGGATCGTGTAAAATCCGCTGGAAATAATTTACTTTTTGATGTAAAAAAATGGTTGACATTGACGAACTTGCATTGTATAGTTAATGAGTGACTTTATGAGAAATTATTGCAGAGCTGGAAACCCGGCTCTGAATTTTAGTTAAAAAACGGAGGCCGAGGTAATGAGAGTAAAGGTAACATTGGCATGCACAGAGTGCAAGCAGAGAAACTACAACACGATGAAGAATAAGAAGAACAATCCTGATCGTATGGAGCTGAAGAAGTACTGCCCGTTCTGCAAGAAAGAGACAGTTCATAAGGAGACCAAGTAATTAAGAGGCACAGAAATGTCGAATAAGAAAAAGAATCAGAAACCGAAAGAAGTCACGAAAGAGGAGATCAAGGAAGAGCGTCATAAGGCTGCTGCCCGCGCTAACCGCGAGCGTGCCGCACGCAAGAAGAATCCGCACTCCCGTCGTGATTACTGGAAGGGTGTAAAACGTGAGATGAGCAAGGTCGTATGGCCGACACGCAAGGAACTCGGCAGCTACACTGTAGTTGTAATCGCTACGTGTGCGCTTTTCGCGCTGGGATTCTGGCTGATCGACACCGGCTGGCTGACTGCTCTTAAGGCAGCACTCGGTGTTACGCTCGGTTAATCAATCGCGTTTCTTGCACACCAGTAAAAGAGTAAAAAGAAGGTACATCAGATGTCAGACACAGAGATGAAAAATACAGGAAACATCGTCTCCCCGCTCGAGGGTGAGGGTGTCCGCGGCGATGGACAGGCAAAATGGTATGTCGTTCATGTTTATTCCGGACATGAGAATAAGGTGAAGGACAGCCTCCTGAAAATGGTCGAAAACAGAAACCTGCAGGACCTGATTATGGACGTTCGAGTACCGACAGAAAGCGTTGTTGAAGTAAAGGACGGCCAGAGAAAAGTCAAAACCAGAAAAATGTTTCCTGGATATGTGATCGTTAAGATGGTCGTTACCAATGAATCCTGGTATCTCGTGCGAAACACGCAGGGCGTTACCGGATTCGTAGGACATGGATCTGAACCGATTCCTCTGACGCCGGAAGAAGTGGCACGCATGGGAATCGAGAAGATAGATATCGATCTGGATGTTGAAGTCGGAGATCAGGTACGTGTAATCAACGGACCGTTCGAGAGTTTCATGGGTGAGATTCTCGACATCAGCCCGGAAAAGCAGGTCATGACCGTACGCATTTCAATGTTCGGTAGAGATACCCCTGTCGAGCTTGAGTTCGATCAGGTGGAAAAAATACAGTAGGGAAGGAGGACACGATTTATGGCAAAGAAAATCGAGGGTTATATTAAACTCCAGATTGAAGCCGGAAAGGCGAACCCAGCACCTCCTGTAGGACCTGCATTAGGACAGCACGGAGTCAACATTATGGACTTCTGCAAGCAGTTCAATGCCAAGACTCAGGACCAGCCGGGAATGGTTATTCCTGTAGTAATCACCGTTTATGCGGACAGATCTTTCACATTCGTCACCAAAACTCCGCCGGCAGCAGTACTTCTGAAGAAGGCAGCTGGCATTGATACAGCTTCTGGTGAGCCGAATAAGAAGAAGGTTGCTACGGTTACTCTTGAGCAGGTTCAGGAGATCGCTAAGACCAAGATGCCGGATCTGAATGCAGCAAGCCTCGAAGCTGCTACATCCATGATCAAGGGTACTGCTCGCAGCATGGGCATCACAGTAGAAGAATAACACATTGTGGGAGAGTGGAGCTGAGCATCTGCTCGTCTGAACCACGAGGAGGAAAAAATGGCTAAACACGGAAAGAATTACAGAGACGCTGTCGAATCCTTCGACAAGTCCAAGCTTTACGATCCGGCTGAGGCAATGAAGGTTGTCACAGAAGTTGGTAAGGCAAAATTTGATGAGACCATCGAAGCTCACATCAAGCTGGGCGTTGATGGAAGACACGCTGACCAGCAGGTCAGAGGCGCAATCGTTCTTCCGAATGGAACCGGTAAGGAAGTAAAGGTTCTGGTATTTGCTAAAGGCCCTAAGGCTGAAGAAGCAGAAAAAGCCGGAGCTGACTATGTCGGTGCGGAAGAGCTTGCACAGAAAATCCAGCAGGAAAACTGGTTTGACTTCGATGTCGTAGTAGCAACACCTGATATGATGGGCGTTGTAGGACGTCTGGGACGTCTGCTCGGACCTAAGGGTCTGATGCCGAACCCGAAGTCTGGTACAGTTACGATGGATCTGGAGAAGGCACTGGCTGAGATTAAAGCCGGAAAAGTTGAGTACCGTCTGGATAAGCAGAACATTATCCACACAGTAATCGGAAAGAAGTCCTTCGGCCCGGAGAAGCTCCAGCAGAACTTTGACGCTCTGATGGCAGCAATCGTAAAGGCTAAACCATCATCTGCAAAGGGACAGTACCTCAGAAGTGTTACAGTAACACCGACGATGGGCCCTGGAGTAAAGGTTAATCCGGCAGTTCTCGGCTAACTGAGAAAGGCTGTTTTAACAGCGTGTGTCGTGAAACGCGGAAATAACCGTGCGGAAGATGCATGCAGACATAAAATTGGAATTAATCACCTGAGACAGCGGGTGCCTGCGTAAAGGCTTAATTTCCCGCCGAGGTACGATATATAAACGTATTGGCCTCGCTCGCACAGCGGGGCTGTTTTATTGAGTACCACATTCGTGAATCGAACTCGTTTCGGTTACAGAAAGGAGAAGCGATGTCTGAAGAAGCAAAGAAGCAGAAACAGGCGGTCATCGATGAAATCAAGGAAAAACTTGATGGAGCTCAGTCTGCAGTAGTTATCGACTACATGGGCACGACTGTTGCTGAAGCTAACGAGATGAGAAAGAGTCTCCGTGAAGCTGACATCGATTACGGCGTATATAAGAATACGCTGATGAAGAGAGCTATTGAAGGAACAGAGTTTGCTCCTCTCGCTGACTCTCTGAAGGGACCGAGCGCTATTGCGATCAGTAAGACTGACGCTACTGCTCCGGCAAGAATTCTGAAGGCTTCCATCAAGAAGTTCAACAAGATGGAGTTCAAGTCCGGTGTTGTAGAGGGTCAGTTCTACGATAAGGAAGGTATCGAGCAGATTGCAAGCATTCCTTCCAGAGAAGAACTCCTGGCAAAATTCCTAGGAAGCATTCAGAGCCCGGTTGGAAAGTTTGTCAGAACACTGGCTGCAATTGCAGACGCAAAGCAGGAGGGCGGAGACGCTCCGGCTGCAGAGGCTGCACCGGCAGAGTAGTTCAACTGAATATCGGAATATCAGTAAGCATTATAGAAGCGGCAGCGTAAGCTGTGCCGCGTAATCATTCAGAAAGGAAACGAAAATGGATAAGGATCAGATCATTGAAGCCATCAAAGGAATGTCCGTACTCGAGCTGAACGAGCTCGTAAAAGCATGCGAAGAAGAGTTTGGTGTATCCGCAGCTGCTCCGGTTGCTGTTGCAGCAGCAGGTGCTGAGGGCGGTGCTGACGAGCAGACAGAATTCACAGTAGTTCTGAAGGAGATCGGTGACCAGAAGATTAAGGTCATCAAGGCTGTTCGTGAGATCACAGGACTTGGCCTGAAGGACGCTAAGGCTCTGGTAGACGGAGCTCCGTCCAACGTCAAGGAAGGCGTTGAGAAGGCTGAGGCTGACGACATCAAGGCTAAGCTCGAGGAAGTCGGCGCTACAGTAGAGTTCAAGTAATCGCGGCTCTTTGTAGAAATAGCGACGGCAGCAAAGCGATACGGAATACGTTAAATTCCCGTCCGGCTGGATTCTGCAGCTGCAGAGTATAGCTAACCGGAAATTGAATAGGTTCTGTATCGGTATCATGTCTGAAATAAGGAACTGTATCGGATCACAGATCGGGTGCAGTTCTTTTTTCTTGCGCGTCAGTTTTGTCCGCTCCCTCGCATGTAGTCTGTCTGCAGACAAAACACACCCGGCAAGGGATAAAAACGCCGGCAGGAGCCGGAAACCGTGAAAAAACACGGCGTTTAACGTCTGCTTCCCCGCTGCATGCAAAAATCTGTCCACATAAATTTTACAATATGTGGAAGAAATTCGCGCCGGGCTATTGCAGTTTTGACGCTTCTATTGTATAATATTAGACTGCCATGCGAGTACTAAGAGATAGATTGTAAGGAGTGATAGTAATGCCAAAGCCAATTAAAGTTGGTAGAAAAACACGTATGTCATTCGGAAAAATCAAAGAAGTCTTGCCTATGCCGAACCTGGTGGACATTCAGACAAAGTCCTACGAATGGTTCCTCAAGGAAGGGCTTCAGGAGGTTTTTGAAGACATTTCGCCGATCAGCGACTATGCCGGCAAACTCAGCCTGGACTTCATTGATTACTCTCTGAACGATCCTCCGAAATATGACCAGGAGGAGTGTAAGGAGAGAGACGTGACATATGCAGCTCCGCTGAAAGTCAAGGTCCGCCTCGTAAACAGGGAGACGGGCGAAGTCAAGGAACAGGAAGTGTTCATGGGTGATTTCCCTCTGATGACAGAGCGCGGAACATTCATTTATAACGGTGCTGAACGTGTTATCGTTACACAGCTCGTACGTTCACCGGGACCATACTACAGTGTAGAGACAGATAAGTCCAATCAGAAGCTGTACGCTTCCCAGATCATCCCGAACAGAGGTGCCTGGATCGAGTATGACACAGACTCTAACGGAATTATCTACGTTCGTGTTGACCGTACCAGAAAGCAGCCGCTGACCATCCTGCTCCGTGCGCTTGGAATCGGCAGCAATGAGGAGATCCTCAGCATTTTCGGCGCGGATGAGCGTCTGATGAAGACCTTCGAGAAGGACACGACGACGGACACAGAGAGCGCTCTGAAGGAACTGTATAAAAAGCTCCGTCCGGGTGAGCCGCCGACAGTGGAGAGCGCAAGATCTCTTCTGAATTCACTCTTTTACGATTCGAAAAGATACGATCTTTCTCATGTAGGAAGATATAAATATAATAAGAAGCTTGGTATTCACGACAGACTGGAAAACGCGGTTGCCGCACAGGATGTAATTGACCCGAACACGGGAGAGATTCTGGTCTCCAGCGGAGACACCATCTCCAGAGAAATGGCGATGACCATTGAAGATGCCGGTGTCGACTTTGTTATGGTTGTCGGAAAGACCGATGATACCATCCGTACAAAGGTCATCGGAAACCGTTTCGTTGATATTAACAAGTATCTCGAGGGCAGAGACATTGATCTGACTGACCTGAAGATGCAGGATAAGGTTTACTATCCGGTCCTGAAGGAAATCCTGAAGGAGGATCTGGATGATCAGGAACTGAAGAACCGCATCCGTGAGAGAAAGGATGAGCTTTCTCCTAAGCACATCATCCTTGCCGATGTCATCGCTTCTGTCAGCTACATTCTGAACCTGAACTACGGAATCGGAAGCACAGACGACATCGACCATCTGGGAAACAGAAGACTGCGTACGGTCGGCGAACTGCTGCAGAACCAGTTCCGTATCGGACTGGCAAGAATGGAGCGTGTTGTCAGAGAGAGAATGTCCATTCAGGATATCGATGTAACGACACCGCAGGCCCTGATCAATATCCGTCCGGTAACGGCAGCAATCAAGGAGTTCTTCGGAAGTTCCCAGCTGTCTCAGTTCATGGACCAGAACAACCCGCTGTCTGAGCTGACACACAGAAGAAGACTGTCAGCCCTGGGACCTGGCGGACTGTCCAGAGAGCGTGCAGGACTGGAAGTACGAGACATTCACCATTCTCATTATGGAAGAATGTGCCCGATTGAGACCCCAGAAGGCCCGAACATCGGTCTGATCGGATCTCTGACCATTTATGGAGTAGTCAATAAGTATGGATTCATCGAGACTCCGTACCGTATTGTAGATAAAGAGCACGGCAGAGTAACGGATGAAGTCCGCTATGTCACTGCCGATGAAGAAGAGCGGCTGATCATCGCCAACGCCAACGAGCCGCTGGACGATGACGGATATTTCATCAATGATGAAGTTGCCGGACGTGGTGTCGGCGGAGAAATTTCCCTGTTCAAGAAAACATCCGTGGATATGATGGATGTATCTCCGAAGCAGGTTGTATCCGTCGCTTCTGCGATGATTCCTTTCCTGGAAAACGACGACGCGAACCGTGCGCTGATGGGATCCAACATGCAGCGTCAGGCGGTTCCGCTGATGGTTACGGAAGCACCGTATATCGGAACAGGAATGGAGTACAAGGCAGCGAGAGATTCCGGAGCCGTCATTCTGGCAAAGCATTCCGGAACTGTTGAATTCGTTGATGCGGATAACATTGTTATCGCAAGAGACGATGCCAAGGGCCAGGATGAGTACACGATGCTGAAGTTCAAGCGTTCCAACCAGGGAGCCTGCATCAACCAGCGTCCGATCGTAAGCCACGGCGAGCATATTGAAGAAGGAGAAGTCATTGCAGACGGACCTTCCACCAATATGGGAGAAATTTCCCTCGGAAAGAATCTGCTGGTAGGATTCATGACCTGGGAAGGATACAACTACGAGGACGCGGTTATCCTGAACGAGAAACTGATCATGAATGATGTCCTGACATCTATTCATATCGTAGAATATGAGTCCGAAGCGAGAGATACCAAGCTCGGACCGGAAGAAATTACCAGAGATATTCCGAACGTCGGCGATGACGCTCTGAAGGATCTGGACGAGGAAGGAATTATCCGTGTCGGCGCAGAAGTCGATTCTACGGATATTCTGGTAGGAAAAGTCACACCGAAGGGTGAAAATGACCTGAGCGCAGAAGAGCGACTGCTCCGCGCCATCTTCGGTGAGAAGGCAAGAGAAGTCAGAGATACTTCCCTGCGTGTTCCTCATGGTGAACACGGAATCGTCGTACAGGTTCGTGTCTTCACAAGAGCGAACGGCGATGAACTGCCGCCTGGAGTAACCAAGCTTGTTCGTGTATATATCGCGTCCAAGAGAAAGATTCAGGTTGGAGACAAGATGTCCGGACGTCACGGAAACAAGGGTGTTGTTTCCAGAATTCTGCCGGAAGAGGATATGCCGTTCCTGGAAGACGGAACACCGCTGCAGATCATGCTGAATCCGCTGGGTGTACCGTCCCGAATGAATGTAGGACAGGTCCTGGAAGTTCATCTGGGTCTCGCTGCGAAGAAGCAGAACTGGTATGTTGCCACTCCGGTATTTGATGGTGCCAAGGAGAGCGACATCAGAGAGCTGCTCGTAAAGAGCGGATATCCGGAAAACGGAAAACTGCGTCTGCGTGACGGAAGAACTGGTGAGTACTTTGCAAATCCGGTAACGGTCGGATACATGTACATGCTGAAACTGCATCACATGGTTGATGATAAGATCCATGCGAGAAGTACGGGTCCGTACTCCCTGGTAACGCAGCAGCCGCTGGGCGGAAAAGCACAGTTCGGAGGCCAGCGTTTCGGAGAGATGGAGGTATGGGCACTGGAAGCATACGGTGCTGCATATACACTTCAGGAAATCCTGACCGTCAAGTCAGATGATATCGTTGGACGTGTCAAGACATACGAAGCAATCGTCAAAGGCCAGAATATCCCTGAACCGGGTATTCCGGAGTCTTTCAAGGTTCTGATCAAGGAACTGCAGAGTCTGGCTCTGGATGTCCGTGTACTGGACGATAATGGAGAGGAAATCGAACTGAAAGAACAGATCGATGACGATACTCCGAGCGGATATGAGAGTGTCATCCGCATGAACTCAAGAGAGAGCGAAAGCGGACTGATGCATCATGGATTCAGCGAGGAAAAAACGGACGCCGGGAATAATGCAGATACGGCGGACACAGAGGCTCATGCTGATGCAGAACCGTCAGATGACGAGCAGTAGGAAAGGAGAGTACATCTGTGGCTGAAAATAGCGGATACATTGAATCGAATAATTTTGACTCCCTTCAGATCAGACTGGCATCTACGGACAAGATCCTGGAGTGGTCTCACGGAGAAGTAACAAAGCCGGAAACAATCAATTACAGAACTCTCAAACCGGAAAAAGATGGCCTTTTCTGCGAAAGGATTTTCGGACCGATTAAGGACTGGGAGTGCCACTGCGGAAAGTACAAGCGCATCAGATACAAGGGAATTGTCTGCGACCGCTGCGGTGTAGAGGTCACAAAAGCGAAAGTAAGAAGAGAGAGAATGGGACATATCAAGCTGGCTGCGCCAGTGTCCCATATCTGGTACTTCAAGGGAATTCCATCCAGAATGGGTCTGATTCTGGACATCACCCCGAGAAACCTGGAACGTGTTCTGTACTTTGCGGCATATGTTGTCCTGGATCCGGGCGATGAGAGCCAGACCGGTCTGGTTGAAAAGCAGATCATCTCCGAGCAGCAGTACCGTGACTTGAAAGACGCGGGCATGAAGTTCCGCGCCGGCATGGGAGCTGAGGCCATCCGTGAGCTGCTGGAAAAAATCGATCTGGATGACCTGTCAAAGAAGCTGCGTGCTGAGCTGAGCACAGCATCCGGTCAGAAAAAGGTCAAGATCATCAGAAGACTGGAAGTCGTAGAGGCTCTGCGTCTTTCCGGAAACCGCCCAGAGTGGATGGTTCTGGAAGTAGTTCCGGTAATTCCGCCAGATCTGCGCCCGATGGTACAGCTCGACGGAGGACGTTTCGCAACGTCTGACCTGAATGATCTCTACAGAAGAGTCATCAACAGAAACAACCGTCTGAAGCGTCTGCTTGAACTCGGCGCTCCGGACATCATCGTCAGAAACGAGAAGAGAATGCTGCAGGAAGCAGTTGACTCTCTGATTGATAACGGCAGAAGAGGAAAGCCTGTAACAGGACCTGGCGGACGTGCGCTGAAGTCACTGTCCGACCTGCTGAAAGGAAAACAGGGACGTTTCAGACAGAACCTGCTCGGAAAGCGTGTCGACTATTCCGGACGTTCCGTAATCGTCGTAGGACCAGAGCTGAAATTCTACCAGTGCGGAGTTCCTAAGACAATGGCGCTGGAACTGTTCAAGCCTTTCATCATGAAAGAGCTGAATGAGAAGAACTACGCAACCAACATTAAGAATGCGAAAAAGATGGTCGAGAAGGGCGATCCGAAAGTCTGGGATGTCCTCGAAGACGTCATCAAGGAGCATCCGGTTATGCTGAACCGTGCCCCGACGCTGCACAGACTGGGAATTCAGGCGTTTGAGCCAGTTCTGGTTGAAGGAAAGGCCATCAAGCTCCATCCGCTGGTCTGCACACCGTTCAACGCGGACTTCGACGGAGACCAGATGGCGATCCACGTACCGCTGACCGCTGAAGCACAGGCAGAGGCGAGATTCCTGATGTTGTCTGTCAACAACATTCTGGCACCGAAGGACGGATCTCCGATTACGACGCCGACCCAGGATATGATCCTTGGTGCGTACTATTTGACCTATCCTGGAGATGCGACAAAAACTGTCCGCGACGAGGACGGCAAGGAGCATATCGAGTACTCTCTCGACGAGTTCAACGATCCGGAAAAGGCAAAGTACAACCGTGACAACGGATTCAAGAGAGTACAGGAAAAGGGAGACGGAAAGGTCTTCACCGACCTGAACGAGATGATCATGGCCTTCCAGAACCACGTTGTGGACATTCACGCCAAGGTCAAGGTCAGAATGTATAAAGATGATAAGGATACCAGAGGCGCTCTGGTTGAATCCACCGTCGGAAGATTCCTGTACAACAGAGGAATTCCGCAGGATCTGGGATTCATCGACCGCTCCAAGGATCCATACTCCCTGGAAGTTGACTTCCTGTGCGGAAAGAAACAGCTGGGAGCAATCATCGACAAATGCTTCCGTGCACATGAGAATACCGGCACTGTCCTGATGCTCGACTACATCAAGGCAATGGGATATAAATATTCTACGCTGGCTGCGATTACCATCGGTATCGACGACATGAAGATTCCGGATAATAAGTGGGAAATCGTCAATGCTGCGCAGAAGGAAGTTGATAAATACGAGAAGGCTTACAGACGCGGACTTATGTCCAACTCTGAGCGCTGGGATAAGCAGGAAGCCATCTGGAACAAGGCGACAGACGATGTTGCTGACGCCCTGATGGATTCTCTGGCACCGAACAACAACCTGAATATCATGGCGACATCCGGTGCGCGAGGCAGTAAGAACCAGATTCGTCAGATCGGCGGAATGCGTGGACTGATGGGTACAGCTACCGGTAAAACCGTAGAAATTCCTATCAAGGCGAACTTCCGTGAAGGTCTGTCCATCCTGGAGTACTTCATTTCCTCCAACGGAGCGAGAAAGGGACTGGCCGACACCGCGCTGCGTACAGCCGACTCTGGTTATCTGACCAGACGTCTGGTTGATGTCTCCCATAATATGATCGTCCGCGAGATGGACTGCGGAACAACCGACGGCGTTGTCGTCCGCGCCTTCATTGACGGTAAGGAAGTTCTGGAGACCCTGTTCGACCGTATCGCCGGAAGAACAGCGGCAGAGGACGTCAAGCATCCGCAGACCGGAGAGATCATCGTTCACCGTAACGAAGAAATTTCCGATGAGCAGGCACACGAGATCGAGGATTCCGGAATCAAGGAAGTCAAGATCAGATCCGTCATGACCTGCAAGAGCAAGAGCGGAGTCTGCGCAAAGTGCTATGGCAGAAACCTGGCGACTCGTCATGAGGTTAACATCGGAGAGGCTGTCGGAATCATCGCCGCACAGTCCATCGGAGAGCCTGGTACTCAGCTGACCATGAGAACATTCCACTCCGGCGGAGTTGCCGGAAGCGACATCACTCAGGGTCTTCCGAGAGTAGAGGAGCTGTTCGAGGCACGTAAGCCTAAGGGACTTGCCGAGATCTGCGAGGCAGACGGAGTCGTTCGCGAGATCAACCCGAGAACGGACAATAAGTCTGAGATCATCGTTGACTGTGACGAGCCGGATGAGAAGGGCGAACTCGAGAAAAAATACATCGTTCCTTACGGCGCGAGAATCGTCGTCAAGGTTGGCGACCGTGTACAGGCCGGACACAACCTGACTGCAGGACCTCTGAATCCGCATGACATTTACAAATACTGCGGCGTCGAGGGAGTTTACGACTACCTGCTCCGTGAGTGCCAGCGCGTATACAGGAACCAGGGTGTAGATATCAACGA
The DNA here is from genome assembly GCA_905214225.1 of uncultured bacterium. GTDB lineage: Bacteria > Bacillota > Clostridia > Peptostreptococcales > Anaerovoracaceae > Aminicella. Next base: position 8,997 of record CAJMLL010000041.1, on the reverse strand, counting down.
TAAGCACATCGAGATCATCGTCAGCCAGATGCTGTCCAAGTACCGTGTAGAGGATCCGGGCGACACCGACCTCCTGCCGGGCAGCATGTACAGCATCAGCGAGATCGAAGAAGCAAACGAACACACAGATCATCCTGCGGAATACAAGAGAATGCTTCTGGGAATTACCAAGGCATCCCTGGCAACCAACTCCTTCCTGTCTGCCGCATCCTTCCAGGAGACAACCCGTGTCCTGACCGATGCCGCAATCAAGGGAAAGACCGACCATCTGGAAGGCCTGAAGGAGAACGTCATCATCGGAAAACTCATCCCGGCCGGAACCGGAATGCGCAGATACCGCGACATTCAGGTCGACTACGGAGAGAACACCAATTACATGGCTTCCTTTAATAAGAAAGACGATAAATCGTCTAAGGACGACCACCGTGAGAACGGAGACAAGATGCGCGACTTCCACGTCGACACCACTTTCGATTCTGTAGCAAGCGGTGAGTCTGCGGGAGCAGATGCTTCTGCGGAGAAGCCGGCTGATGGCGCAGAGGAGTCTGGCGAGCAGGAGTAAAAGTAAATAAAAATAAAACTGTATTCCTGGTCTGACAGCCGCATTCTGGAGCTTGCTCTCCGGGGCGGCCACAGAGTCGGAGCACATACGAAAACCCGTGGGAACTGCCGCAAACGGAAACGTTTACGGTGCGGCAGTCCTCTCACGGGTTTTATCGTCTGGCTCCGGCTGCACCATCAGCTTTTCGAAATGCTTTGTCGGCGCCTCTCATTGGGAGTGCAGTTTTCTCTTTTTTCGCTGCTAATTTTCTGGCTGCGCTTTAGTCTGAATTCACTGTTTTCTGCACGAATTAATAGTAGTTAAGGGCGAATAATGGAGAATTATGAATAGATAGATCATATCAATAATTATATAATGTAAAATATTTATAATATCAAAAATATATGTTGAAATAACGTGTTGCATATGATATAGTTTTGTTTTGGCAATGTATGAGTTAAATGCATTGCATTGTAGTAATCATCATGAACGGACCACCTCTCCGGTTGTTTGATGCGGGAGGGCCGTAACTTCCTATTATGGCGGTTTGCCGGGAACAAATCAGGCTTGCTCATGACGATGGTTTATGAGAAAGGAGTCTGATTCATGGACGAAAAAAGAAAGCCTGCACTGGCGCTTCTATGTCTGATCCTTGCAGTACTCATGGTATTTGCAATGATGCCGGGCATGGCCTACGCCGGTGTAAAGAAAAATACGAAACTGAAAAATATCACTGGCAGGGTGAAGAACATTCCGTCGAATAAGGTGATCCGCTCTATTCAGAAAGCTCCGGGGCAGGAATATCATACGGTGCTTGATACTGATCTTTCTGTGAAGCCGGGTGACGGCGTAGAGTATGATGTTGAAGGAGATCAGACAGAAGCGAAAGGCAATGTCTATGTTAAGCCGGGAACATCATTTAATGTGCAGGAAAAGATTGACTGTACTTATCTGGAGTCCATGCTGGTGGAGCAGACTTTAAAAAACTACCTGATGGAAGGCGAGCAGTATGCTAACGGTACCCGTGAAATGAAGGGAACGCTGAATGTTAAAATTACTGTTCCGGGTAATGTTACTGTACAGACTGACCAGGTCGCACTTTCCAATAATGATGCAGTTTCTCTTAATAACAGCAGCATAAAAACAGAGAACAATAACGATGGGACTACAACATATACGATCCCGTTGTCCGTAATGGTTAATAAGTGCTCAGAATATGTTTGGGCAGAACTGGGAACGCTGACGATTAATCTTCCGATGAAAATGAGTGAAAAAACCGAAGCGGGGACATCATCAGTAATTTCCAGCAATATTCCTGAAAGTACCTTGAACTTTAACTTAACAATGAGTCCAGATGGTAACTCTACAGAGGCGGACCATACGTTTAAGGTAACCGATAAACAGGCTAAAGGCGGCACATATAATGATGACCTTGTACCTGTGGAAGATATGACCTACGATACTCTTGGCGACGCTTTCCCGTATTGGGTATTAGAGGAAATGGGTTATGAAAGAATCCTGAATGAGGAGTTAAATAATAAAAATAAATCTGGAAGTGATCTGACAGATGATGCTCAAAAGAATTTAAAGAACCAGGATATTGTATCAAAAATGGCTGCATATGCAGGACGTTATACAACTAACTATGGTTCAATCTGGGATAAATATTACACAAATATTACTGATAAGATCAATGGTCCGAATGATTTAGAGGGCGTTTCTAATGACATTGGATATATCCTGCAGTTTCCGAAGCAGATTGATCCAAATATGGATTCAGTTCATGATTTCATTACTGTCAATCGTCTGCTGCCAGACGGAACCGACTTTACTGAGAAGGATAAGTCTTCCACAGCAACGCAGTTGACGATCCGCACCCCATATAAGGTAACCTTCCATAAGGACAGTGAGGATAAGGATAATTTCACGCAGGATGTCAAAAATGAAGGCAAGGTAAATAAGCCGGCAGATCCGACACGTGACGGATATGAGTTTGCCGGCTGGTACACAGATAAAGAATGCAAGACTGCCTATAATTTCGATACACCGGTAAACAGTAACTTTGACCTCTATGCAAAGTGGACAAAGAAGGCTCCGGCAGAGCATACGGTTACCTTCCATCCGAATAACGGTCAGAACAATTCCACGCAGACGGTTACAGATGGAAGCAAACTTACTAAACCGGCAGATCCGGCAAAGTCTGGGTATAAATTCGACGGTTGGTATACAGACTCTGATCTGAAGACCGCTTACGACTTCTCAAAGGTCGTAACGAGTGACATGGATCTCTATGCAAAGTGGACAAAGGTTGAAACTCCGGTTACGCCAGTTACTCCGGTTGAAGACCATACGGTAACCTTCCACCCGGCTAACGGCCAGAGTAATTTCACCCAGAACGTTTCCGACGGAAGCAAGGTTTCTCAGCCGGCTGATCCGACGCAGAACGGATATACTTTCAATGGCTGGTACACAGACAGTGCGCTGACAAAGGCTTATGACTTCAGCACACCGGTAACTAGTGATCTTGACCTCTATGCAAAGTGGACAAAGAACACACCGGCACCGACACCGGCATCCGATAAGGTTACAGGCATTCTGCTTCCGAAGGTCATCGCCAATGGCAGCAGTGAGCAGACCCTGACCTGGACGCCGCTGACCCATGTTGACGGATACTTTGTATACGAAGCGGAATGCAATACACCGAATCCGCTGAAGGTCCATCATCTTAAGAAGGTGGCTGATGTATCTGCATCTTCTCCGAGAGTGTACAAGCGTACAGGACTGAAGAAGGGTGTTGCCTATAAGTACCGTGTTGCAGCCTACAAGGTCAAAGATGGCAAGAAGCAGATCGTAAAGACAAGTGTAGCTGTTCACTCTGCAGCCGGAAATCTGCTGAAAAAGAAGAGCGGCAGCAGATACACGAACGTGAAGAAAGTCAGTGTCAGGAAGAACGCGGTAACCATGAAGATCGGAAAGACCTATAAGATTCAGCCGTCCGTAAAGGGCGTTGTCTCCGGATGCGCGATTCTGCAGAAAGACCACGCTCCGATGTACCGTTATCTCTACATTAAAGACGGAAAGAACATCCGTGTAGATCAGAACGGAAATGTCAAGGCACTGAAGGCCGGAAAGTGCAATGTATATGTACTCGGCACCAACGGAGTCAGGACCAAAGTGGCAGTAACGGTAGTAAAATAGTTCAATAAGTAAACTGCATTCTAAGTTTCATGGCCGCTGAGGGAGCTTGCTCTCCGGGGCGGCCACAGATGCGGAGCGCATACGAAAACCCGTGGGAACTGCCGCAAACGGAAACGTTTACGGTGCGGCAGTCCTCTCACGGGTTTTGTCGTTTGGCTCCGGCTGTGGCAGCACCCCTCCGAGAGGCTCCTTCATCGGCCATCAATTAGAATGCAGTTCTATTATTTTAAATCTATTTTAGTTACAGCTACTGAATGGGTTTGTCTGATGCCGATTGCGCCTGCGGTCTTACGAGAGGCTCTCTCAGCGGCTGTCATCAGGAATACGGTTTCATCATTTTTCATTACTGTTTTGTGTCAGGCTGCGCCAGCGGCTTTTCGATTGGCAGTGCCGTGGTCTGCGGCGCTTCGTTCCGTGCGTATCGGGATGTAGATGATATTGTCTGACTGTAAATATACAGAATAAAATGTATATTACTTTATTTATGATTAAAGTATGTGATTGCTTTTACTTTTGGACATTGCTATACTATCTGGACAGTACTGAATGGACATGATGTCATGATACCGGTTTGAATTATATCAGCGATATTATTATCAAGGAGGTTAATATGTATTTTAATGAAGAGCGTTTTGCCAAACTGCGCTTTACAGATGACTATGTTTTCTGTACTGTGCTATCGGAGAATAAAGAACTCTGCGGGGAGTTAGTGGAAAGAATCCTGGGTAGAAAGATAGAGAGGATAGTGTATCTAAACGATCAGCAGAGTATTCAGGTAACACCGGACAGTAAAGGAGTACGCTTCGATGTTTACTTTGAAGATGATCAGAATACTGTGTATGATATTGAGATGCAGAATAATAATCAAAGGGATCTGTTGAGACGTTCGAGATACTATCAAGCTGCTATAGATACGGAGCAGACCAGTAAGGGTCAGTTTTATCAAAAGATGAAGGATAGCTATGTGATCTTTATCAGTAAGTCTGACCCATTTCAGTGTGGGTATTCCCTTTATGAAATCAAACCGATGTGTAAAAATCACAAAAATGTAGATATTGATGACGGAACACATAGAATCTTTCTGAATCCATGCGGGGCAGGAAATGAAGATTTGTCCAACGAATTGAAGGCATTTTTAAGTTATCTTGCGGATAATGTTCCAACGGACGAATTTACCCGGAATCTGGACAATCAGGTACAGAAAACAACAGAAAGTGAAGAATGGAGGCGGCAGTATATGACATTAGAGGAGAAAATAGAAATGGGCCGCGAAGAAGGCCGGGATGAGAAGCAGTGTGAGATGATCTGTAACATGATTAATAAAGGATTGACTGTTGAAATGATCGCAAGCATTGCCGGTCTGACGGTAGAAGAGTTGTGTGCGTTTGCCCGCGATCATGGGATCAATCTGGAATAAATTACTGTATTTCCCTATCGATGTTCATATTGCAAATCGGTTTCTCAGAGCGATCGCGGTAATATAATTTAGTCATAACCAGATATAATCAAATCGCATTCTGAAACTGCGCCCGGCCTGGAGAACCGCCCCCCGGAACACGGTCATCGAATTCAAAACTGAGCGAGACGGGAGAATGAGAATGGTCCGACCTTGATTTTTGTATGGGAAAAACGGCAGCCCGGATATTTTCCTGCGGATTAATTTTTGTCGCTTGCAAAATGAAAATGCTTGTGATACACTTATGATTGGTTCAGTCTCGATGACACTGAAGTACGCTTCAGTGTCGCTTTGACTGTCTGGACAGACCGGAAAGGAGCGTACCTGCGAGGCAGCGATGTTCACACTCGGATCTGTACACCTAAACCAAATTACTCAGGAAAGGAGAAAATAATGCCTACAATTAACCAGTTAGTACGTCAGGGCAGACACAGTTCCGTCAAGAAGTCTGGTGCACCGGCTCTCGGTAAGGGAATGAATTCCCTGAAGCGTGAGTTCACAGACAACAACTCACCACAGAAGAGAGGCGTCTGCACGTCAGTAAAGACGGTAACACCTAAGAAGCCGAATTCCGCTCTTAGAAAGGTTGCCAGAGTACGTCTTACGAACGGCATTGAGGTTTCAGCCTACATCCCGGGAATCGGTCACAACCTGCAGGAGCATAGTGTTGTACTGATCAGAGGCGGAAGAGTTAAGGACCTCCCTGGTGTAAGATACCACATCATCAGAGGAACTCTCGATACTGCCGGTGTAGCTGACAGAAACAAGGCTCGTTCTAAGTACGGCGTCAAGAGACCTAAGAAAAAGTAAGAAATCTATTTCGAGTAATCGGGATTGTTGTGCTCGGAATATATAGGCATTATTTGCAATATATTGAGCACCGCGGCGCCGCGTCCGCATGGTCGGGAACCGGTGTCGAGTACCCCCGTCAGACTGGGCAGTCACATTTTATTTTATTGCCGGGCTGTTCAGAGTAATCCTCTATGCTGAGCGTAAGCTCTCCGATAAAGGGTGAAGAGAAGAAGTGCAATATGAAGCTGTAATTGTACAGCGGACCTCTTGGACAGTCGGATTTTGTCCGGGAGAAACGCAGATAAGGGAGGAAGAGAAGTGCCAAGGAAAGGTAAAACACCAAAGCGTGAAGTGCTTCCAGATCCAGTTTATGGCAATGTCGTAGTTTCCAAGCTGATCAACAGCATCATGCTCGACGGAAAGAAGAGCACCGCTCAGAAGATCGTTTACGGCGCATTTGATCAGATCAAGGAGCAGACAGGCGAGGAGCCGCTGGAAGTATTTGAGAAGGCTATGAACAACATCATGCCTGTACTTGAAGTTAAGGCTAGAAGAGTCGGTGGTGCGAACTATCAGGTTCCTGTAGAGGTAAGACCTGCAAGAAGACAGACACTGGCTCTGAGATGGCTCACGATGTTCACAAGAGCAAGAGGTGAGAGAACTATGGCAGAGAGACTGGCTAAGGAACTCATCGATGCTTCTAACAACACCGGAGCAACCGTAAAGAGAAAAGAAGATACTCATAAGATGGCAGAGGCAAACAAGGCGTTTGCTCACTTCAGATGGTAGTAGTTTCCTAGGGAAACGCAGAATGGAGGAAAAATGGCTGGTAGAGAATTTCCGTTAGAGAAAACCAGAAACATTGGAATCATGGCTCATATCGATGCCGGAAAGACTACTGTCACAGAGCGTATCCTCTTCTATACTGGTAAAACTCATAAGATCGGAGAAACTCACGATGGAGCTTCTCAGATGGACTGGATGGAAGAAGAGCGTGAGCGTGGAATCACAATCACTTCTGCGGCGACTACTGCTCATTGGAAGGGCAACCGTATCAACATCATCGATACGCCGGGACATGTAGACTTTACTGTAGAGGTAGAGCGTTCCCTGCGTGTACTGGATGGAGCTGTTACGGTTCTGGCTGCCAAGGGCGGAGTTGAGCCGCAGTCTGAGACTGTATGGAGACAGGCTGAGAAGTACAATGTACCGAGAATGGTCTTCGTTAATAAGATGGACGTTCTGGGTGCGGACTTCTACCGCGTCATCGATCAGATCAAGGAAAGACTTCAGGCTAACCCGGTAGCTGTACAGCTGCCGATCGGCGCTGAGGACAGCTTCCGTGGAATCATCGACCTGATTACCATGAAGGCTGAAATTTATGAGGATAAGCTTGGTACCAAGATCGACGAGGAGAAAATCCCGGACGATATGATGGACGAGGCTAAGGAATGGCACGACAAGATGCTGGAGCAGGTCGCTGAGTGTGACGAGGACCTCATGATGAAGTATCTGGAAGGCGAAGAGCTGACAGAGAAGGAGATCAAGGACACAATCAGAAAGCAGACTATTGCTAACGAGATGGTTCCTGTAATGTGCGGTTCCGCTTATAAGAATAAGGGTGTTCAGCCGCTGCTGGACGGCATCATTGATTACATGCCGTCTCCACTGGATGTACCGCCGATCAAGGGTGTAAACCCGGATACAGAGGAAGAGGAAGAGAGACCGTCTGATGACAAGGCTCCGTTCGCTGCTCTGGCATTCAAGATCATGACGGACCCATATGTTGGTAAGCTGGCATTCTTCAGAGTTTACTCCGGTACTCTGGAATCTGGTTCCTATGTTTACAACGCTAACAAGGGACAGAAGGAAAGAATCGGAAGAATCCTTCAGATGCATGCGAACAAGCGTAAGGAAATCGATAAGGTTTACGCCGGAGATATCGCTGCAGCTGTAGGTCTTAAGAATACAACAACAGGTGATACACTGTGTGACGAGGGTCATGAGATTCTGCTCGAGTCCATGGAATTCCCGGATCCGGTTATCGAGGTTGCGATCGAGCCGAGAACAAAGGCTGGTCAGGAAAAGATGGGTATCGCGCTGGCAAAGCTGGCAGAAGAGGACCCGACGTTCAGAACTTACACGAACGAGGACACTGGTCAGACCATCATCGCAGGAATGGGAGAACTCCATCTGGAGATCATCATCGACCGTCTGCTGCGTGAGTTCAAGGTTGAGGCGAATGTCGGAAAGCCGCAGGTTTCCTACAAGGAGACAATTACAAAGCCGGTCGACGTCGATCACAAGTATGCAAAGCAGTCCGGTGGTCATGGTCAGTATGGTCATGTAAAGATCAAGGTTTATCCGAGAGAACCGGGTGAAGGATACGAATTTAAGAACTCCATCGTCGGAGGAGCTATTCCGAAGGAATACTTCAACGCGATTCAGGAAGGTATTCAGGAAGCTATGCAGAACGGACCGGTTGCCGGATATCCGGTTGTTGATGTCGGCGTAGATCTGTACGATGGATCTTATCACGAGGTCGACTCCTCTGAGATGGCATTTAAGGTTGCCGCTTCTATGGCATTCCGCGAGGCTGCACAGAAGGCAGATCCTGTTCTGCTCGAGCCTATCTTCAAGGTTGAGGTTACGGTTCCTGATGAATACATGGGAGACGTTATCGGAGACCTGTCCGGAAGAAGAGGCCGTATCGAGGGATCTGAGATGGATAAGGGCGCTGTTGAGATCAGAGCGATGGTACCGCTGTCTGAGATGTTCGGATATGCGACAGACCTGCGTTCCAGAACTCAGGGCCGTGGAACTTATGTAATGCAGTTCGACCACTTTGAGAAGCTGCCTGCATCACTGACAGAGAAAGTCATTAATAAATAGTTTAGCCTGATGTATTTTTGCCGCGGCATGCATGCGTGTGTGCTGCGGCCGTAAGGAGGATATAGAAATGGCAAAGCAGAAATATGAAAGAACCAAGCCGCATATCAACATCGGAACA
>CAJMLL010000040.1 GCA_905214225.1 uncultured bacterium | reverse complement strand
CTCCCGCGCTTCTGGCCGGGCGTTCTGTTTGATGCTGTTCAGAATCCTTGGCGCAGGCAAAACAGCACCTCTATCACCTATATTATGATTTGATTTACATTATTAAGGAGAGAATTATGGTAAAGAAGAAACTCGCCGTCCTCGGACTGGCGGCCGTAATGACCGTTGCATTCATGCCGGCCATGGCGTTTGCGGAGACAACCGGCAATGCTGCACCTACATCTAGCTCACAAACAACTACAGGAACAGCAATTCCTGACAATGGTAAGTTGGAAAGCAAAACATATACGCTGACAAATAATCTCGCAAAAAACCTTACTGTAAAAAACGGGGTTACTGCAACCTTAGATTTAAACGGAAAGACACTGACAAACGCTTCTAGCGAACACACAATTACAGTAGAAAACGGCGGAGCACTGACAATTACGGACAGCTCCTCAACTAAGGGAACGATCGATAATGTGTCTCATCAAAAGGCAGCAATCTTTAACAATGGCATTGTAACCATTAAGGGTGGGGTTAAGATCACTCGAAGTAAAGAAACTGGAGAAAACCCTGCCTCTGGCACAGAGAAGAATACGTACTACAACATTGTAAACCACGGAAATATGACTATTGACGATGCTTCCGTAAATCAGAACGGAAACTTCTCCAGTTTGATCGAAAACGGATACTATAGTTATTCAACGGATCACACTACCGGAAATAACGCTGAAGCTCCACAATTAACCATTAAAGGCGGTACATTCTCTGGTGGCATAAATACAATCAAAAACGATGAAGGCGGAGACCTGACAATCGACAACGGTACATTCTCTAATACAACACAGTGTGCTGTCATGAATTGGAACACTGCGACAATCAATGGAGGTACATTTACTGACGATGCATATTCAGTAGTCTATAATGGCAGCTATAATAATCATGCGTCTGGGAAGCTGACCGTCAATGGAGGAAAGTATTCTGGTTCGAATTTCTTAGGTGTGTATTCTAATCCGGGAACTGTATCTGTAACAGACGGTGACTTTACTGGCATTAAAGATATGGTTAAAGAGAAAACAAACAATACAAAATTTATCTCCGGTGGTACATTCAAATCACTTCCTACTGCCAATCTGACCGATAAAGCAGCAACAGCTACTGTCACTAACGGCTCCACGACCACATACGCTGTCGGTCAGGATGCCATCGCAAAGGCTGCCGAGGATTCCTCCAACACCGTGACCGTCACAAAAGGAAGTGTCAGCCTGACTGGTGCGAACGCGAAAATCGTCAATGATGCAAATAATAACGGCACAGTCACCGTAGACGGCACAACCATCAAGGCAGGCGACAGCGTTCAGCCGGCTGCACAGACGATCGCAAACCTGAAGAATGAGATCGCATCTCTGAAATCTCAGCTCGCACAGGCGCAGGCATCTGCTTCAAGCGCACAGAACACATCCAATGATTCTGCCCGCCAGATCACACAGCTGAAGAAAGACCTTGCTGACGCTCAGGCTCAGCTGAAGATTGCACAGGCACAGGCCGCTTCTCAGGGAAGCACGCTGACTGCACCGGCAAAAGTCATGAACCTGAAAGCCAAGGCAGGAAAGCGCTATGTCAAGCTCAGCTGGACTGCACTGCAGAGCAACGTAACCGGCTACCGCGTTTACCGCAAGACCAAGGGCGGAAAATATGCAAAGGTAAAGACTATTACAAAGGCATCCACCGCTTCCTGGACCAACAAGGGCCTGAAGAAGGGCAAAACTTACTATTACAAGGTAAGAGCCTATAAATCCATCACCAGCGGTGAACTCTGGGGTACATCCTCCAATACCGCAAAGGCAAAGGTAAAATAAGATATCTTCCACTATCTGTGGCAAGTAAGCATGAAATGGGGCGGCTGCCCTGGCTCAGATGAGCACGGGCAGCACCCCTTTTTCTGTGCCTGCTGATCGTTCCATTGCGGGGGCTTTGCGAATTGTATCGTATCATCACGCCCTGCGAATCATTGTGGAAGCTCAGATTCATCCGCCGCAGTGTTCATATTCCACACAGAGGAAAAATCCCCACTCAAGACGATCAATAAAACGATGAATAAAATTCGGCGTTGCCATTCGCGGATTTTGCTGTATTTCTGAAACGCCCGGGAGAAGTTCTGAAAATTTTATTCTGGAATTATAGAATAATCATGGTTGCTCAACGGATTGAAGCGCGCGCATTTTAATTGCGTACATGCAGAGCGACCCCTTGCATTACAGCCCCGCCCCGCGCTGCAGGGACATGCTCTGCTGCGCGGGGCGGCTTCTGTTCTTTATTCACTCTTCGGGGGAATGTCGTTTTGCTTGCAGATCCTAGGCGATTACCTTCCGGCGTCTCAGCACGATGTAGGCGGCCAGTACGATGACAGCGGTAACGGTCCAGCTTCCCGGATAGGTGGCCATCAGCATGCTGAAGGTGTGGGTGTGGGCGAACAGGGTGTAAACCCACAAGATTCGGACACCGCAGATGCCGAACAGGGTCGACAGGGCCGGAACGAGGGAGTAGCCGTAGCCTCGCATGATGTCGGACAGGACTTCGATGAAGGCGTTGATGACTTCTCCGCCGAGGATAAATTTCAGGCGGATGATGCCGGTGGAAACTACTGCAGGATCTGTGTTAAACAGGGCCAGCAGCGGTCTGCCGAAGGTCAGCAGCAAGATGGATGTTGCGCCTGCGGCGATGAGATCCTGGAAAAGACAGATCCAGGATACTTTTTTACAGCGGTCCGGAAGACCGGCGCCATAGTTCTGGCTGATGAAGGTGGTGCCGGTCTGGCCGAAGGAGGTTACGATATAGTATTCGAAAATCTCAATGTTGAAGGCCGCCGCGGATGCTGCCATGACGGTGGAGCCCAGACTGTTGATCGCGGACTGGATGCAGATGTTGGACAGGGAGAAGACCATGCCCTGCATGCCGGCAGGAACACCGATGCGGAGAATTTCTTTCAGAATTTTTCCGTCGATGCGCAGGTCGCGGAAGCGGACATGCAGCGGACCTGTATGACGGCGCAGAATATGCAGCATCAGTCCGGAGCTGATGCAGTTGGAAACAACGGTTGCTGTCGCTGCGCCGTTAACATTCATATGAAGAACGATGACAAAAAACAGATTCAGGCCGAGGTTGATGCAGCCTGCCATAAGCAGACAGAGCAGCGGAGTCCTGGTATTTCCCTGGCTTCTGAAAATCGCGGATTCAAAGTTATAGAGCAGGATGACCGGCATGCCGATCAGATAAATCCTCAGATACAGGAGTGCCATGCTATAGACATCATCTGGAACACCCAGAAGCCGTACAACCGGCCCGGCGAGCAGCTCGCCGATCAGAATCATTCCCAGGCCGCAGATGACAGACACTAGAATGGCGGTATGCACAGCACGGTGAACGGCATCCGGATCTTTCTGTCCGGTGAATCTGGCGATCACCACATTGGCGCCCATGGAAATTCCGATAAACAGATTGAGCAGAAGGCCGATCAGCGCACTGTTGCTGCCAACTGCGGCCATGGCGGTTTTCCCGACGAAACGGCCAAGTACAGCGACACTGGTGGCATTAAACAGCTGCTGCAGGATTCCGGTCATGGCCAGTGGAATCGCCACCTTCATCATCTTATCGCCCAGTGTGCCGTGAATCATATCCATGGATTTCTTTTTGCTCTTTTCTTCCATATAACTCCTTCTTACATCAGCTGCAGAATCGCTGTCGTCTCGGACATGACGTCTTCTGCGTTGATAGATTTATCATGGATGCTGTCTTTTTCAAACAGACCCTTCAGTGCTTCTGGAACTTCTGTTCCCATCATCTCTGCCAGTGCATCGACCGCCTGAGCCGGATCGTTCTCCGGTTTTCCCAGCGCGTTCAGCACAATCTCTGCGGATTTCAGCGGACTGACGGTTCCGAGGATCACTGCCGCGTGATCGTCGCTGCTGTCGTCCTGATAAGCCCGAAGAGCGGCGGATGCTGCCGCGGCATGGGGATCGAGGATGACCTGATCCTCTTCACAGGCACGTTTCATTTCCTCTTCCACCTCCTCGTCGCTGACGCAGCCGCAGAAGAATTTCGCATCCAGTTTTTCCTTCATCTCATCCGTGATGTCGTATCCGCCCATCCACTGAATGGAATTCATGTAATTGGCTGTGGCGGATGTGTCGCCTCCCGTCAGTTCATAGAGCAGGCGCTCCAGATTGGTCGGATCGGCGATGTTCATGGATGGAGTCTCCGTCTCTGTGAATTCAACATCTGCGTCGTAGCTTCCCTCTTCCATAAAAGTCGGGAGGATGCTGTTTTCATTGCAGGCGAGGACGATCTTTCCCAGCGGCAGTCCGAGTTTTTCCGCGTAAACGGCGGCGATGGCTTCTGCCAGGCTTCCCGTCGGGATGCTGAGCGTAACCGGCTCACCGGCCTGCACCCTTGCTCCGTGTACCATTTGTCCGTAAATATAGAACAGATTGGCGGTGTACGCGGCGATGACGCCGATGTTTCCTGTGCTTGCCGTGCTGAATCGGAAGCCGTTGTTGGTGAGTTTCTCCTGGTATTCGACATTGTTCAGCAGCTCACGGACGTTCAGCTGGGTGTCCGGCTCGCCGCTGCGCACGCCTGCGCCGTGGAGGTTAAAGCCTTCCTGTACGGCGGTCAGTTTCTCCTGGACCGGGGTTACGCCCTCTTTCGGGGAATAGACGATGACTTCCATGCCCGGCATGCCGGAAAATGCGTGGAACACCGCCGCGCCCTGGTCGCCCTCTGACGCGCTGAGGACCGCGAGCTTTTCTTTCAGGCCGTTTTTCCGTCCGCCGAGGATGATCAGCTTCGGAAGGAGCATCTCGCCGTAATCGCGCTGGGACAGCGTCGGTCCGTGATACAGTTCTGCCAGAGCGGCATTTCCCATACACTTCAGTTCTACAGGGTGCTCTGAATCGAACGCGTCATCCGGGGTCTCTGCAATTACGCTCTGCAGCTCTTCTTCTGTATAATCATCCAGCATGGCGTGAAGCACACGCGCCTGCAGCTCTTCATAGCTCATCTCCGCAAGTCTGCTGAAATCGATGTCCAGCGGCGTCAGATCCGTCGGGACGTAAAGTCCTCCGTAGGTGCCGATTCCGTCAAGCACGGCCTTCGATGCCGGTACTTTCTCTCCGCCTCTGGTACTGATGTATTCTGCCATAATTCCTCTCCTTATCGTTTGTTATTTCTACAGCGAATCCATCTCTGTTCCCTTCCCCTGATTTAGCTGTTTTCTGCAGCTCTGCTGATGATTTACTTATTCTGCGTGCTTTCTGCCGCGGTCACGACATGATCCATCAGGACGGTGGACGTTACGGTTCCCACACCGCCCGGCACCGGCGTAACAGCGTCCGCGATCTCCAGCGCGGCATCGTAATCCACGTCACCGCACATTTTTCCGTCAGCGCCTACATTTACGGCCACATCCACAAGCGTCTGGCCACTGCGCAGGCAGTCTCTGGTCACGGTTCCCGGGTGACCCGCCGCTGCCACGATGATATCCGCATTCTGGCAGATTTCCGGCAGATTTCTGGTCCTGCTGTGACAAATCGTAACCGTCGCATTCTGCGACAGAAGCAAGAGGGAAACCGGTTTGCCGATCACCTGGCTTCTGCCGATCACTACCGCGCGTTTTCCTTCCATCGGAATTTCAAAATGCTTCAGCAGGCGGATGCAGGCTTCTGCCGTGCAGGGCGCGAATCCTTTTCCGGATCCGGTGTACACCCCTGCCTGGGATGCATCGGTGATGCCGTCTACGTCTTTTTCCGGTGCGAGTGCCGCGCGTACCGCATTGTCGTCGATCGTTTTCGGAAGCGGACGGAAAATCAGAATCCCGTGAACAGAAGGGTCCTGATTCAGCGCATCAAGTTCCTTCAGAAGTTCTTCCTGGGTCAGATCCTCCGGATAGACGCAGGATTTCACCAGCACGCCGGTTTTGCCCGCCCGCTTGGTCAGTCCCCGTTCATAAGCGAGATCATCCGGACGCTCTCCCAGGCGGACAACGGCCAGTTCAGGCTGAATGCCCTGTGCCTGCAGTTTTTCCGAACGCTGTTTTACTTCATCGTTTAACTGCGCGACGACTTCCTTTCCCTTTAATACTTTTGCCATTGCTGTTCTCCTCATTTACCTCATATTCTTTTTTATGCTATAGTAAACCTCTTTCTGATCAGTGTTTCAGCGCCTCAATGACATCCTGCACGATGCTGTAGGCCTGTCCGCCGTAATCTCTTCTCATGCGGTCACAGCGCTCTTCCAGTTCCTCCGCTTTCTCGCGGTTTTTCATGGATTTTGTATTGATGTAAACGTTCATGCTGGCAGCTTCCAGGGCGCCCCGGAGAATGGCTGCGGAAGCGCCAGCATCGCTGACGGCCATGCGAGAGCCGTTCTCCGCGAAGAACTGCGCCAGATTGATGGCCTGGCAGCAGCAGGACATGATCTCCAGCGGAACCATGCAGGCATCCAGCAGGCATTTTTCCATCACTTCATTCTTATGCGCAATCTCTTCCTCGCTTTCCTTCGGAAGCTTGTAGGCCGCCGCCAGCGGAGCAAATACTTCTGCATCCCGCTGAATCAGATCAAGCAGCTGATTCTGCAGATCTTCTGCTTCATCCATTGCTGTGCGGATTTCCGGCTCGACATCCTTGTACTTCTTTTTGCCCAGAGTCAGGGAACCGACCATGCGGGACAGGGCGGTCCCTACGGCAGCTGCCAGAGCAGATGCCCCGCCGCCGCCCGGCACCGGATCACTTCCGGAAAGAACATCGGTAAACTCACGGCAGCTCCTGTCCTTAAAGTTCTTTTCCATCTTACTGTTCACTCCTTTCATCCTCTTCTTCTCTATTTTTATAAGGAATGGCTGCTTCGCCGCTGCGGGTTTCTGC
This sequence comes from uncultured bacterium, assembly GCA_905214225.1. Lineage (GTDB taxonomy): Bacteria > Bacillota > Clostridia > Peptostreptococcales > Anaerovoracaceae > Aminicella. Next base: position 15,729 of record CAJMLL010000040.1, on the reverse strand, counting down.
AGTTTCTGCCTTATTTTCTTCTTTCTTCTCACGAATCATTCTGATGCCGCGCTCAAACCAGAGTTTCAGAAGCGCGGTAACCGGAACGGCCACCAGCATGCCAAGGAAGCCGCCCGCCTTGTTTCCGGCAATCACGCCAATCAGCACCAGCATCGGGTGAATCTGGACATTCTTACTGAGCAGGCGCGGATTGACGATGGCCCCGTCTATCCCCTGAATGATCAGCAGAATGATAAATCCGATGATGACGACTTTAATATTTCCAGAAGACAGTCCGGCAACCAGAGTCAGGCCGTAGCCGACGATCGGCCCCAGGTATGGCACCAGATTTCCGATACCGGTCAGCACGCCGATGACAATGCCGTACGGGATCCTTGCAATCGTGAAGGTTACACTGACGGCGATCATCATGAAGATCGCATCCGCCATCTGTCCGCGGATATAGCCGGAAAATACGGTGCTGATATCCTTCCAGACATAATGCAGACGCGGCGTCGTGCGTTCTCCGAACAGGGTCTCTGCCACGCGTTTCCAATATTTTCTCAGCCCTGGCCAGTCCAGCATAAAATAGACCGTAAACAGGATCGAAAACAGGACGGTCGTCCCGATGGATTTAATATTATTCAGTGTGCCTCCGAGATTTCCAACGGATGTGCCGAATTTTTTCGTCAGGGCGCCGCGGATCGCCTGCACGATCTGTTCCGCCTGCGCGGATTTTACGTTCATGTCTTTCAGCCAGTTCAGAACTCCCTGATACATCTGGCTCACTCCATTGGTAAATCCGCTGATAATCTGCGATATTCCGCCGTTGTGAATGGAACTGAACTGCTGGGTGATGGTAATGACCAGAAGACCGGCCAGAAGGATCAGGCCCAGAATAATTCCGCCCACGGTGAATGCGACACTGGCGTAATGCGCTCCCCTCGGCTTCTTCCTGAAGAATTCTCTCTTTTTCAGCCGCTTCTCGACACCCTCACAGAGTGGATACAGCAGATAGGCAAAAATGAATCCGATCACCACCGGCTTCAGGATGCTCCCGATCCATGTCAGCGAGTTCCCCACTGCCTCTATAAAGTTCCCGGCATGGGACAGCATGCCGTATAGGATGTAAAGAATTACGCAGGTGACGATGACATACAGGGAAATTTCTGCGTATTTCCTGTTCCATTTCAATCCGAATTTTGGTTTTTCTGGTTTTTTCATAAGTAATATCTGCGCCCTTTCTGGCGTAAAACAGTTTCTGCCGCCGGAGACATCCGCCTCCCGGCCTTCTTCCATATGTATGCTCTTTCAATCTTTAGATTTATCTCATATTTTACCATCTTGTCCGCCGTATTCCAATCGGCATTATCGAAACTGCCGTTTCTCCTCCGGATACATGAGCTTTTACCGCGCCTGTCTGCCGCTTCTGCACAGCAGATAAACAGGGCGTCCGCATTTATTTGATCAAGTTATGAATTCCTTGTTAATAATGAGGGGATTGAATTGACATCTGTCAAAAACCGTTTAACATTAATAAGGATTGATTAAAAGACAAGAGAGGATATATATATGTTTAATTTCAACTGGATCAGCAGACACCGGGATGAGCTGTTCGGCATTGCAATGCTTTCCATTATGTTCTATCACTTTTGTGCAACCTACCAGCGGGCGGTCGCATCCGGCACAGTTGCCGCAGCAAAAATCGGTGCCAAAGGTGCTTTTTTCCTCGGCTATAACACCTATATCGGCAGTATCGGCGTAGAAATCTTCCTGTTTTTATCCGGAATGGGTCTGTACTATTCCTATCATAAAAATTCAGATCTGAAACGCTTCTATAAACGCAGAATGCACCGTATTCTGGTGCCGTATTTCCTGATCGCCATTCCTTTCTGGTGTATCAAGGATCTGGCCCTGCAGTCTATGGGCGCAGCAGACGTACTGAAAGATCTGTCTTTCTATACATTTTTCTCACAGGGCGTAATCTCCATCTGGTTTATCGGTCTTCTGATCGCACTCTACCTGACCTTCCCGATCATGTACGCGCTGGTTGGAAAAGACCGCCGCGCAAGCGGAATCAACCTGCTGATCATCATCGCTCTGGTCAACATTATCATGTTCGTGCTGGAGAAACATGCACCAGAATTCGCTTCGAATATTAACATTGCCATGACGCGTGTTTCCATCTTCGCACTCGGAACATTCATGGGAAAATACATTCAGCGCGGTCTGCGCGTAAAATGGCCGTCCATGGCCATTTTCACCGCCGCTGCGATCCTGTTCGGCATCTATTCCCACCGGCATATCAGCGATGCAGCGGCACTCCGCTTCTGCATGATGATTTATTCCCTGGGCCTGATGAACCTGCTCGTCTGGATTCTCCACGGAATTGAAAATCTGAAGAAACTGAACGCCTTTTTCCGTCTGGTCGGTTCCTATTCACTGGAGCTCTATCTGACCCATGTCACACTGCGGAACCTCCTGCAGACTATGGACTTTCCGATGTACCGGATGTCCAGATACGCAGGAATGCTCCTTGGCGCGGTTGTTTTGTCCATCATTCTGAAGAAACTGACGGACCTCTTCACGAAAATCGGCGCAGTCCAGGCCGGGAAGGGATTTCTGAACCTGGTTTACTGCTTTCACAAGCTCGCGCCGGTGAAGAATCAGATCACACTGATCAGCCGCCAGTCGGACGAGCCGTCCCTGGACCTTCAGATGGTCACAGACGAACTGAAGAAAGAAAACCCGGATGTCACCGTCCGCGTCCTCTGCCGCAGAATTCCAGACGGCGCCGCGGGAAAAATCAGCTATATCTTCTATATTATGGGACCAATGATGCACGCAATTGCCCAGTCCCGCCTCATCGCCCTCGATGGCTACTGCATCCCGGCCAGCATCCTGCATCACAGGAAAAGCCTGACCATCGTCCAGATGTGGCACGCCATGGGCGCCTTCAAGAAGTTCGGTTACGCCGTTCTGGGCGAGAAAGAGGGCTACAGTCCGGAGCTCGCCAGGGTGATGAACATGCATAAGGGCTATGACTACATCTTTGTCAGCAGCGAGGCATGCAAGGAGCCGCTTCAGGAGGCTTACCGCTGCCGCACACGCCAGATGGTCGTCATGCCGCTCCCGCGTGTGGATTTCCTGCGCCAAGAGAAGTATGTAAACGCAACGAGAGAGCGCATTCTCAAGCGCTATCCTTTCCTGGCTTCCAGAGACAAAAAGAACATCCTGTACGCCCCGACTTTCCGCAAGAACGCACCGGAGCGGAACACCGCCTATATCCAAAGACTCATTGAAAAAACAGACTTTACAAGCTATAATCTTATTATTAAACCGCATCCGCTGATGAAAGAGAGAATCCATTCGGAAGACGCACTGACCGACACGGAATTTACCAGTATGGAAATGCTGTCCGTTGCTGATTATGTGATCACGGATTATTCCGCATTTGTACTGGAAGCGGCTGTCGCTGACAAGCCTGTTTTCCGCTACGTTCCGGACCGGAAGTCTTACCAGAATCGACGCGGATTTTTTGTTGACCTCGATCAGGCCTCACCGGGATTTGCATCGGAAGATGCCGGAGAGGTTATGGAGGCCATCCGGGAGAACCGCTTCCACCTCTCAGAAGTGCGGAAGTTCGCGCAGAAGTTCGTTGAACCGAGAGAAAACTGCACTGAAGCCATCGCGCAGTTCCTGCTCTCCCACATGGACAAAACTTCCCGCGCAAGATAAGAGCGGACAGAAGCCGGAAACACTGCAGACTGAAAGAAGAACCCAGCCCTTTCCCGATGCTGAAGCAGGGGGACGGGTGCCCGGGAAAATTGAATTGATAATAGAAACGCGCTGCCGCGCAAAAGCATAAGGAGAACGATGTAAATGAAAATATTAAACTTACACAGCGTCGGAAAGCTGGTTTATGAAGACCGGGAAATTCCGGAGCCGGGACAGAATGAAGTCTTGCTGAAGGTCATGGCCTGCGGCATCTGCTCCAGTGATGAAGCCCGCGTTATGGAAACCGGAACCTACCACTTCCCGACGGTTCCGGGACATGAATTCGCAGGACAGGTCGTAAAGCTCGGAGAAGGCTGCGATCCTGCGCTGCTGAACCGGAAAGCAAGTGTTTTCCCTCTTCTTCCCTGCTTCCAGTGCGAAGCCTGCAGAAAGAAGAGTTACGCGACATGCGCCGATTATAAATACTTTGGTTCCAGAAATGACGGCGCCTTTGCGGAGTACCTGGTCGTTCCGGCATGGAATCTGAATCTGCTGGATGACTGTGTTCCCTATACCACAGGAGCGCTGTCTGAGCCTGCCGCCGTCGCCCACCACGCCGTAGAGATGGGAAAGGTAAAAAAGGGTGACCGTGCGCTGGTGATCGGCACCGGAACCATCGGCCTCTTGATTGCTGCTTTTTGTCAGCAGAAAGGCGTGGAAGCCTATGTGGCCGGCAGAAGAAAAGAAAGCCTGGAATTCGCGGAATCCTTCGGCTTCAAGACGATTAACACCGCGGACATCCGCGAAGAGGTGGACAGACTGACAGGCGGCAGCCGCATGGACGTTACCTTCGAAGCAGTCGGCTCCAACCAGTCTCTGGAAGATGCCATTATGAGCGCCAGATCCGGCGGTACCGTTGTCGCCATGGGAAACCCGAAAGGCGATGAGGCGCTTCCGAAGGATGTGTACTGGAAGATTCTGCGCTGGCAGCTGACGGTTCAGGGAACATGGAATTCCGCCTTCCGCGCGGAAGGCGACGACTGGAAGGCTGTAGCCGCATCGATGAAGGAAGGAAAATTCCCGTTCGAACGGCTGATCACAAAGAAATACCTGCTCAGCGAAGGCGACGAAGCCTTCCGCTTCCTGCAGGACAAGAGCCTTCATAAATCCCGCCTGATGTTCGTCATGCACGAGGAAGCCGACCGCCTGCTGAAAGAACGGGAAGAGAGCCGGAAATGAAGAGAAAAGGACAGATTGCCGCGTCCATGATGTGCGCCGGCATTGATAAAATCTTTTATTATTTAACGGAGTTCAAGGAAGCGAAGCTGGAATTTCTCCATGTCGACATCATGGACGGCCAGTTCGTCCCGAATTTTGCGCTGGGCACGGACTATGTGAAGAGTCTGCGCCGGGTGTCGGACATTCCTCTGGACTACCACTTCCTGGTGATGAACCCGCTGGAAAAAATGAGCTGGTTCGACATCCGTGAGGGCGACCACGTGGCCTTCCATTATGAGCACAATGAGAAAATTCCGGAATGCCTGCAGTTTCTGAAGCGCATCGGAGCGTCCTCATTCGTGGCCATCAACCCGGAAACAGACTATCACGTTCTGGATCCGTATCTGGACGATATGGACGGCGTTCTGGTCATGACCGTTCATCCGGGATTCGCCGGAAAGAAACTGGTGCGCTCCACCATCGAGAAGGTCAAGGAAATGAAGGACTACTTCGTTTCCACCGGAAGAGACGACCTTCTGATTGAAGTTGACGGAAATATTTCCATCAAGAACGCGGAAATCTTCTATAACTGCGGCGCGGATATTTTTGTGGCCGGTTCCTCCAGTCTCTTTAAGAAATGTGAACTGTCTACGGAAGAAATTATCCGCGAAGAGCGGAAAGTGATTGGCTGGGATATCGAATGAGCATACTGTCAAAAATTGCATATTACGGCGCATCGGCCGTGCTGAACCGGGTGTTTTCCCTCTTTCCGATGAAGGAAAACCGGGTTCTGTTCATCTCCGACGTGCGCAGCGACATCAGCGGCAATTTTAAATGCGTCTATGATTCGCTGGATTCACACTGGGAAAAGGTCACATCCCTGAAGGGAGACCGCCGGCTGAAGCGCAGCTTCGGCCAGTGGCTGACGCAGTGCTGGTACATCGCGACCAGTAAATACGTGCTGCTGGACGACTACACCACCAGCACCGCCTACATCCGCGTACGGAAAAACCAGGAGCTGGTGCAGCTCTGGCACAGTTCCGGCGCCTATAAGAAATTCGCCCACAGCAGAACCGGAGAAGGCGGAGACATCCGCCACATCCACCAGGGCTACAAGCGCTATACCAAGACCATCTGCAGCAGTGATTTCTGCAGACCCTGCTTCAGCGAAGCCTTTTCCATCCCGATGGACCGGGTTCTCGCCACAGGAATTCCCCGCACAGACATTTTCTTCGACAAAGATTACATTGCAGGGAAACAACAGGAATTCTACGAGAAATATCCGGAACTGAGAGATAAGAAAATCATCCTGTTTGCCCCGACCTACCGGGGAACAAAGGTGGAAGAAGCGACCTACGATTTTTCGCGTTTTGATCTGGACCGGGCTTACCAGACGCTCGGCGATGACTACGCGATCATTTTCAAATGGCACCCGGCCCTGTATAACAACATCCGCTTTGGCATTGAAAAGGCCTACGATCTTGAGAAATATCCGGGATTCGCGTATGATTTGTCCCCGATGAGAGAAATCAACGATCTCCTGTTTATCACCGATATTCTGATTACGGACTACTCGTCCCTGATCTTCGACTACGCGCTGGTGAATAAACCAATTATCTTCTTCGCCTACGACCTGGAAGATTACGAGGACGGACGCGGGATGTACTTTCCATTCAGCGAGTACATCTACGGAAGAGTCTGCCGCGATACCGATCAGCTGCTTGACGCGATTCAGGCAGAAGATATGGGCAGTGACAGGCGCAGCGAATTTATACACAAGTTTATTGATAAGAATGACGGTCATGCCACACAGCGTGTGATGGAGGCCGTTTTTGGAGGAGCTAATGACAACTTACGCAGCAATACTGGCGGGGGGAGTCGGAAACCGGATGCAGTCCGCCACGATTCCTAAGCAGTTTCTGCAGCTCGGCGACCGTCCGATCATCATCTGGACGATCCAGAAACTGGTCCGGTCCCACGCATTCGACTACATCTACATAGCGATTCATCCGAACTGGAAAAACTATCTGCAGGAGCTAATAGAAAACTGGAAGGTGGACGCATCTTCACTGACCATTATCGACGGCGGAAAGGAACGTCTGGATTCCATCGAGAATGTCATTGACGCGATTTACGCAGAACATCCGGTTGAAACGGAAGATAAAATTCTGATTCACGATGCCGTCCGTCCCTTTATCACCCGCAGCATCATCAACGACAGCCTGGAAGCACTGAACCAGCATCCTGCCGTCGTTGCCGCCATTCCGGCGACCGATACCATGCTGTGGATTGAAAACGGGGACCAGGTTGATTCCATGCCGGACAGAAGCAAACTGTACAACGGACAGGCCCCGGACAGCTTCCGCCTTCCTGTGCTGAAGAAATCGCTGAAAGAGCTGACACCGGAGCAGCGGCGTGTGATCACCGGCACAGCGCAGATCTGCCTGCTGAACGGCATTCCAATTCACACCGTTCCCGGCGATCCGGTGAACATCAAACTGACCAGTGACAGCGACATGCTGATCGCAGAAGGCCTGATAAAAAGAGAAATGAGTGAAAGATAATGAGTACACAAGAACATAAGTTAATCAGTCACCCGGACATTAAGATGAACAACCGCGTTGACGAGCATCTGATCCATGTCACCATTCAGGACATCAGCTGGGAGCGGATCATCATGCATTTCACCTGCCATATTGATGGTCTGGAGAACATCGACGCATCGAAACACCTTCATTTTTATGCCATCACCAGCTTCTACATGGCAAATGCAAGATACAAGCTGAAGAAAATCGACGACAGCACCTACGATTTTTCTCTGAACGTCACCAATCCAGGCTACTGCAGATGTCTTCCGATTGAGATCTATCACTTTGCCGTCTGCCAGGGAAATGACATTCTGGCCATTCCGGAACTCGCGCCGGAACTCGCGCCGGAACTTGCAGACAAATCCAGAGAATTCCTGTACAGCGGCAAGAACCGTTCTTACGTTGTCGATTTCTCGGTTGCAGAAGATGATACTGCCCTCTTCCTGGAAATGCGCGTTCTGAACACGAAGAAGGCCGGCATCGCTGATTACAATCTTCCGGACGAAGAAGAAAACGAAATTTCCGGCAAGCCGAAGAAACAGCATCTTTTCCTGACAAAAGGAAAGATCCGGAACATGATCAAAAGCTACTACGCTTACGAATCAAAAAAATTCGATAAATCCTTTGACGGCACAATCCGCACCGTCATGTTCATGAGTGAACAGAGTGAAAGCCTCGGTTCCAACCTGACCAGCGTCTATCACCGCATGCAGGAGCGCGGCCTCGATAAAAACTATGAGATCCTGTTCTCTGCACGTTCTGCGGTAGAAAAACACTACAGTGAAAAGAGCTGGTACGAGCTGATCAAGAAGGTTGCGCGCGCCGACATGATTTTCATCGACGACCACTGCCCGTTCTTGGACTGGCTGACCTTAAGTCCGCGCACAAAGCTGATCCAGCTCTGGCACGCAGGCGCCGGATTCAAATCTTCCGGCTACAGCCGCTGGGGACATACCGGCTGCCCGGGACCGGTCAGCTGCCACCGTCAGTACGACTACGGCATTTCCAGCAGCGACCGGATCGCCCACTTCCATTCAGAAGTATTCGGCATCAATCCGGAGCAGCTCCTGCCGACCGGAATGCCGCGTATGGACGAGTACCTGGATCCGGAATACCGGAAGAAAGCAGAGGAAAAACTGCGTAAGAAATTCCCGCAGACCCTTGGAAAGAAAGTCATCCTGTTTGCCCCGACCTACCGTGGAAAAAACAGAAGCGACGCACACTATCCGTATGAGATGATCGATTTTGACAGATTTTATAAGTTCTGCGGAGATGAATACGTCGTTCTGTTTAAGATGCATCCGTGGGTATCACAGGCTGTTCCGATTCCGGAGGCATATAAGGACAAGATGATCGATGTGAATAAATATCCGAACATCAATGATCTGTTCTATATCACCGACCTGATGATCACCGACTATTCTTCCGGAATTTTTGAGTATTCTCTGATGAGAAAACCGATGCTCTTCTTTGCTTTCGATGAGATTCAGTACGCATTTTCCAGAGGATTCCACCGTCCGTATGAAGAATCCGCTCCGGGAAAAGTCTGCCATACGTTCGATGAACTCATGGAAGCAATGGAAACCAAAAACTACGATTACAAGAAAGTGGAAGAATACGTGCAGCTTCACTTTGACAATATTGACTCCAAGGCTTCAGACCGTGTAATTGACTGGATCCTTCTCGGAAATGTTCCGGAAAAGAATCTGAAGCGTATTAATGCAATCAAACACAGCAACCATATGCTGCGGAAAATGGATTTCTCCAGCCTGAAGGAGCTTGAATCCGCAGAATAACAGAGTCGTGCAGATGGAGGTATGGTAAATGAATATAGCAATGATTTTTGCAGGCGGAAGCGGTGTCCGTATGGGCGCCGGAATTCCGAAACAGTTTCTGGAGATCAACGGCAAGCCGATTCTGGTGCATACCGTAGAACTCTTCCAGTGGCATGAACTGATCGACAAGATTTATATTTCTACACTGGAAGATTACATTCCTTATGTAGAAGAACTGGTTGACCAGTACCGCCTGACCAAGGTTGCAGCAGTTATTCCGGGCGGCGCCACCGCGCAGGATTCGATTTACAACTGCCTGCAGAAGGGAATCAGCGAAAATGATCCGGACAGTATCGTCCTGCTTCACGACGGCGTCCGCCCTTGCGTAGACCACGATGTCATCACGAAGAACATCGAAACAGCTGAAGAAAAAGGAAATGCGATTACGACAACCGCATGCTATGAAACCATTCTTCTCAGCAAGAACGGCGAACATGTCGATTCCGTGCCTTACCGCCGCGAAACATTCGCCGCACAGGCGCCGCAGACCTTCCACCTGAAGGACATCATCGAAGCGCATGACCGCATCCGCAAGAGACCGGAAGGCTATAGGGACATGGTCGATGCCTGCACAATCTGCACCACACTGGGCATTCCGGTTCATATGGTTGAAGGCAACCGCGGAAACATCAAGGTTACTACACCGGAAGATGTGTACATCTTCCGTGCCCTGCTGCAGTACAATGAAAACGAGCAGGCATTCGGACTGGGTCTCACCAAGCGCTCCAGTTCGATTCTCAGCCGTTTCAAGAAAAGACCGGAGGGAAAATAGCAATGACAGAAAAATGGAAAACAGAAGATCCTGTTCTTGCTGAAGATCTTGAGAATCTGGCTGCCTTCTGCCACGCGCAGAAGCTGAGCGGCAGAACATTCTTTATCACCGGAGCAACCGGACTGATCGGATCGCAGATCTGCAGAGGACTGCTGCTGAGCAATAAACTCTACGGCGACAGCATTAAGGTTGCTGCTTTCGTCCGCAATCAGAAGAAGGCCGAAGCGCTCTTTTCCGATTTCCAGGACGGACTGACCATTGTCACAGGAGACATCGCCGAGCATCCAGACTTTGACGGAGACGTCGACTATATTATCCACACGGCCAGCCCTACCGGATCTAAATACTTTGTCTCTCATCCTGTAGAGACCATCCACGCGGCCATCGACGGAACCGACAACATGCTCCGTTTTGCCCGCGAAAAAGAAGTTTCCGGCTTCATCTATCTGTCTTCGCTGGAAGTCTACGGTACACCTGACCCGGGTCAGGAAAGCATGCCTGAAACTGGACACGGATATATCGATTCCACCAGCGTACGCAGCAGTTATTCCGAAGGAAAGCGCATCGTGGAGTGCCTCTGCGCCTCCTACGCTTCTGAATACGGTGTGCCGGCTAAAATCGTGCGCCTGGCCCAGACCTTCGGTCCGGGAGTCCGCTATGACGATGGCCGCGTCTTCGCCGAATTCGCCCGCTGCGTCATTGAAAAGAGAGACATTTCCCTTCATACGGAAGGAAGAACGGTACGCAACTACTGCTATACCAGAGATGCCGTAAAGGGCATCCTGACGGTTCTCCTGCATGGAAATACCGGAGAAGCCTACAACGTGGCCAATCCGGACACCGCCTGCTCCATCCGGGAAATGGCCGATCTCACGGCTTCCCTGAATCCTGACGGAAGCACCCATGTCTGCATCGACATTCCGGATGATATTTCCAAATTCGGCTATAACCCAGAGATGGTGATCCGACTGGATCCATCCAGACTGGAAGCCCTCGGCTGGACGGCAGAGGTCGATCTGAAAGAGATGTTCAAACGCCTGATCGCAAGCATGAAGACAGGCAGAAAATAAAAATTACTAACAACCACTGGAAGGAGAGTATTCCATGTTCGACAAGTTAATGAAAAAAAACAGCTACGGATGCCTTCGTTACTCATCTACCAATATCGGAGATGAAATTCAGTCCGTTGCTGCCATGCGCTTTCTTCCTCAGATCGACTACTATATCCCGAGAGAACGTGTCGATGAATTTCATTCCGATCACGGGGAGAAGGTAAAGTTGTTTATGAACGCCTGGTGGATGTGGGAAAAGAAACATTTCCCTCCATCAGAGGACATTGATCCGATCTTCTTATCCTTTCATCTCCGTGAAGCATTCAGAAATGACACCTTTATGCGGGATGAAGTCGTCGAATACCTGAAAAAGCACGGACCGATCGGATGCCGTGACACGGGCACTGCTGCATTCCTGCAGAAATACGGAATTGATGCGTATTTTACCGGCTGCCTGACCATGACCCTGCTTCCGAATCAGAAGATCAAAGAGGAAAAGGCCGGAGATTACATCGTCTGCGTAGATGTCCCGGAATACATGGAGCAGAAGATCCGCAAACGCGCAGACAAGCCGGTGTACAACATCAGCCGCATGATCTTCCCGGTTTTCAAGAGTGTCGACCGCATGACCGTCGCAAAAATCCTGCTTTATGTTTATCATAATGCCGCATGCATCGTCACCCCGCGTCTTCATGTCGGACTTCCGGGAATCGCCTTCGGAACCCCGGTCTGCATGCTGACCACAGATAAACTGTCCGACGGGATTCTCAAGCGCCGCGGCCGTTTTGCCGGTTTGGAGGGTGTCTTCAACGAGATCAAGGTTGAGAATTACATGATCAATCCTTCTCTCTATGACATCAACAACCCGCCGGAAAACCCGAACACGCACTATGAGCTCCGCGACCAGCTCGTTGAAAAGGCTGCAGCAGCCACCGGATTTGATTCCAAAGCGCCGGTATTTGATGACGATTTCAACCCGTTCCTGGAACTGGTCGGCCTGCTTGCCTACGATAAGAAGAACTTTGAAAGACTTCTGCGCTTTGCAAAACCGGAGCAGCTGATCGATGCCCTGCATTACCGTGTTAATGAGAAGAAGTCCCGCCACGATTTAACCTATTAAACCCACAGCAGACTTCCGTCCGGCAGAGAAAGCAGAGGAACAGCGGAACAAAAAGCAAAAACCAAAAGAGACGACTGCACGGCCTCTTCTTACAGGGCCAGACAGTCGTCTCTTTTTTCATTTCTTTCATCTGCCGCTTCCGCGTTCTGCTCTGGTCAGCCTGCGGCCGCGGCCTTTCCGCTCTATCCCAGCGAAACGCCGGAAACTCCGGATTCTTCCAGTCTTCTGATAATCGTCCTCTTATAATTCAAAAACGCATCTGTCAGCGGGAAGTCGTTTCCGCGTGGTTTCTTCTCTTTCACGGTGATTTCATCGAGGATTTCTCCCGGTTTTCCGGTCAGAATATAGATCCGGTCAGAAAGCAGGATGGCCTCATCGATGTCATGCGTGATAAACAGCGTCGACAGATGAATTTTTTCCATGACCTGCAGGTACCAGTGGTGGATCTGTGTCTTGGTCAGAGTGTCCAGCGCGGAGAATGGCTCATCCAGGAGTGCGACGTCCTGAGAGAACATGTAGGTTCTGAGCAGTGCGGCACGCTGGCGCATGCCTCCGGACAGCTGGGACGGATATTTCCGCTCCGTTCCCGCGAGCCCGAATTCATCGAACATCGCGGCGGCCTTCCGGCGCGCCTCTTTCTTCCGCATGCCCTGCAGCAGCAGCGGCAGCGCGACATTATCCTGAATCGTGCGATAGGGAAGCAGCAGGTCCTTCTGCAGCATGTAGCTGATCTGGCCCGGCTTTCCGGTGATATCCCGTCCGTTAAGCGTAACCCTTCCCTGCTGCGGTTTCAGCAGACCGGAAATCACGTTGAAGAGCGTGGTTTTTCCGCTTCCGCTGACGCCCAGCAGGCTGACCAGTTCTCCCTCTTCAAGATGAATCGAGATATCTTTCAGAATCTGGTTTCCGCTGAAGGACACATTGACATTTTCGACTTGTAATTTATTCATAATCCCCTTGCTCCGGTACTATTTTGCCGGCAGATAATCGTTGGTGAAGCCCTCGTTCGCGGTCAGCTTTTCTTTCACCAGCTTGTTCTGATCCAGCCAGCTGTAGAAACGGTTCCAGCGTGTCGGATCAACGCAGCCCCACTGTTTGGCATCTGCGATGTACTGTTTGGACAGGTACTTCTGGCTTGCGTAGATCAGCTTCTTATTGCTGCGCAGCTCCTTATTCTCCTTCATCAGGATGTCTGCGGACTCCTTCGGATGCTTTGCCGCGTAATTATAGCCCTGAGACAGAGCCTTCATGAAGGCCTTTGCCTGCTTCGGGTTCTTCTTCAGATAATTGTTGTTGGCGATGTAAACCGGTGTGTAGTAATCGAAGGTCTTGTTCAGGTCCTTGAAATACCAGAAGTTGACCTTCAGGCCGGCCTGCTTGCAGGCGATGGTTGCCCAGCCGTTGAATACCCAGATGCAGTCTACGGACTTCTTCTTCAGGGCAGAAGCCTCATCGGTTACGGTGGAAGGAATCAGCTTGACCTTGGAGAAATCTCCACCATCGTTGTTGACAACTTCTTTCAGCATAGCCTTTTCAATCGGCTGATCCCAGGTTGCATACTTATGGTTCATCATGCCCTTCGGGCTGGTGATGCCGTCTGCTTTTCTGGAAATGATTCCGGATGTGTTATGCTGCAGGATGGCGGCAACGCAGGTGATTGGCACTTTGCTCTTTCCGACCAGAGCGTTGGCCATGGTGTCCTGAGCGCTGACGCCGAACTGAGCCTTGCCGCTGCCGACAATCTGCTCTGCGCCGTCATCGGATGGCTGAACGACCTTGACCTTCAGGCCCTGTTTCTTGAAATATCCCTTTTCAATTGCTGTATATAATCCGGTGTGGTTGGTGTTCGGTGTCCAGTCCAGGCAGACCGTGATCTGCTTCAGATTGGAATCAGAAGAAGATGACTTCTTCTTCGAGGAACCGCTTCCGCAGGCCGCGAGGCTGAAAACCATGGCTCCCGCGAGGGCGCCCACCAGGATTTTCTTTATGATTGATTTCTTTTTCATGAATGATTACTCCCCTTGCTACAGTTAAATTTTGTCCTCTGCGCCGCTAAGACTGCTTCTCCGCATCGTCGAGATGACGGTAAGGCAGGCAGACACGCTCCAGAATGCTGACCACAGCCATCAGGAGCAGTGAAACCACAGAGATAATGATAATAACCGCAAACATTTTATCGAAGGCGTATGCCTTCTTTACGCGCGTCATGTACACGCCCAGGCCGCTGAATCCGCCGAGCCATTCACTGATGACCGCCGTAACAACAGAATATGCTGTTGCAATTCTCAGTCCTGAGAAAAAGCTCGGAAGCGCCGACGGTGCCTTCAGATAGCGGAAAATCTTCAGCTTGCCCGCGCCCATGGAGCGCAGCAGGTTGACGGAATCCGGGTCCGCGGACTTGAATCCGTCCAGCAGGCCGACTGCGATCGGGAAGAAGGACGCGATCACGACCAGGATGATCTTCGGCTTCATTTCATAGCCGAACCACAGCACCAGAAGCGGCGCAATGGCGACGGTCGGAATGGTCTGCGACAGCACCATGACCGGGTACAGTGCCCGGTACAGCGTGTCGAACATGTCCATCAGAACCGCGAACACGAAGCCAATCCCAATGCCGATCAAAAGACCGTAAATCGCCTCCTGAAGGGTGACTTCCGCGTTCTCCCAGAGCAGACTCCAGTCACTGATCAGCGACATCAGCACATCTCCGGGCGTCGGCAGCATATAGCGCGGGACCCATCCGGTTACACAGATGAGCTCCCAGAGTCCGATAATTACGAGAATGGCGATAACCGCCGGGCCTTTATTCTTGATGATACTTGGAAACTTTCTTATCAATCGTCAATATCTCCCCTTCTGGCTTGTACTCAATCTTGACATAGGCGGAAACCTTTGGCGCGCCTGCCTTGATTGCCACATGCTGGCATTCCTTTACGATATCCATGAGCTGATCGTAGTCATCCCCCTCGATGACCGTCTCATACGGACCGACATAATAATGAAGTCCGGTACTCTTGATGTATGCAATAACTTCATCGACAATCCGTACAATTTCCTCGTCAGGATGAACATCCGGAAGTACCTGAATCGCTACACTTGCCTGCATTTTAACTCCTCCATTCACATTCAATGATCTGATTTAATTACTGAAAGCATAAGAAAACCCTGCGCGGACCAGGCCGGCAGGGCATTGCTTACGTGTAAAATTCAAGCATTTCGACAATGACTCACTACGCTGGCATGATCCAGATCAGTTCAAGGGTCGCGGCACGCCGCCTCTCAGCCTTTCGGCTCCCCTGGTCTTCACATACTTGTATATATTGTATTTTGACAAAAGGCAGATGTCAAGAGTTTGAAAATGGATTGGATGCGGCCGGCATGCGGGCTGCAGCCCCCCCCCACAGACCGTCCGAAAACGTTCATTTTTCAACGCTTCTACGGTCTATAT
>CAJMLL010000039.1 GCA_905214225.1 uncultured bacterium | reverse complement strand
TTCATGATCAACAGTGTTTTATTTTTTCACTGTCTCTCATAAGGGGAGCATATCAATCGGTGATGTTCTTTCAGCAGGATTTAATCCATTTTTATTTCGTCCAGAGGACCATTGAACATCTCAAAACAGTGTTCAAAATCGGTGACCTGTCCGCCGAAAAGCGCTGCTTCCATCGGATTCAGAGAATCCAGAAAGTCCTCAAGCTGTTTTTTCGTTCCTTCAGGATCAGCCGGCGGGGTCAGTGCCATATCCGCGTAAGCACGGAGCTTGGCAAAATACTGCGCCGTATCCAGATTGTTCTTTTCCCTTCCGAAGATGTGGAACATTTCATAGCTGTCCGTAACATCCTGATCCGTGATTTCCTCAAACTGGCATCTTCCGATGTAATAGTAGTGATCGTTCATCTTATACACAAAGCCCGGGTAATGGGTCAGTTTGTATACGAGTTCATAAGACATAGTTCTTCTTTCCTTTCTGACCGGATTTCAAGCTGCCGGCCGTCATCCATTTTCCGGATTTTCACATCCGCTTTCTCAGATTACGGAATAAAACTGAGAGAATTCATAATTCTCTATTAATATATTTATGAAATACATTAACGCTCTGTATTCCCATAATTTTATTTTAACGTGGTAAAATATTTTGTAAAGTGCGGCGGGTGGCTTTCTTGAGCAAGAGGGCAAAAAAACATAGTGGTACATCCGAATACCGGAATGACAGCAGCTGCGCACGGACAGTAAAGGAAGGATGGAAATTGAACGATGATGTGGGATAAGGAAATTGATCTTCATGATATTGATGGATTATGTGCGGGAAATGTGCAGGATAGAGAGGCGGAGACGGGAGTAACCGCACTCGTCTTTCCAGAAGGAGCAGCGGCAGGCTGCAAGATCAGCGGGGGCGGCCCGGCATCCCGGGAAACCGGCCTGACTTACTCAGAGACAGCAGAAAACCGGATTCACAGCATTGTGCTTTCCGGAGGCTCCGCCTTTGGCCTGGCGGCCTCTCAGGGTGTCATGGAGTGCCTGGAGAAGCATGGAATAGGATACCAGACTCCGTTCGCGAAAGTCCCTCTGGTCTGTCAGTCCTGTATTTATGACCTGAACTATGGCCGGTCTGATGTCCGCCCGGACCCGGCGATGGGCTTTCAGGCCTGTGAAAATGCGCTTAAGCATCAGCCCCTTTCCATGGGAAATTATGGAGCCGGGACAGGAGCGACCGTCGGAAAGCTGAAAACTATGCGGAACGCCAGCAAGTCCGGCCTCGGCTGCTTTGCGGCTCAGCTTGGTGATTTGAAGATGGCGGCCATCGTCTCCGTCAATGCAATGGGCGACGTTTACGATCCGTCGACTGGTGAGAAACTCGCAGGCATGCTCAGCGACGACCGGAAGTCCTGGCTGGACGCCGAGGACTATATGGCGCAGCTTTACCGTGCTTCCCGGACAAAAAGCAATGCGCAAGAGGCCGGATCCGGCACGGCCCTGCAGAATACCACCATCGGCGCAGTGGTGACGAACGCAGCCTTTACGAAGCCGCAGATGAATAAAATCGCCGCCATGACGCTGAACGCCTACGCCCGCTGTATCCGCCCGGTGGCGACCATGTCCGACGGCGACACTGTCTACGCCGCCAGCATCGGAAAGATGCAGGCAGACATCAACCTGGCCGGAAGCCTTGCCGCCCAGGTCATGCAGCAGGCCATCGTCCGGGCCGTGACAGAGGCACGGATTTCAGAGGAGGAATTTTTTTCTCATATAAAGCTGTAGTATAGGGCTGCAGCCTTATACGCTTTATGTATAGAAACAAATTTGGAGTAAGATAAAAAAAGGAAAGCAGCATCAGGGGAGCAGGGAAGGAAGCAATGTCCGGGCAGAAGCAGACGGCCGCGAAGGCAGGTATTTCCTTGGCTTCTGCCCCGGGTCAGTCAGAATTCTGCATGTAATCACTTGCAATTTGGGTTTTGACAAAAAATAATCTGACAAGGAGACTGTCCTGTTGTGCGTATCTTCGCATAACGGGGCAGTCTTTTGATTCATTGAAGGCTTCTTCAACATTTTCGTATGGAATTATGGCCCTGAAAGTGGTAAATTTTTAAACAAAAGGAATGCAGTTTATCATGAATACGAGGATCTGAACGATTGAAAGGGGTCATAATGGATAAAATTGGAATTATTTTTGGTGGAAAATCTACGGAACATGAGGTATCACGGGTATCGGCCAGGTCCGTTGCAGAAGCGATAAATAAAGATAAACATGAGCCGGTCCTGATCGGCATTACAAAGCAGGGGGAGTGGAAGAAGTTCAGTGGTCCGCTGTCTGAAATGGCAGATGGAAGCTGGGAAAAAGATGCTGAACCGTTTTCTCCAGGACAGCTGAAGGATCTGGATCTGATTTTCCCGGTGCTGCATGGAAAATACGGTGAGGACGGAACCATCCAGGGCCTGTTTGAAATGCTGCACGTTCCTTATGCCGGATGCGGCGTTCTGGCATCCTCTCTGGCCATGGACAAGGCGGCTTCCAAGCTGATTTTCCAGAGCTGCGGCCTTCCGACTCCGGATTTCCAGCTGATCCTCAGAGAGGAACTTTCCGATCATCTGGAAGAGGCGGCGGACCGCTGTGAAAAAACTCTCGTTTATCCGATGTTCGTCAAGCCGGCAAATACCGGATCCAGCGTGGGCATTTCCAAGGTCAGAGATCGCGACAAGCTGAGACAGGGAATCCTTGAAGCAGCGCGTTTTGACAGAAGAATCGTTGTAGAAAACGGTGTGGATGCCCTGGAAGTGGAAACCGGCGTCATCGGAAATGACCGGCCGGAATGTGCGGCTGTCGGAAGCATTCAGGCAGCACGTGATTTCTACGATTACACAGCAAAATATACAGAAGACTCAGGAACCGTCATTCAGGTACCGGCACAGCTGGATGAGGGGCTGATCAGCCAGGTCAGAGAGACTGCTGTAAAAGCTTACCAGGCGCTGGACTGCGCGGGATGTGCGCGTGTAGATTTTCTGCTCGATAAGAAAACCGGTGAACTGTTCATCAATGAACTGAATACACTTCCGGGATTTACAAGTCTGAGTATGTTCCCAATGATCTGGAAAGAGCAGGGCGTCGGCTTTACGGAGCTGATTGACCGCATCATTGATTACGGTTATGAGCGTTTCCAGGATTCCGGGATTAAGCCGGAAGGCTTCTTAAATAAGTAAACGACAAAAGAGCGCCGGACCAGAATCCGACGCTCCCATAATGATCTCCGGGACTGCTGCACAAGGTTATGAAACGAACCTGTGCGGCGGTCTCTTTTTTTCTGCATTATTCTGCTGTCTGCCGCAGCTCCTGTATGACTGCAGAATATCCGTTAATGTTTCTCTTTTTTTGTTTTCCTGAGAATCTGTTTCAGAGGAAGATCATCTGATTTTCCGTGATCTTCAGACGGAATTGCCGGATGGTCGGCAAGCTCAAAGCGCTGGGGACTATTTTCCAGCAATTTGAATTTCCTGGCCTTACTTTCAATCAGGCCGTCCCGTTTCATCAGCTGGAGTGTACGCATCATGGATGCGCGGTCAACATGCAGATATTCTGCCAGATTGCTCAGCGAAATCGGAATATAGAATTCCTCTTCAGAAGGATTGAGAGAATGGATAAATTTCAGATAACTGAGCAGTTTATCACGCGTTGTCGGCTGAAACAGGATAGACAAATGCATGGCCATCTGCTGCGATTTCTGTGCAATCATCTGCAGCAGATTGTTTTGAAGCTGGATATGTGCAGAACACAGGCTCTCACACGGCGTAAGAAGATTGTGATAGTTAAAATGAACAATCTCACAGTCTTTCAGTGCAATGATGGAATAATGGAGATCCGGAATCGGCAGAGTAAACAGATCCCCCATAATATCCTCCTTCTCGTAAAAATCCATGACATATTCATCTCCGCAGCGGTCTGTCATTTCCAGCGCTGCCCTTCCCGAATATACAAAAGCCAGACGAGAAGGTTCGGATGCCGTATATTCCATAATGACATCATCTTGCGAATATTTTTTTATTTCAGGCGATAAGCAGGAAATCAATTCCTGTAAGGACTGTTCGTCAATCGAATCGAATAACATACATTTTTCCATGATAAATCCTTCCCGATATACAGTGATAACTGATTTCCCTGATAAAATCCATATGTTAACTAATTCATAATAATGTAAAAGATGATTTAGATAGCAATAAAGATATCTACATATTTCGTTCACATATATTATATCATAATTGCGTTCAGCTTGCGTGAAAAACATGAAAAAAATTGAAATAACAGAAATGAACAGGATTATCAGGTTGGCGATGAACACCTGCCTTGAACCTTGCATAAATGATGAATAATAGAAAATGCCGCGGAGACAACGATAACCAGCGAAAAGTGGTAGTATACTGTATACCCACATTTCGCTTATTTTCTTCTCAGGACAGCAGGCCAATGCGGATCAATATAGAAAACTCCCTTTACGATCACCAGCGGCTTTTCCCCACTTTCTTTCTTAAAGAGAGCATATCAAAGTGCACAACTGCAGCTCGGTCAGCTTGTGGAAAGGTGTATCTGCTCTGATCTGCGGCCATTTCGGAAATGGTTCTGGAGTCTGATTACTGATCATAAATTTAATGTATTCGTGTATACATATGTGAAACTTTGTGAATAAGGATTTACAAGTCGTGCCGATTATGACAAAATAGGAATGTTGAAGGGCATTGAATAATAATTGCATACGAATTGAGGAGGCATCACCATGCGTTGTGTAAGAAAAGTAACGGAAGATCTGTACTGGATCGGTGGAAATGACAAGCGTCTCAGTTTATTCGAGAACATTCATCCGATTCCGGACGGAGTTTCCTATAACTCATATGTATTGCTGGATGAGAAGGCTGTTTTGTTTGATACGGCAGACTGGTCTGTCGGTGAGCAGTTTATGGAGAACCTGCATGCAGTTCTGGATGGCCGCAAGCTGGACTACATTGTAGTCAATCATTTTGAGCCGGATCATGCAGCTACACTGGGCCTTGTTCTGCAGGAGTATCCGGAGGCCAAGGTTGTCTGCACCAAGAAGGGACAGCAGTTCGGACAGCAGTTCGGATTCGATTTTGCTGACCGTTTCATTGAGGCTAATGAGGGTGATGAGCTGAGCTTCGGAAAGCACGTCGTTACTTTTGTAAAGGCTCCGATGGTACACTGGCCGGAGGTTATGGTTACTTATGATAAGACGAATGGTGTTCTGTTCAGTGCGGATGCATTCGGTTCATTTAAATCCCTTGACGGTGCACTTTTTGCCGATGAGGTAAACTTCGAGAGAGACTGGCTTCCGGAAGCAAGAAGATATTACACAAACATCGTAGGAAAGTATGGTCCGCAGACAACGAACCTGCTGAAGAAAGCAGCCGGCCTGGACATCAAGTACATCTGCCCGCTGCACGGTCCGGTCTGGAGAAAGGATCTCGGCTGGTTCATCGATAAGTATCAGAAGTGGGGATCTTACACACCGGAGGAAAAGGGTGTTCTGATCGTTTACGGATCCATGTACGGCCACACGGAGAACGCTGCGCAGATTCTTGCCGCCAAGCTGCATGAGAAGGGCGTACACAACATTCAGATGTACGATGTCAGCAAGACTCATGTTTCTTATCTGATCAGCGAGGCATTCCGTTTCAGCAACATCGCGCTCCTGTCCGTAACCTATAACATGAACCTGTATCCGCCAATGCAGAATTTTGTTGAGGATATGGGCCGCCTGAACCTGCAGAACAGAACGATTTCTGTGGTTTATAACGGAACCTGGGCTCCGGCAGCCGGAAAGTGCCTGAACAACCTGCTCTCCGGTCTGAAGAATATGAACGTCATGGAAGACCAGCCGCTGGTAAAGTCTTCTGTCAATGAAGATTCTGAGAAGAAGCTGGAAACTCTTGCTGGCGAAATTGCAGAGTCTATGAGGTAAAAAAATACAGATAATATAAAATTGAGACGGCAGCTTCATGCCCAGACGGGACATAGAACGGCCGTCTTTTTCTTTGTCTTGGGTTCCAGCAAGCGGGTATTTACACAAAATTCCAGCATCATGTAAAATGTTTGTGCAGGTATTGACAATGATAGTAAATAATGAAAATGAAAATAGTGAGACTGTATTGTTGTACAACAGTACAGACCAGGTCTAATATCGAGAATTTCAATTGTTAATCTACCGACTATAATGGTAGACTAATGGCAGGTAGTTGAAGCAGGGGAAAAGATTGTTTAATGTTTTTGTGACGATCACATGTTATTTTAAGGAGGATTATGGAAAACAAAACGAATCAGACAACAAGTGTTCCGGCTGAAACGGCTAAAGTTCAGCAGGGATTCTGGAAACGCTGGGGAGGAAAAATTATTCTGCTCGCGATTCTGGTCGTGTGCATTTTGGTTTACATGTATGTTCCACCCGTTCATCACTTCATGAACAACATTGTAGCGATGTTCAAGAGCGGTGACTTTGGACGGATGAGAGCCTTTATCGCGAGGTATGGTAAATGGGCAATGCTGGTATCCGCACTGCTGATGATTTTCCAGTCTATCGCGGCGCCTCTTCCGGCATTCTTCATTACACTGACCAATGCGAATCTGTTCGGATGGTGGCAGGGCTGTATTCTGTCCTTCGTTTCTTCGATGGCAGGAGCGGCACTCTGCTTCTTCATCGCAAGAATTCTGGGACGTGATGTCGTAGAGAAAATCTGCACAAAGGGCGCACTGAATCAGATTGAAGTGTTCTTTGAGAAACAGGGAAAGAAATGTATTCTGATTGCCAGACTGCTGCCGTTTATCTCTTTCGATATCGTCAGCTATGCAGCTGGACTTACTGCAATGGATTTCGGCGGATTCTTCCTGGCAACCGGAATTGGACAGATGCCTGCCTGCATCGTGTACTCCTATGTCGGAGGACTCCTGACCGGCGGCGCACAGAAGTTGTTCATTGGTCTGGTCTGCCTGTTCTCATTCGCGATCCTGATTGCACTTCTCCGTCAGGTTTACACCATGAATGAGAAGAGAAAAAAGGCTGCGGCAGAAGCGGCGGGAAAAGAGTATGTTTCCGAGGGAATGTCTCCTGCAGTTATAATTGGAAAGCTTTATAATGCTGCATTCTGGGGAATGGTTATCGGTGTCTTCTGCACCAAGTCCACATGGCTCGCTATGCGTGTGAATGTTGGCTGGCTGTTCTATGCAGGCTGGGTGCTCACCTTCCTGCTCGCTCTGATGTTCACCAGCTTTAAGTGCGGACCGAAGTTCTCGATCGTTAATATTGCTGTGTGCATTGTGCTCATGCTGATTGGAAGCGGCAATGCCCTGACGGTGACTCCTGCAGCTGTTGCAAGAATGGGAGTCGGACTCGTGTCTGTTCCATTTGGAACGGTAAATATGGTTATGCTGGCATTCATCATTGTAGGATTTGCCCTGGTTCTGCTTCTGAATTTAAGTAAGGCAAAGAAGCAGCGTGCGTAATCTGAAGATGGTGTTGATCAGGTATTCGTTATCTGCATAATTGGGAAAGGAAAGTTATTATGAAATCAAGTTTAATGA
Source organism: uncultured bacterium (assembly GCA_905214225.1). Taxonomy (GTDB): domain Bacteria; phylum Bacillota; class Clostridia; order Peptostreptococcales; family Anaerovoracaceae; genus Aminicella. Next base: position 15,148 of record CAJMLL010000039.1, on the reverse strand, counting down.
AAAAGCTTGTTGTCGGAGCTCTTGGCGTAATTATGGCGGTTTCTCTGGCTGCATGTGGTGGATCCAGTTCTTCTTCTTCTTCTGGAAGCAAGACAGACTACAGCAAGATCAAAACCGACACTTCCAAGAGAACGGTTACTATCTATGCAAAGGTCAATGGAACATACTTCACACAGTCCACACGTCATTATGTCGTATTTAAGGGCGGTTCCAACGGAGATAAGACCGTACTGACTGCTTATCCTTCTGAAAAGGATTTCTACGGTGCTATGATCAAGATCGGCGGAGAGCCGTGGGATAAGATGATTCCGCAGAAGAAGGGTCAGAAGACCGGCGGACAGAAGGTTGACGTTACCGTATCCTGGAAAGGACATAAGGCTGTTCCGGCTGTCAAGACTCTGAAGACAGATAAGGGAACACCGAAGGTTGACTTCCGTTTCTCCGGAAACATTGAAAGAGCATATAAGAATAACACTGGATGCATTGCCTGCCTGGACAGCTGCGCTACAGGAATCATTTCCAACGCTGCTTACGGATTTGGTGACATCGAGGGCGGAAAAGTCAAGGTTATGGGTAACTCCAAGGTTCTGCCGAAGGACGGCACAGTTGTAAAGGTTACCTTTGCTCTGAAGGACTAGTAAATACTGCGGACTGTTGAAAGAACGTCAGTATTTCGTACGAAAAAGGACGAGAATTCCAGCATTGGGATTCCGTCCTTTTTCTGACTGTAGAAATGCGTTATACTGTCAGTGAAAATTCAGCGGAAAAAGGAGTCGATATGAAGTCAAGTAAAAATTACAGTGTAGAAGAAATCACAGATTTATTCATGCATGGGATCGATTGTTCTCAGGTTGTTGCCGCTGCATTCAGCAGCGAACTCGGCGTGGATGAAAAGGAGCTGCTCCGCCTTACTTCCGCATTTGGCGGGGGAATGCTTGCAGGAAAAACCTGCGGAGCGGTGATCGCAGCATTTATGCTTCTCGGATTGAAATATGGACATGATCACAGGGATGATGCGGATGGGAAGACAGAGATCTATAAAAAGATGGCCCAGTTCCGTATGGAATTTCAGAAGAAGTACGATTCAGAAGAATGCAGCGGACTGCTGGGCTATAATCTGACGGATTCGGATGAGGCAGCGAAACATCAGGAGGAAAATCTGCTCCTCACCCGCTGTCCGGTTATTGTAAAAGACACGATTGATATTCTGGAGGGACTGCTGTAATGACGGAAAGAAGAGCGGTAATTCTGTTCACAAGAATTCCTGTTCCCGGTCATACCAAGACTCGTCTGATGCCTTATTACACACCTCAGCAATGCGCAGAGCTTCATTTCTGCTTTCTCAGAGACATCAGGAGAAACCTCAGCGGAATCGATGCGGACCTGTTTATCTACTACACCGGGCCGGGGGATCCGGCGGCGCTGACAGAAATATTCAGAAGAAAACTGCCTGAACCGCCCTCTGGCTGGCAGCATGGCAGCGGAAAGATTACCTACCGTCAGCAGGTCAGTCTGGATCTTGGCGAGCGGATGTACCAGGCCATGGAAGAAGTGCTGAACGAGGGCTATGACAGCTGCGTGCTGACAGGGACTGATCTTCCGGATCTGACAAAAGAAATCTTCGAAGACGCATTCACAAGGATGAAGACGCATGATGTGGTCCTGGGTCCTACAAGAGACGGAGGATATTATCTGATCGGCAGCAAGACGCCGCAGCATGTCTGTTTTGAGGATCAGGTGTACGGTGGAAGCAATGTGTTTGAAAACACTGCAGCGGCTGTTCTCGATCACGGTCTGACCCTGAGCCTGGCGGAAGTGCTGTATGACGTAGATACCAGAAAAGATCTGATCCACCGTCTGGACAGGAAGAGACGCCATCCGGAGAAAAGGTTTCTGGAGACAGACCAGTATATTCTGCAGCATCTGAAAATATCCGTAATTGTTCCATTCTGCAATGAAAGGAAACTTATCTGGCATATCCAGGGGGAAATCAAGAGAGGATTATCTTCTTGCGAGGTGATTTTTGTCGATGGGGAAAGTACGGATGGAACGGCAGAAAAAATTGATCCGCAGTACATTGTTCTACACAGCGAAAAGGGACGGGCAAAACAGATGAATCTGGGCGCCCAGGAAGCATCCGGTGATATTCTGTTCTTTCTGCACTGTGACACGAGACTTCCAAAAAATCCGCAGCGTGAGATCCGCAGGGTTTACGCCTCTCATCTGGCTGGATGTTTCCGCATCGGATTTCCGACAAAGCGCTTTCTCATGCTGACGAACAGTATATTATCAAACAGGCGTGTCAGAAATGACGGCATTATGTTCGGTGATCAGGGAATTTTTATCGACCGCAGGCTGTTCTCGAAGATGGGTGGTTTTCCGGAAATTCCGCTGATGGAGGATTATGAACTGTCCAGAGAACTGAAGCGGCACGGGATTTCCATCGGGCTGACAAGGGCGAAACTGATCAGTTCGGACCGGCGCTACCCCAAAAATACCAAGGGAACGCTGCGCCTGATGAAGAAAATGTACGATATGCGGCAGATGTATCTGCATGGAGTAAGTCCTGAAAAGCTTGCAAGGATGTATAAAGACATCCGTTAGGCAGAGAAGAATCTCTGCGGAACAGGCTTCAGACAGCAGAAATTCCGGAAAGAAGAGACGAAAAACGGCTGAATCCGTTAATAAATGCATATAAGTAGGAGATATTATGAGAATACTGAGTATTACCGCGCAGAAGCCAAGCAGCACGGGAAGCGGCGTCTATCTGACGGAGGTGGTGAAGGCACTGGCGTCAGAAGGCCATCAGCAGGCTGTTGTCGCCGGAATCACGCATGAAGACATGCCGGTTTTCCCCGAGGGTGTGGAATTCTATCCCGTTTATTATGATACGGAATCGCTGCCTTTCCCAGTTGCGGGAATGTCGGATGAAATGCCGTACAAGAGCACGAGATACTGTGACTTTACAGATGAAATGACCCGGCAGTTTAAGAAAGCCTTTCTGCGAGTGATCCGAAAGGCGGTGGAAGAGCTGGATCCGGAACTGATCCTCTGCCATCATCTTTATCTTCTGACGGCGCTGGTGAGGGAAGAATTTCCAGATCGCTGCGTATGTGGATTCTGTCATAACACGGATCTGCGGCAGATGGAGAAAAATCCAGTCAACCGGGAGTGGATCAGGCCCAGAATTCCCTTGCTGGATAAGATTTTTGTCCCGCAGAAACCGCAGGGTGATAAGACCATAGAAATCTACGGTGTCGACCCTGAGAAGATCGTCACGGTAGGGATGGGATTCAATGATCAGATTTTCCGGATTGATCCTGTGGCGCGGGCGGCAAAGGAATGCCGTGACAAGGAGCCTCACAGACAGAAATGCCTGGTATTTGCTGGAAAAATTGCGGAAAAGAAGGGTGTCATGAGCCTGATCCGGGCTCTGGACCAGATGGACATCCCGGCGGAGGAACTTCAGGTTGTTCTGGCCGGGGGCGCGGGCAATGAAGAAGAATACCGCACGATTAGGGAGATGGCAGAGAAATGTCCGTATGAAGTGAAATTTCCGGGCAGGATGGCGCAGGAGGACCTGGCAGAACTTTATAACCATGCGGACGTATTCGTCCTGCCATCGTTTTTCGACGGGATTCCGCTGGTCGTCATCGAGGCACTTGCCTGCGGCGACCGGGTTGTCGTATCCTCACTTCCGGGAATTGACCGCTGGCTGAAGCAGAATGCACCGGGAGCAGATGTCCGGATCGTGCAGCTTCCGGCGATGAAAAATACAGATGAACCGGATCCTGCCGGGCTGCCGCGTTTTGAAAACGATCTTGCACGGGCGCTGGAAGAGAGCCTTCTGAGCCCGCTGAGCAGGCCTGCGGATGTCAGCAGGATTTCCTGGCGCAGTCTGGTGAATACAGTGATTGGAAGTATTTCCGATCGGGTGGCAAAATAAAAGGAGAAGGAAATGACGGAGCGCAGACGTGTCTTATTTTACGGCGATTCAAATACATACGGATATGATCCGCGGGGGTTCCTGGGCGGACGCTATCCTTTCGAGCTGATCTGGGTCAGCCGTGTCCGGGAAGCGCTGAAAGACAGCTGGGCGGTGATGACCGATGGAATGAACGGACGTGAGATTCCATCGTCTCCTCTGACCATGCAGGCGCTGGACCGGACACTGAAACGCTGCGCTCCGCTGGATCTTTTTGCCGTTATGCTGGGCTCAAACGATCTCCTGTTTTCCGACCCGGACCCACAGAAGGCGGCGGATAAGATGGAAAGGATGCTGGAACATGTAACCGTCGTTCTGGAACGCGAAAACCAGAAGGCGCAGGGAAAGTGCGAAAACCGGAGGGCGCAAGTGGAGCGCGAAAATCAGAAGTCGCAAGCGCAGGGGAAACGCGAAAACCAGAAGGTGCAGGCAGAAATCCTTCTGATTGCTCCGCCCCTTGATTATTCAGACGGGGAGCGGCTGAAAAAAGCCAGCGTCCGGCTCGGCGTTCTATATCGCGAACTGGCGGAAAGAAAACATTACCATTTTCTGGATGTCGGAAGCCAGAACTTTTCACTGGCCTTTGACGGGCTGCATTTCTCCGAAGAGGGACACCGGCAGATGGGCGAATTCGCTGCCGGGGCGTTGGCGAAGCTGTAAGGGCTCAGATGAAGGCGAGAAAAAAATGGCAGAAGCATTAACAGAGTATACAATCATGTAGGTAAATTATTAAATATATACTGTCTATTTATATACATAAAATAATTTGTCTCATTCTATGCTGCAGTTTTAGAAGAATATAAACGCTCAGAGAAAAGAGGCCGCAGAAAATCAAAAGAACTCGGAAAAAGAATTCAGATAATTTCCTGCGGCTTCTTTTGCCGTTTCATAATCGGGGTTAATAAATTATTTCAAAACAAATTTCGAGAAAGTGCTATCTATCGATGAATTGCCGGGGCAATGTGAAAGAAAAATAGGAGCAGGCTGGTGAAGATAATGGAACAATGAAGAGAAATTTAGTATGTCGGCAGCATGAAGTGCAAGTATGCAGTATACACACTATCCTCTCCTCCGTCGACGGGCGCATGGTAATTAAAATTATTTAAATAAAAATATTGACTTAAATTCAAAAAACGTCTATGATAGGCCGTGTGGTTAAAATTTTTGAAGTAAAAACCAGCAGATTTTCGTCCATACGTCCATACAATAGTGGCTTGCAGATAAGTTCTGAAATCCGAGAGAATCTGAGAGGGACTGATCTGCATTATCTGTGAGTCACTGAGCTGCATGTGGAGGCAGAGTTTACTGGATGCACAGAGAACTCAGAGACGAAGAGCATTCGATTTCATACATAGAGCCGATCACAGGGGATACAGAGATATTCCATTAAGGAGGATCACAGATGGGTAAGACAGCACTTCTTTTTGCGGGACAGGGCAGTCAGTTCCCGGGCATGGGAAAAGATTTTTATGAACAGTATCCGGAGTTCAAAAAGGTGTTTGATCTGCTTCCGGCGGAGCAGCGGGAAATCGCTTTTTCCGGGAGCCGCGATCAGCTGAAGGAGACGGTAAATACACAGCCGATTCTTCTGGCGTTTGGGCTTGGAATTTATGAAGTGCTGAAAAGCAGAGGCTTCCGGCCGGATATGGCGGCGGGCCTGAGCCTCGGTGAGTATTCTGCTCTGACTGCGGCGGGTGTCTTCACACCGGAGCAGGCAGTTTCTCTGATTCACTGCCGCGCGGAGGCGATGGAAGAGTCTTCAGCAGGTGTTCAGACAGAAATGTCCGCAATCCTGGGCCTTGACCGGGACAAGCTGATGGACTGCCTGAAGCGCGCATCTTCTGCGGGCCGTGTTGAAGCAGCCAATTTCAACTGTCCGGGGCAGATCGTAATTTCCGGAGAACAGGCGGCCGTGGAAAAGGCAGAGCGTCTGGCAAAAGAAGCCGGTGCAAGGAAATGCATGCGCCTGCCGGTCAGCGGCCCTTTCCATACATCTTATATGAAGCCCGCGGCAGAAGTTCTGGAGCAGCGTTTCCAGAAGGAATCCTTTGGCAGAATGGAATTCCCGGTTTATTTCAACTGCACGGGGAGGCCGGAAACTGCAGCAGACGGTCAGGACGAAGGCACAGTCATTTCCGATCTTCTGGTCCGCCAGGTCCAGTCGAGTGTGTACATGGAGGACACCATCCGGAACATGATTGAAGCCGGCGCAGGCCGTTTCGTGGAAATCGGCCCGGGAAAGACCCTCTCCGGATTTGTAAGGCGCACAGACAGAAGCGTACACACGGTCAGTATTACAACAGCAGAAGATCTGCAGGCTTTTCTCGGCGAATAACCGTTAAAGAGTCAGTTTGCCGGTATCCGGAAAATGGGCCGGCCAGAAAGATAAGGAGATAAAAATGGGTGAACAGAGAGCAGCAATCGTAACGGGCGGCGGAAAAGGAATTGGCCGCGCCATCTGTCTGCAGCTTGCAGCGGACGGAAATGATATTGTTGTAAATTATGCAGGAAGTCAGCAGGCTGCGGAGGAGACTGCTGAGGAGTGCAGAAAGCTCGGCGTCGATGCGCAGGCTTTTCAGGCGGACGTGGCAAAAGAAGAGGATTGCTCCCTGCTGGCTGATTTTTGTCTGAAGCAGTTCGGAAGAATTGATATTCTGGTGAATAATGCGGGTGTGACGAGAGACAATCTGATCATGCGTATGGGGAAAGAGGATTTTCAGAAGGTAATTGATACCAATCTGACGGGGGCCTTTCTGATGATGAAGGCGGTCAGCCGTCCGATGATGAAGGCGCACTACGGCAGAATCATAAGTATTTCTTCAGTTTCTGCGCTGACGGGAAATCCGGGACAGGTGAACTATGCGGCGAGCAAGGCCGGAATTATTGGAATGACAAGGTCTCTGGCAAGGGAGCTGGCATCGAGAAAAATTACGGTCAATGCGGTGGCGCCGGGTGCGGTGGATACGGATATGACAAGGGCTCTGCCGGAAAAGACCAGGGAGGCCATGATTGCGGCGATTCCGATGAAGCGCATGGCAGAACCTGCGGATATCGCGAACGCGGCAGCATTTCTGGCAAAGGAAGAGTCGTCGTACATTACGGGTCAGGTGCTGAATGTCAGCGGTGGCATGGTGATTTAAGGAGGCATGGAATGAAGCTGAATAATGATGAAATCCGGAAAATTCTTCCGCACAGATATCCTTTTCTGCTGGTGGATAAGATCACGGATATGGAGCCGGGAGAGTACGCAAGGGGAATCAAGTGTGTATCTGCCAATGAAATGCAGTTTCTGGGACATTTTCCGCAGAAAGCGATGATGCCGGGAGTTCTGATTCTGGAAGCACTGGCCCAGACAGGAGCCTGCGCGATTTTGTCGCTGCCGGAAAATAAAGGGAAGATTGCTGTATTTGGCGGCGTGAAGAAGTGCCGGTTCAGAAAGGTCGTCGTTCCAGGGGATGTTCTGGAAATGTCCTGCGAGATTACCGCAAAGAAAGGGCCGGTCGGTTTTGGAAAGGCCTGCGCGAAAGTCGATGGAGAAATTGCTGTCGATGCGGAAATTTCTTTTGCCATCAGTGACGGTGAGGAATAGGCCTGGGTGTATGGAAAAAAGAGGCTGCTGCAGGCATGGCTTTGTCTTCTTCATGAGGATCCGTGTTTTCTCATGAAGTGGCATGGCGGTGCAGTGCAGCAGCCTTATTTAATTCTTGTTTTGTTTTCAGGCCTTTCCGCATGGAATCCTTAGGTCTGCCTGAAGATTTCTGGATATTAGTCCTGCTTTCTGAAGACCAGTTTGCAGTCGTCCATGCTGTCGACGATGGCCAGACTGGTTACATCGTAGCCCTGCTCGCGGAGTTCATCTCCGCCGTGCTGGAATCCCTTTTCGATGGCGATGCCGATGCCGGCAACTTCTGCGCCGGCCTGGCCGCAGATGTCCAGAAGTCCGTGCATGGCTTTTCCGGTTGCCATGAAGTCGTCGATAATCAGGACCTTGTCGTCCGGACCCAGATACTTCTTTGACAGGGTGATGTCGTAATCTTTATCATAGGTATAGGAATGAACACGGGAGGTGAAGACATCTCCGTCGATGTTCTTGCTTTTTGCTTTTTTGGCAAAAACGAACGGAATCTTGAAATACTGCGCGGTAAGTGCCGCGATGGCAATTCCGGATGATTCGATGGTCAGAATGCGAGTGATGCCGCTGTTGCCATATTTTTTATAAAAGGCTTCACCGATCTGATCCAGAACGGAAACGTCAATCTGGTGATTGAGAAACGAGTCAACCTTCAGGATATTTCCCGGGCGGACGTGACCGTCCTTCAAAATTCGTTCTTCAAGAAAATTCATCTGCTCCTCCTGTGTACTGTAATATCTGTTAAATGGTTGACATCTATTATACTTGATTCTGCTGGGCCAGGCAATTCTAAAGGGAAATTTTCTGCAGCAGATCGGAAAGTATGCAGAAGAAAGAGCTTATTATGTACATAATATACTTATGAATGGAAGATTACTTGGGTATTCATGCAAAACCACAGACTGGACCTGACCGCCAGGCTAGTAAAAATGCGGAAGGATTTTACAAAATGGTAAAGAAATCCTGTATACAGATATGATAGAATATGAACATCACCCTTCTGCGCCGCCGGATACGGAAGTGGAAGGAATGAAATACAGACAGAGGAAGTTGAATGTAATGAAGGACTATAAATATATATTCTGGGATCTGGACGGGACGATTATCAACAGTTACAACGGCGTGACCAGGAGCGTGCAGTATGCGCTTTCGAAGTTCGGCATTGATGAACAGGATCCGGATACGCTCCGCCGCTACATCGGTCCGCCTCTTCGGGATTCTTTTCAGAAGATTTCCGGACTGACGAGGGAGCAGGCGGATCAGGGCCTGGATTATTACCGGGAGCGCTATAATAAGATCGGGCTGTACGAGTGCGATCTCTTTCCTCAAGTAAAGGAGACGCTTCAGTATTATCAGACAAAGGGTAAAGTGCAGTTTCTGTCATCATCGAAACCGGAAGTTATGTGCCGGAAAATCCTGCACAATCTCAAGGTGGATCACTGTTTTGACGAGATCGTCGGCGCCAGCCTGGACGGGAAAATCGATACCAAGCAGGAAGTTCTGCATGAAGCCTTCCGCCGTGCAGAATCCTACAGCGGAAAGAAACGTCCTCCTTTTCAGAAAGACGATGTTGTCCTGATCGGAGACACAAAATTTGATGCTGCCGGAGCCAGACAGTGCGGAATTGACTGCATCGGTGTGGAATATGGTTTTGGAACGGATGAAGAGCTCCGGGAGAACGGGGTGCTGGGGATTGCGGATGATCTTCAGGATCTCCGGAAAATGCTTCCATAAGGTGAATCGATCAGCTATCAGAAGGGGGCTGCCTGCGGGGACAGCCGGCGGAATCCCGTGTTTGGATGCAGGTACATAATCTTGCGCGGTATGTTTTGTCGGATGAACAAGAAATGAAAATAATCTGCCTGTTATCCCAAAAAATACCGCGCCCTTCCATTCAGAAGCGGGGATGTGTGTTATAATTTCAGATGGGTTAAGGATTTGGATTGATTTTAAATGGAGGAGAGAATATGTATACGAAAGAAAATTTTCTGGAAGCTGCAAAGATCGTCAAAGAGGTCACTCTGCCGACGAATCTGATCCACAGTGAGTTTTACAGCAAGATGACGGGCGCAGATGTCTATCTGAAGCCGGAAAACCTGCAGCGCACAGGCGCCTATAAGGTACGTGGTTCTTATTATAAGATCAGCAAGATGAGTGAAGAGGACCGTGCAAAGGGTCTGGTTACGGCATCTGCAGGAAATCACGCGCAGGGCGTTGCTTATGCGGCACAGAAGTTCGGCTGCCGTGCAGTCATCGTTATGCCGGTGGGAACTCCGCTGATCAAGGTTAAGAGAACCAGGGCTTACGGTGCTGAGGTTGTCCTCTACGGAGATGTCTACGATGACGCTTACGCATATGCACAGAAACTCGCTGACGAGCAGGGTCTGACCATGGTTCACCCGTTCGATGATTTCGATGTATCTACCGGTCAGGGTTCCATTGCTGTTGAGATTCTGGATGAGCTTCCGGATGCAGATATGATTCTGGCACCGATCGGTGGCGGCGGACTGTCCACAGGAGTTGCGGTCTGCGCCAAGATGCTGAAGCCGGAGATTGAAGTCATCGGTGTGGAGCCGAGAAAGGCAGCAAGCATGACAGCGGCTCTGGAAGCCGGACATCCGGTTGAGCTGGCCAGCGCGACAACCATTGCTGACGGAACTGCCGTAAAGAAGGTTGGCGAGAATGTGTTCCCGTATGCAAGAGATAATATCGACAGAGTTCTCTGTGTAGATGATGAGGATCTGGTTGGTTCCTTCATCGATATGGTTGAAAACCACAAGCTGATCGTTGAGAATTCCGGGCTGCTGAGCGTATCCGCTCTCAAGCAGATGGACCTGAAGGGAAAGAAAGTCGTCTGCATCCTGAGTGGCGGAAACATGGATGTTACCACCATGGGCTCCATGATCGAGAATGGTCTGATTCAGAGAGGCCGTGTATTCACTGTAACGGTCCGCGTTCCGGACAAGCCGGGTCAGCTCGCTGAGATGACGAGAATTGCGGCAGAGCATAAGGCCAACATTCTCCGCATCGACCACAACCGCTGGGTAAGCACTAACCGTGCACAGGCCGTTGAAGTCAGCGTAACCTTCGAGTCCTTCGATGCAGAGCATAAGAAAGAAATCATGGATGCTCTGACCGGCGCGGGATTCTCTCTGAACGAGGTTGGCGTAAGAATGTAATTCTCTGCGGGAAATGCCATTTTTCCAGGGAAGCGGGAGAATCTTAAATATTATTAAGAATCGATTTGCTTTTTCTTAAGAACTATATTAGAATAAGGGAAAAGTCTGCGGGCGGAATAAGTATTTATTCTGCCCGTTCTTTGTTATCAGGACCAAAATATACCTACAAGAGGCCGGCACTGCTGAATGCCGGTCTGCGCATGACTTGCAGAGAGGAGAGAACGTAATGATCAGCTTCACCGGATCCCCGGAAAACAGAAATTCCGGACATGAAGGAAGTGAAAAAGGTAATCGGCCTTTTCAGCATACAGCCAGAGAGGCCGCAGCTGTAGTGCTGACGATGGCAATGGCAGCAGCACTTGCAGTGCCTTCCTTCAGCTACGCGGACACAGCAGCGTCCGATTCAACGGATACTTCCGTGACGCCTGTCACGACGACTGTAACTGGATTTGCGTCTTCGCATAACCGGAAAGATTACACAAAAACCATGACGGATACCATCAGGGTCGCTCCGGCATACGGCCGCACCGTCAGGCTTTATCACTATAATCCGGATACAAAAAAGTGGGTAAAGGACAGCAGCTATACCACGGGTGATACCTACCAGGCAAAGGTAAAACTGGTGTTCAGTGATTACTGGAAAAGCAGAAGCACGACCAAATATAAGATTGTCATGGATGCCGTCAAAGGCGATGGTTCTTCCTATTCCGGTGACAGCACTTCTAAGGAAGCCATGGAGTCTGCCGGTGCGTCGAAGCTCTCTTCCAAGACGACCACGACCTTCAATCCGGTATCCGCGAAAACCGCAGTGGTCATGAATGCCGACACGCATGAGCTTGTCTACCAGAAAAATGCGGATACTGAGAGAAAACCTTCCAGCATGACCAAGATGATGACCGCAATTCTCCTTCGTGAGAACTTTACGCTCGGTCATAAGGTAAAGATCACCTCCGAAGCGGCCAATACCCCTTGGGGAATCGGGCTGAAGGCAGGAGATACGATGACCGTGAGAAACCTGCTCTATGCGATGCTGCTTCCTTCTGCCAACGACGCGGCCTGCGCCGCAGGAATAGCAGTCGGCGGAAGCACCAGCAATTTTGCTTCGATGATGAACGACAAGGCAGAGGAGCTGGGCTGCAGCAGAACCGTGTATAAGAACGCACACGGCCTGGACACGACCGGGAATTACTCTACAGCCAGAGACCAGGCTCTGATCGGAAGCTACATCATGACCGCATCAGATATGAATGCTCTGCGCAGTATTGCAAAGAAGAAGAGCAAGATCATTTATTCCGGAAAAGGCAGAAAGTATACCCTGTACAGCACAGATGCGCTTCTCGGAACGGGAACCTTCCAGGGACTGAAGACGGGAACGACAACCCTGGGCGGATATTCCTTCTGCGGCGCCTACACGGTAGACGGTCAGATGTATGTCAGTGTCGTCATGGGATCCTCCTCTTCTTCCGCCCGCTTCACCGACACGAAAACGCTGGCCGGCCTGACAGAATACCTGGAAGACGCACAGAATTAGCATACTGAAGCGCACTTTTCGGGAGAATGTGTGAAGGAAGTCTGAAAAGTAAACGGTCAGATGGACGGCAGCGGAATATCTGTGTTACAATAAAAAAATAGAAAGAAGGTGCTGAACGATGAAGAAGTTTGTCAAGCTTGTAATCAGCCGGGACTTTAATCAGGAGCTGACCGTTGATGTCATGGATTTTCCGGGTGGAAAAGAAGGCAGTCCGCGTAAGCGGTTCACGCTTACCCTTGACTACGGGAAATATGATGTTTCACCGCTTCTGAAAGAACATAAGACACTGGATCAGGCTGTTGAACATTACCGTGACCAGCTGTACAGAAGCGTGGCAGGCCTGCTGATGACCGACTGGGAGTGCGCGGAGGAAGATCTGAATACCATTCTGACCACAATCAGAGAAAAGATCGCTCCGTATTTTCAGTAATAGATTTATTCGTTATTTATTTTTATTGGAATGGGGGACCCATGGAAACAGAAAACCTGAACAATCAGAACACAACAGAAGAAAATATCGTATCCGCAGAGGAAGCGAAGGCAGAGACAAAAAAGACAGGCAAGAATAAAAAGGCCGGCAGCAAGGGCTCAGGCAGATGGCTGCAGATCTGTCTTCTGGTCCTGTCGCTTATTTTCGCCGCTATGTTTGTCTACTCCCTGATTTACAATATTATGTACATCAAGAGCTATGCATCCAACTATGGCGTAAGCGTTTCCAGCATCATGGGACAGGCGGTCAGTCAGATCCTTTCTTCCTGTCTTCCGTATGCAGCCTATACGGCACTGACCTTTACGGCATACAAGATTCTGGCCATTCTCACAGGAAAGCAGGAGAAATAGCAGAGGCAGAGAATTTAACGGATACAGACGGAACTGTGTTAAGTATTCCATTCCATGAAAAAGAGAACAGAAAAGGTCCGGGCAGAATGAAGCTGTCCGGACCTTTTTGTGTCCTGCAGGAAAAGGAATTCGTTCCCGAGACGGTCACACAGCCTCTTTCTCCTGGCGGTTTTCTTTTGTCTGATTCAGAAAGAAAAACCCGTGAAGCCGGATGACTCCACGGGTTCAATCAGGATTCAGCAGACTGAATCTTTATTTCTCTGTATTTTCCGTTGTGTAATGATGCTTATGCGTATTGCTCTCTTCTACAACAGTCGTTCCGCCAAGGAAGGTCGGCAGGCTCTTTCCCTTTCTCTTCCAGGAAAGATACTCTGCAGTTGCCGTCCAGAGAACGTCTCCGGAAGAGTTCAGCGCAGTTTCCAAAGCGTCCTGAACAACGCCGACAATGAAGCCGACAGCAACAACCTGCATGGCGATTTCGTTGGAAATGCCGAACAGTGAGCAGGCCATCGGGATCAGCAGCAGAGAACCTCCGGCAACTCCGGATGCACCGCATGCAGCGAATGCGGACAGAATACAAAGGACGATCGCAGATGGAAGGTCAACGTTGATGCCCAGTGTATGTGCGCAGGCCATGGTCATGACGGAAATGGTTACGGATGCTCCGTTCATGTTGATGGTGGATCCCAGCGGGATGGATACGGAGTACATGTCCTCATCCAGACCGAGGCGCTTGCAGAGTCCCATGTTTACCGGGATGTTCGCCGCGGAACTTCTGGTGAAGAATGCGGTAATCGCAGAACCCTTGATGCATCTCCAGAGCAGAGGATACGGGTTTCTTCTCAGTACGATGAACTCGATCAGCGGGTTGACCAGCAGTGCTGCAGTCAGCATGCATCCGACCAGGAGCAGAAGCAGCTTTCCGTAGGTTGTGAAAATGGAAAGTCCGTTTGTGGATACGTTGGTGTAAACGATACCCATGATTCCGAACGGTGCGAAGTTGATGACCCAGCGTACACCCTGCTGAACCGCGTCGGAAAGGTCTTTCATGAAACGCTGTGAATTCGGTGCGGCAAAACGCTTCAGAGCAAGGCCGAAAATCACGGCCCATGCCAGAATGCCCAGGTAATTGGCATTGACCAGCGCATTGACCGGGTTATCGACGACATTCATCAGCAGATTGTGGACAATCTGTCCAAACCCGTTAACGACGCTGTCTGCATGATAAGCCTTGGCGAATTTAATCGTCTGCGGAAACATAAAACTTCCGATAACTGCGACAACGCCGCCCATCGATGTACCAATCAGGTACAGAACGATGACTGTGCCGAAACGGCGGTCCAGCTTGCTGGACCCCTGACATAGTGCTGCAATAACGATGACGAATACCAGAACCGGCGCGATGGCTTTCAGTGCTCCGACGAACAGATCTCCGAGAATGGAAATGGCTGCCAGATGCTTGAAGGCGACACCAAGCACAGCTCCGATAACCAGCCCGATAATGATGCGGATGATCAGACTCGTATCATTATATTTGTGGGCAATCGCTTTTAGAACTGTCATAATGGTCCTCCTAACCAAATGTAAAAGTGATTGGATAAATTACATATATATTTTACAACATATTTTTGTACTTGAAAACAGAAAAGACACGATAATTTTTTACTTTTTGCCATATTTTATGTACAGAATACAGTATACAATGCTGAAAACAGTGCACTGTCACTGCTTGCGCAATGCAGCCGCAGCGGTTTTGACGGCAGATGTACCATTCTTGCGGCCGGTGAAAATTTGCGTGTTTTCGTGACAAAACAATAACTTAACAAGAGATTGACGGCAGTTCTGTTATCCTCTTCTGCCTTATAACCGCAAAACTCTGCAGTCTGCAGTATCTTCACGAGTGTAATTAAATAATTGAGATTTATTTCCCTAAATTGCAATAATAAGTTGGACACTATCCACTAAGCAGTAATCTGGTAGAT
>CAJMLL010000038.1 GCA_905214225.1 uncultured bacterium | reverse complement strand
CCTAAGCTCAAATGAGCTTAGGGCAGCGGCCCTGTTTTTTAACTGTACAATCTGGATCGTCGGCAGTGTGGCAGTCATTTTCGCAGCCGATTAAATCCAGATGTTCATCTTCTCTACTTATACTTCTTCAGCGTCTTCACCATCTTGCTGTACAGGCTCATGGCCTCCGGACGGTTGATTGCGGCGCTGATATTTGTCTGGGCGGTCTGGCACTTTTCCCAGAGGGATTTGCGCTTTGACAGGCTCAGTTTTTTCAGCGGAAGGGACTGGTACTGAGTGCTGATATTCCTGCAGAGACGGCTTTTCGCATTGCTGCTGATGTAGTATTTGCTGGACGGGTCGGTGACCGTCAGCAGGGCTTTCGTCCGGGCGGTGAAGAGGGAATTCATGGTGCGGATTTCTTCCACATCGATGGCTTTTTTCACCTCACTGACGTCCTGTTTATAGAGCTTTGCCATGGCGGCCTTGTCAGAGGCAGAGACAGCCGGCGATTTCTGCAGCCGGTCATTATTCTTTTTCAATGCCTTCAGAACAGAGGTTCGCTTCTGTCCAGCCGCTTTTATGCTGTACCATGGTTTTGCGGGAGCGGATGAAGCATCGAGGCTGCCCAATCCGGAAATCAGCTGGGAAATCAGATCGATGAGATTGATATCATCATCATCGCCGGTCAGACTGATGGAAATATCGTATTTATTGGAGATCTCATTGCAGGTCTGGAGGAGTTCGGAGTAGCTTGAAGCCTGCTTCAGTTTCCGGATCTCAGAAGACCGGACGTTCTGGATGATGCCCCAGTAATAGGCACTGTATTTCTTCTTGTTTTTCGGCATTTCAGCCTGGAATTTCCGGACGGCTCTGGCCTTCAGATCCTTCAGGCTGCTGCTTTCCGGTGCGATGCTCGTATTGAAATTCAGAAGCTGCTGATAAAGTGCGAGATCGCTGGTATAGTAATTCGACGCATCTGCAGCCTGGTATGGAGTCTGGAGCATCTGAAGACGCAGCATGACTGCAGAACGTGCCTGTTCGATTTCCTTCTTTACCTCGGGATTGTACATATTTTTGTTCTGTTCGTACTGGCTGTCCAGTTCGCTAAGTGCGAGAATATATTTCTGGCGCAGGTCTTCGACAGAACTGCCGGTGCTTTTTATGTGTGCGGCAGCCGCTTTATTTGAGGATACAGTATACCCGGACCCGCTATTTTCCGAGTCAGTGTCAATATTCTCAGATTTCCCGGCAGCTGCTGAATTTGAGCTGCCTGCAGATCCATTTCCGGCAAAAGCAGACGCGCCAGAGGACGCCGCAGCGGTCTGGCCGGCTTTCTGACTGGTCCGGGCGGAATTTCCAAGCCCTGCATGTCTCTTCGTTTTAGAAGATGCACCGGCTTTTGTGATTTTCACCTTCTTTACTGCGCGCAGTTTTACGTGGGATCCGGAATTTCCCAGCGTTGTGACGGAAGCGCTGACGTACACGGTGCCGGCTTTTTTCGCGGTCAGGAGTCCGCTGCCTGTGATGCTGGCGGCGGATCCGCTGATGCTCCAGTGAATCTGCTGAGAAACGTCTTTTGCGCGGCCGTTTTCTGTGGCCAAGGCCTTAAACTGGCTGAAAGAACCAGCTTTCAGTGATTTTACGCCCTTGCTGATTCGGATTTTGTCCGGGGCTTTCTTTACTGTAAGGGTGACCTGGTCGGAGACGCTGCCGTCGTAATTACGGACGCTGATGACGGCCTTTCCGACATGGCGGGCGGTCAGGACCGGGTCGGTGTTTCCGTCGCAGTAGAGGACGTCCGGATTGTCGGAGGTCCAGTAACGCTCCATATTAGAGGCGTCAAGCGGCGCAATGGTGGCGGTCAGGGACTGGGAATCGCCCAGGAGAATTTCATGGCCTGACGGGATGCCGGCGATTGTGATGGACGACGCTTTCGTCTCTGGCTTTACCGTGACGGAGACGGAGGCTGTCTTTCCTCCGCAGGATGCGGTGATCGTTGTGTTTCCGGATTTCTTCGCGGTGACGATGCCGGAGGAAGAAACGGTGGCAACGGAAGGGTCGGCGCTGCTCCAGCTGATGTCCTGTGTGCAGGATGCCGGGCGGACCAGGCTGTCGATTCCGCAGTCATCGCCTTCGGTCAGCTCCAGGCTGGACGGCTTGACTTCAAGAGAAGAAACGGCGGAATTTCCTGCGGCTGCCGCGCTCTGCACAGCTTTCAGGCAGTCAATGTTTCCGTAGGCGCTGTACTGGCTGAAATGATCGGAATCGGTCGTTCCGCAGATGATATTTCTGACCTGCTGCGGGCTGAGGTCCGGGTTCGCATCGAGGACCAGAGCGGCTTCCGCGGCGACACAAGGAGATGCCATGGAGGTTCCGTCCATTTTTTCATAGCGGTCTCCCGGGATGCTGCTGAGCACGTGGAATCCCGGTGCGGAAACGTCTGTGCTGCTTCCGAAATCGGAGAAGAATGCCGGTTTCTTTTTCTCATTTGCCGCGTTGACGGAAATGACTTCATTTTCCTCTTCCGGCGTGTCGTTATAGTCGTTGGAATCGTTGCCGGAGGCGGCGACCAGCGTCATGCCGTGTTCGTCGGCGCTGCGCAGACTCTGTTCCAGAATCCGGTCCTTAACGCCGAAACCGAAGCTCATATTTACAACTTTTGCGCCCTCTGTCTGCGCGAGATTCAGAGCGTTGATAACGTCGTAAGTACTGAGAGACTCGCCGTCGCTGCTGGCGCCGATCATCAGCACGCGCACCAGGTCGTTGTGATGGCCCGCCGCAATGCCGGCAGCCCCTTTTCCATTGCCGTAAGTCATGCCGATAATTCCGGACACATGAGTGCCGTGATCGCCGGAATCGTCTGTCGTCTGGCTTTCCGTGCCATCTGTAACGCGGGTGTAGCAGCCGTTTTTTGTGATGAGGTTTTTCTGAAGGTCCTCATGCTCCGTGTCGACACCGGTGTCAATGACGGCAACGGTGGTCGTCGCGTGTTTCCGGCTTTCCAGAAAACTCCAGGCCTGCTCTGCATTGGTGGTCTTCAGCTGATAAGCCTGTCCGTTCGCAAGATATGGATCGGATGTGGATTTCTCCGAAGAGGAAGAGGATGTATTTTTGCCTGCGGAAGTCTTTTTCGCAGCGCCCTTGCTCTTCGCGCCCGCAATCTTGTAAATATAGTTCGGCTGGGCGGAGGCGACCTCTTTCTTCTGATTCATCGCAGAAACCGCTTCGCTGACCTTTGTGCCGCGGTCAAGCTTTGCTTTGACGACGGCATGGCCGGAGGATTTCAGGGAGTCCTGGGCGTCCAGTCCGTTTTTTTCTGTCTGCTTCTCCGCTTCAGCGGCAGAAACGCCCTTTTTATAGGTGATCAGAATAGAATGCGGATCCTTTTTCGCATTTACGCTGCCGGAAGGGACCGAAGACGCGGTTTTCCGCTGCGGGGAGCTGCCTTGCACATTGCTTTTTGCCAGAGATGGAACCGTTGAGAATGTGGCGGTTACCGTCAGACAAAGAGCAAAGGCAAGGAATTTAACTTGTTTATTCATAGATGCCTCTTTTCATGATTTATCCAGTAACATTGGAACGTATTTCATGATAAACGATGAGCGGAAGGGCGCAAGAGCATTTCAGAACATTTAAGAAACAATTAAGAAAGCATCTGGTCTTTCTGACGGAAACGGAGAGGCAGAAATGGTTTCCCAAACCCTGTGGATCAGGGAAAAGAGCGATTTGTAAAACTTTCGTAAATAGGAAGATGGGGCGCTGATTCTGTAGCAGGGATGGATTTTCTGTGGTAGAATATTGTTATTTATGAGGAAAGGCAGAAGAACCGTACGCAGCCGGGTGCGGTTCTTTCTGCGTAATCAGGCGGAGCAGGCCTCAGAATCTTCTGAGGATGTGCGTCTGCCGGCATTTACGTTTTAGGATGGGGAACGGGCATTTTCTGTCTGCTGCAGGCGCCGGAAGGGCGGATGGCAGGCGGAAAGCGGCAGAAAATCCTCAGGAAAGGATGCAGATGGCGAAAACTCTGATCGAACTTAGGGATATATGTAAAAAGTACGATGATAATGTCGTGCTGGATCACTTCAATCTGACGGTTGAAGAAAATGAATTTATTACCCTGCTTGGACCGTCGGGCTGCGGAAAAACGACGCTGCTCAGGATCGTCGGCGGATTTGAGAAGCCGGACAGCGGGCAGGTGTTTTTTGAAGGAAAGGATATTACCGCGCTTCCGCCGAATAAAAGGCAGATTAACACGGTTTTTCAGAAGTACGCGCTGTTTCCTCACATGAATGTGGGGCAGAATATCGCCTTCGGCCTGAAAATCAGCGGAAAAAGCGATTCCTATATCCGCGAAAAGGTAAAATACGGTCTGAAACTAGTCAATCTGGAAGGCTTTGAAAACCGCAAGATCGACCAGATGTCCGGAGGCCAGCAGCAGCGTGTCGCCATTGCGAGAGCAGTCGTCAATGAGCCGAAGCTTCTCCTCCTGGATGAGCCCCTGGGTGCGCTGGACCTGAAACTCAGAGAGGACATGCAGTACGAGCTGATCCGCCTGAAGGAAGAGCTGGGAATTACCTTCCTCTATGTCACCCACGACCAGGAGGAGGCGCTGACCATGAGCAACCGCATCATCGTTCTGAATAACGGTGATATCCAGCAGATCGGAACGCCGGAAGAAATCTACAATGAACCGCAGAATGCTTTTGTTGCGGACTTCATCGGCGACAGCAACATCATCGATGCCTGCATGGTCAGAGACAAGCTGGTCAGAATCTGCGGCACGGAGTTCCCTTGCGTGGATACGGGTTTTGGCGAAAACCAGCCGGTCGACGTGGTCATCCGTCCGGAGGATATTCTGATCGGAGAGCCGGGAAAGGGAAAACTGGACGGCGTGGTTACGCATAATGTCTTCATCGGCGTTCACTATGAGATGGAAATTGAGGCCGGCGGCTTTACCTGGCTGGCACAGAATACAACGAGCTATGAAGTGGGAACGCACGTCAGCATTGACGTCATCCCGTTTAATATTCAGATCATGCACAAGCCGGTGAAGCCGGAACAGGAAGCACTGGATCTGGAAGCCGAGTAGTCCGGAATTCCGGAGAAAGGAGTATTTTATCGATGAAAAAACTGCCTGCAGTTCCGTATATCGTCTGGATGATTGCGGGAACGCTGATTCCGCTTCTGATGATCGTCTACTACGGATTTACGGACCGGAAGGGAGCCTTTACGACCGCGAACATCCTGGCGGTCTTTCAGCCGGTGCACCTGAAGGCCTTGGGCCTTTCCCTGAGCCTTTCCGTCATCAGCACGGTGATCTGTCTGGCGCTTTCCATTCCGCTGGCGCTGGTTCTGAAAAAGAGCACCTTCGGAAGAAAAGGCCTGATCGTCTTTATTTTCCTGCTTCCAATGTGGATGAATTTCCTTCTGCGAACGATGGCCTGGCAGGTCATCCTGGAGAAGGGCGGAATCATGTACCACGCGGCAAAAATGCTGCATCTGCCTTTCCCGCACATCATCAACACGACGGGAGCGATTATCCTGGGCATGGTCTACGATTTCCTGCCCTTCATGGTCCTTCCGATTTATAACGCGCTGGAAAAGATCGATCCGAACATCATCGAGGCGGCATATGATCTGGGCGCTTCAGAATCCATCGTGCTGAAGAAGGTTGTCCTTCCGATGTGCGTGCCGGGAATCGTCAGCGGAATTACCATGGTCTTCGTTCCAAGCCTGACCACCTTCGTCATTTCCAATATCCTGGGCGGCGGAAAGATCTATCTGATCGGAAACATCATCGAGCAGGAGTTCACCACCAGCGCCAACTGGAACCTGGGATCCGGAATTTCCCTGGTCATGATGGTATTCATCATCCTGAGCATGGCGGCACTGATGAAGCTGGATAAAAACGGAGAAGGGAGCATGCTGTAATGAGAAAAGCAATTCGAGGCATTTATCTGATCATTATCCTGCTCTTCCTCTACCTGCCGATCGTCACCCTGATGGTGCTGTCCTTCAACAAGAGCAAGTCCATGTTCGCCTGGACGGGATTTTCCCTGCGCTGGTATAAGGAGATGTTCCACGACACGACTATGCTGAACGCAGTCTGGAATACCTTCTCCATCGCCATCGTAAGCTCGCTGATTGCAACGATAATCGGCGTCCTTGCCTGCGTGGGAATCCTGAACTTCGGCCGGAAGGGCCAGGCGCTGCTTCTGGGTGTAAATAATATCCCGCTGCTGAACGCGGACATCGTAACCGGAATTTCTCTGATGCTGGCCTTTATCGCCTTCGGATTCTACCTGAACTGGGGAACCGTGCTGCTGGCACACATTACTTTCAGCATCCCTTACGTCATTCTGTCTGTCATGCCGAAACTGAAAAATCTCGGTGTGCAGAATTACGAGGCGGCGCTGGATCTGGGCGCGTCGCCGGTGACCGCATTCTGGAAAGTCGTGATTCCGGACATCCGGCCGGGTATCGTTTCCGGCTTCCTCCTTGCCTTTACCATGTCCGTGGATGATTTTGTCGTCACCCACTTCACCAGAGGCGCAGGCATCAACACGATTTCCACACTGATCTACAGCCAGGTGAAGGTCGGCATCCGTCCGACCCTGTTCGCCCTGTCTACGATCATTTTCATCGTGGTCATGGCCGTGCTTCTGATCGCCAACCGTGAGGACGGCCGTCCCCCGGAAGACGAGTTCGTCGTTGAAACCCCGCAGAGTTAGGAGGGTGGACAAAAAATGAAAGAACAAGGAAGAAAATATACGGCCGCGCGCCGGGCGGTTTCGCTCTTGCTGATTCTTGTTTTGTCCCTGCTGGCGGCAGTTACGCTGACGGGATGCGGAGAAAAGGACAAGAATGAGGTCCTGGTCTACTGCTACGGCGACTACATCGATCCGTCTGTCGTCAAGCAGTTCCAGAAGGAGACGGGCATCAAGGTCGTGCTGGACACCTTCGACACGAATGAGGAAATGTACCCGGTCATCAAGAATCATGCCGGTGTCTACGACGTCATCTGTCCGTCCGACTACATGATTGAAAAGATGCGGACCGAGGGCCTGCTGCAGAAAATCGACTTCAGCAAGGTGCCGAACATCAAGTATATCGGAAAGCAGTATCTGAAGATCGCGGACAAAACCTACGACCCGGGTAATAAATATGCGGTGCCATACCAGTGGGGCGTTGCCGGAATCATGTATAATAAGAAGAAGCTGGGAGACGGCGCGGTGACGTCCTGGAAGGATCTGTGGAATAAGAAATACAAAGGGAGCATTCTAATGCAGGATTCTGTCCGCGACACACTGATGGTGGCCCTGAAAAAGGACGGATACTCCCTGAATACAACCAAAAAGTCCCAGCTGAGACGTGCAGTGAACGACCTGATTGCGCAGAGACCGCTGGTCTATAAATATGTCAATGACTCGGCCAGAGACCTGCTCATCGGAAATTCCGCCAAACTGGGCGTGGTCTGGAACGGCGAGGTGATCTACAGCCAGAAACTGAATAAGAATCTGGCCTTCTGCGTACCGAAGGAAGGATCGGAGCTGTTCATCGACAACTGGGTCATTCCGAAGAACGCTTTCCATAAGACCAATGCAGAGAAGTGGATCAACTTCCTCTGCCGGCCGGATATTGCCTATAAGAATTTCAAGTATCTGACCTACAGCACGCCAAATGAGGGTGCGCGCAAGCTGATGCCTGCAAAATACCGGAACAATCCGAACCTGTTCCTGTCCGACAAGCAGCTTGCAAAATGCCAGGTATTGCGTGATCTCGGCCCGGATGGAGATGATCTGTACAGCACATACTGGAAGATATTCAAGTCGTCAAACTAATATTGTAAAAAGGAGAGGCCTATGAATTATGAAATCAAGGGTGGAAATCTGCCTGTCGTCATCTGCAGCCTGAACGAAGGGGAGATGATGATTACAGAATCCGGCGCCATGAGCTGGATGAGCCCAAACATGAAGATGGAGACCACCAGCGGCGGAGGACTCCGGAAAATGTTCGGCCGCATGATGTCCGGAGAAAAGCTGTTCCAGAACCACTACACAGCGATGGGAGGCCGCGGAATGATCGCCTTTGCGTCCATTTTTCCGGGCTCCATCATGCCGGTGGAGATCGGACCGGGACGCGAGATCATCGCGCAGAAAACCGCTTTTCTCGCCTCTGAGGCAGGCGTAGAGCTGTCCATTTTCTTCCGCAAAAACCTCGGTTCCGGATTTTTCGGCGGTGAAGGTTTCATCATGCAGAAACTGTCCGGCATGGGAACCGCCTTCCTGGAAATTGACGGAAGTGTTGTGGAATATGAACTGAAGCCGGGCCAGCAGATCGTCGTAGACACCGGATACGTTGCGGCGATGGATGGAAGCGTCCGCATGGACATTCAGGAAGTTCCGGGCCTGAAGAACATGTTCTTCGGCGGCGAAGGCGTGTTTAACACCCTGCTCACCGGACCGGGCCACATCTGGCTGCAGACCATGCCGATCAGCGGAACCGCCGCAGCGATGGCACCTTATCTGCCGCTGAATGATAATAATTAGCAGAAGAGGGAGAATAGAATACCGGAAAATCTGCCTGGCAGCGATTCGATAGTCACAGAAGATTTCTGCCGGGAACAATTAAAGCTCAAGGTGGTTTTAGGTATTTCCTGACAGGAAAAGCAGATACCGCCCTGGGCTTATTTTCTATTCGGCAGCGGAAAAATTTTGTTAAGTACCTGTAGTGGTGTAAATTCAAAAAAACAGCTTCTCTGTTTCCACACTTCGTCGCTGCCATTCGCTTTAGCAGAAAAAAGTTAAATTCTTTCTCTTGCCATATTGACTTTTGATGAATACATGATAATATAATCATATGAACGATAGTTCATAGCAAGCGGATGAAGAGAGCTGATCCTGAACGCCGAGAAAGGACAGAAAGGCAGTATTTCACTGCTGCCGGCGGAGAGGGTTGAGAAGCAGAGCAGGAGGAATGAGTATGTCAGATTTAATTGAGTTATTTGACCGAAAGGTAGACCGCCTGACCCATGAAATTGATGAGGAGGAGCTGATTGACCTTGCCGAGCTGTTTAAGGTGTTCGGTGATTCGACCAGAATCCGGATTCTTTATGACTTGTTTGAGGGTGGAAAGAGTGTCGGAGAAATCTGTGATGATATTTCCATGAATCAGTCAGCCGTGTCGCATCAGCTGCAGATCCTGAAATCTTCGGATCTGGTCAGTGCGAAGAGACAGGGAAAATCGATGATTTACTCACTTGCGGATGATCATGTAAAGACCATCATTGCAATGGGAAAAGAACATATTGAAGAGGAGTAAGGAACACACTTCTCGAACATTGACAGAGCGGGAATCCCGGGCTGCACAGGGGGCTGCGCGGCGGAAGGAAACCGCGGAAGGTCAGAAGTCAAAGCAGTCCGGCATAAAGCTGGCGGAAAGGAACTTTAAAATGAAGAAGAAATTCAAAATCGAGGTAGACTGTGCAAACTGTGCAGCAAAGATGGAGAATGCGGTGAAGAATCTGGATGGTGTAAATGACGTAAACGTCAACTTCATGATGCAGAAAATGAAGATCGATGCAGATGATGACCGTTTTGACGAAATCATGCAAGAAGTTGTAAAGGCCTGCAAGAAGGTTGAACCGGACTGCGAAATTTATCTTTAAATTATAGATCAGAGAAGCGTGCGGACGGCCATGCAGGCGGCTTTCCGCACGTTTCTCCATGATAAAGGGATACTGGGATTAAAGATTGCTGAAACAATAAATCTGCTGTGAAGGCAGATTCGGAGGGAAAGAAAATGAAAAACAGTTCACTGACAAAGAAACAGAGGAAGGAAAGAAACCGGATTGTTCTGGCGCTGATCATCTATGTGATTATCGTCGCCGGAGAACACATTCTGAAAAGGATGGGACTTCTTACAGGTGTGTTCAGCAGCCACTGGGTTCTGATGATTCCCTACCTGCTTCCTTACTTCATCGCGGGCGGCGACGTCGTGAAAAACGCGCTGATCGGAATCAAGAATCTTCAGATGCTGGATGAATCCTTCCTGATGTTCATCGCGACGATGGGAGCCTTCGTTGTCGGAGAAAACGCCGAGGCCTGCGCGGTTATGCTGTTTTATCAGATCGGAGAATTTTTCCAGGACTATGCAGTAAACAAGTCCAGAGGCTCCATCAAGGACCTGATGGAAATCGCGCCGGAGTACGCCAATCTCCTTCACGATGACGGATCCGTAGAAACTATCGATCCGGACGACGTGGAGATTGGAAATATTCTGGTCATCCGTCCGGGTGAGAAGGTCCCGGTTGACGGCGTGGTTGTCGACGGCGCAAGCATGGTGGACACCGCGGCACTGACCGGTGAGTCCGTTCCGCGCAGCGTCGGACAGGACGATGAGATTCTCTCCGGCTGCATCAATGGCGAGGGACTTCTGAAGATCAGAGCATCCAAAGAATACGAGGATTCCACCGTTTCCCGCATTCTGGAAATGGTCGAGGACGCGACCTCCAAGAAATCCAGAACGGAGAACTTCATCACGAGATTCGCCCGCTGGTACACACCTCTGGTCGTTCTGGGCGCGGTCATCCTGGCCGTTATTCCGTCCATCATCACCCGCGACCCGCTGACCTGGATTTACCGTGCCTGCACCTTCCTCGTCATTTCATGTCCGTGCGCCCTTGTAATTTCCGTCCCGCTTTCATTCTTTGGCGGAATCGGTGCAGCATCCCGTGAGGGCGTGCTCGTCAAGGGCTCCAACTACCTGGAGCTGATGGCAGAACTCGATACCGTCGTTTCCGATAAGACCGGAACTCTCACGAAAGGCGAGTTTACCGTGACAAAAACCAGCCCGGCAAGTGGAGTAACGGAGCAGGAACTCCTGGAAACTGCCGCTTTTGCGGAAGGTCTCTCGACCCACCCGATCGCCGCATCCATCCGCCGTGCTGCCGGAAAATCCGGAAACCCTGCCGGTCTGGAATCCGTTGACAATGTCAGCGGCCGCGGCCTGATCGCAAAGTCAGGCGGCCGCAGCATCATCGTCGGAAACGCAAAAATGATGCAGGAACACGGAATTTCATGTTCTGAGGAACGCGATGATGCCGCAACCATCGTTTATGTTGCGGAAAATGGAAAGTACCTCGGCGCGATTGCCATTTCCGACGTCGTAAAGCCGGAAGCCGCTGAGGCAATCCGCGAAATGAAAGAGGAGGGCGTCCGTCAGGTCGTCATGCTGACCGGAGACAGAAAACAGGTCGGCGAGGCCATCGGCAGCCGGCTTGGAATTGACCATACCTATTCCGAACTTCTGCCAGACGGAAAAGTCCAGAAAGTGGAAGAACTCCTGAATGAGGAGAGAGAAAATAAAAAGAAGCTTGCATTTCTCGGAGACGGAATCAATGACGCGCCGGTACTTGCCCGCGCAGATGTAGGAATTGCCATGGGATCTCTTGGTTCTGACGCAGCGATCGAAGCTGCCGACGTCGTTATCATGGACGACAATCTGGACCGTATCCCGCTGGTCATCCGCATCGCGAGAAGGACCGTCCGCATCGCAAGAGAAAACATCGTCTTTGCAATCGCCGTGAAGCTGATCATTCTGCTGCTCGGTGCGCTCGGACTTGCCGGCATGTGGGCAGCAGTATTCGCCGACGTCGGCGTCGCCATGATCTGTATCGTTAACTCCATGCGCATGCTGAACCGCAAAGCCTTCCAGATGAAGAGTCTGCCGGAAAGCGGGGAAATGAAGCTGAAATAAGAAGCTGCATAGAGAAATTGCAGAAGAAAAATAATCTATCACCCAGAAGAACAGAAAAAACCGGCATGTCAGCAGATGATGCAGCTGATATGCCGGTTAAAAGTTTCATAATATAATGCTTTATGGCAGTGCAGTGATGATTATCATGGAACAATAATCAACTGTCTGACGGCAGATACAGCGTAACTGTTCCTGGTAAACTCCCAGGCTCTGCACTGCTTAACAGCAGAAGCACAGCGGCAGGGTCCAGCAGAGAGGGTTCATTCCGTAACCCTGGTCGGCGGACATACCCTGATACATGCTGCCGACACTGTTCATCTGGCTGTAGGCGTTCTGGTACTCGACGTTGGACGGGTCCATCTGTACGGCGGTCTGTACGTCCTGCAGGCCTTCGGCGATGCGCCCGAGTTTGAAGGAAACGACACCATACAGGAAGTGCCATTCTGCGTCTTCTGCGCGGTTCTGCAGGAGGAGCTGCTCGGCAGCAGAAATATTATTGCTGTTGATGTAGGCGCGGATCTGGTTATAGATCGGCGAGCTGCCGGTGTAAGATCCGTACTGGCTTTCTGCGCCGGATGAGCCGTAGCTGTAAGCACCGCCGGAGTATGATGAGCCGGATGCTCCGTAAGAGTATCCGCCATAGCTCTGCGATTGTGCAGAAGCGCCGCCGTTTTTTGTCAATGTATCATAGGCCCAGTTGACTTCCTGCAGTTTTTCTTCAGCGAGGTCAGCAAGCGGGTTTCCCTGGTATTTATCCGGGTGGTATTTTTTTACAAGTTCCCGGTAGGCTTTTCGGATTTCATCCTGAGAAGCATTACGGGGAATGCCTAGTATTTCGTATGGATCTCTATTTCCCATTGTTATTTGTTTCCCCCTTCTCAAGCACTTGGTCGGTCTTGCTGTGCAGCCCCAGGTAAACGATGTTTTCAATGATTCCGCGGTTTTTCTTTATGTCCAGCAGGTCCAGCGCCTTGGACATTTCTCCGAGTGCGTGGAAGAGCAGGGCAGAACCGAGGCTCTTTACACGCTCAGCCGGGATGGATGCGAACGGATTATAGCTTCCTGTTCTCCGGTCTTCTTCGAGGTCGTCCAGAGCATCGATCATGTAGATCCATCTGCCGAGCTGGAAGGCGAAAGCGCTGGTAATCCGCAGCTCAGCTGATGACGCCGGCTGGTCCGGATCATCTTCTTCATGGAGATAGTAGCTGAGGAAGATGGTTTTCATGACTTCTCCGAAGGCGTTGGCCGGAAGATCGATGGAAGTGCAGTTCTGCCGCTCCAGTTCATACAGCTTTGCAAGCTGGCTGTGTACCCGGTCTGCTGTTCCTGGGAATTCAGCCTTTGCCGTAGAATAGGCACTGTGGAGAACGGCGGAACGCGACAAGGCCTTTATGGTATGCCCGTCATCCTGGATGTCATCCCTGTTTTTTTCATATCCAAGAATTACGGTCATTGCGGCGGCGTATTTCTGCGCACGGCCGCGAATGACTGGCTTTTTCTTAATGTGATGGGCTGCGCAGTGTTCCATGGACACTTCATCTTCCGCAGAGTCGAGGGACTCCAGGAACAGTGCCAGGAAGGCCATTTCGAATTGCAGACCAAACCGGAGCAGCTGTCCGTATTCTGCTCCGATGGTCTTGCACAGCCCGCAGTAGTATCCGTTATAGACGCTGAATTCACGGACTTTCAACTCTTCCTTCTGCGTAATTACATACCCAAACATAAATTCATCTCTCATTTATTATTTTACGAGTATCATTTTAGATGACATGAGTGGATATTTAAAGTCTGTTTTGTGTTGATCAGATGATATGATTTGACAAGTGAAGTCATTTCGATTATCATGAGAGATAATTGCTTAAGAATCTTTAAGATTTATTTAAGTTTTCTAAGTAATGATTGATCTGAGAAGAGAGGAAAACCGCTGCGCTCAGCCAGTCAGCTGGCAGAGCGGGCAGTAAAGGAGGAGTTTTTTTGAGTTTGCAGAAGAAAGTTTCCCGGCGGATGGTACTGCTGATTTCTGTAATAACAGCAGTTATAGTCGCGCTGTCGCTGACTGTTTTTGCGGCAACGAGCAGCACCTCCGGCGGAAAGACTTACTATCACCCGCCATATGTGCAGGGCAGCAATTATATTACATTTAACGGTATTGATGTTTCCGTCTTCCAGGGTTCCATCAACTGGCAGAAGGTAAAGAAGTCAGGCGTTGACTTTGCCTTCATCCGTGTCGGTGGAACTTATGGAAAATCAGCATTTACGCAGTACGGCGACAGCAAATTCCTGACCAATGTCCAGAATGCGCAGAAGGCCGGTGTCAATGTCGGTGTTTATTACTTCTCACTGGCAAAGACCACATCTGAAGCACAGAGAGAAGCGGCCTGGGTAGTAAAACAGATTCAGGATGCCGGCCTTGAGCCGAATATGCCGGTCGTCATGGACTATGAATTCCTCTCAGGTTCCCGCCTGAGCACGACTACATACGGACCGACAGCCTCTGTAAGGTCACAGCTGACGGCCAATGCGAAGGCATTTATGAAGTACATCAAGAACGCAGGCTATACGCCGATGTTCTACACCTACAGAAGCGTCTGCGACTGGTCACCTCGTTTCAATATGAGTGACCTGCAGGATTACCCGTTCTGGCTTGCTCAGTACAGCACGACCAACAGCTACAGCAAGCGTGTGGATTACTGGCAGTACAGCAGTTCCGGAAGTGTAAGCGGAATCAGCGGTAACGTGGATATGGACTTCTATTACTATAATAAAAACGGCACAGGAACGGAGTCCGGAACCAAATCCATCAGAAACTGCAGCGTTTCCATTCCATACAGCCAGATGGCATACAGCGGTTATGCACTGGAGCCAAAGGTTACGGTCAAGGACGGCAGCAAGACCCTGACTGCAGGAGAAGATTACACCGTTGCTTACTTCAAGAATGTGAATAAGGGAACCGCTTATGTCGTGGTAAACGGAATCGGTGATTATTCCAATACCATCAGCAAGACCTTCACGATTTCCACATCCAATAAGGCCAGCAATGGAAGTTCAGACAACAGCTCCACGAGCAGACCGACATCTCTGGGACAGGTAAAGAGTCTGACCACATACGCATATCCGTCTTCTGACAAGCTCAAGCTGAAATTCAGCCGTGTGTCCAACGCACAGAATTATGAGGTTGCGTACAAGACCAACGACGGAGACTGGAAAACCGTTACCACAGGCGGAAAGACGACCTACACCCTGAAGACATCTGATAATGCCGCAGTGGCCGCTAAGGTACGCGCCGTATATGGATCTGGATCAAACGCGGTATACGGAGATTATTCTCCGACCAGATACCGTTACCTCGGCCTTGCCAAGATCAGCACAGCCCTGGATCTGGATGAGGGTGAGGCAGACGTTTCCTGGACACCGATCCAGAACGCGTCCGGCACCGTCTCCTATGCTGTATCTGCGATCGACAGCAACGATGATGCAGACACAGAGACCTACACCGGTGATTCCACAACATCACGTAAAATCGATGTAGAAGAGGGCGATGACTACACCCTGCAGATTGTTCCGTCCATGGAACTGAACGGACAGACCTACAAAGGCACATACTCCGGTATGAGAGCCTACAGACTGACCTCCAAGTGTGAGAAGCCGACGGTAACAGCAACATCGTCGCTGACCGGCATCAAGGTTTCCTGGGACGACGTCAATGCGGACAAGTATCGTGTTTACGTCAGCAGCAATGCGTCTTCTCCGACATCGAACCTGGCTGCGAAGAAGGATACTTCATCCACCAGCACGACGATTACCGGTCTGAAGAAAGGTCAGAAATATTACGTCAGCGTTCGTCCATACGATAAGGCTGACAGCAAGACCTATTACGGAGAGCTGAGCAGCCGTACAGCGGTTACCCTGACTTCCTCCATCAGCCGCGGCAGTTCAGAGAACAGTGCTACGGCACCGGAGAAGATCAGCAGTCTGTCCGTCACTGGAAGCACTTCCAGGGCAGCAGCCACGGTAAAGATCGGAGCAGTTTCCGGAGCGTCGGATTACCAGATCAGCTACAGAAAGAACGGCGGCAGCTGGAAGACCGTCTCCACCGGCGGAAAGACCAGCTATACTCTGAGCGGCGACTACGGCGACCGTCTGGAGGTCAAGGTCAGAGCCCTTGCGACAGCAGACGGAAAATCCGTATACAGCGGCTACTCGTCCGTGAAGAAGCGCGCCCTGCTGAAGCAGAATAAGATTGTATCTTCTTCTTCGACAAAAGGCACCCTGAAGCTGAACGTCAAGAAGATGAAATACACCGGATACTTTGTAACTCTTACCAGAAACGGGACAACGAAGAACTATCGCTTCAGTGATTACAAGACAACAGCTTTGACGATCAAAAATCTGAAGGCCGGCACATATAAAGTGAAGGTATACAATTACCTGAAATCCGGTTCTTCTACCTTCAACGGCTGTGGGTCCAAGACCGTCAGCGTCACGGTGAAATAGGCCGAAGGAAAGAACATTCCGGGCTGAAGAATCCCCCGGCAGACGCCGGATTCTGGCAGCCAGAAAATAAGACAGGATGATACAGAAGCCCTCTGCTCTGGGAAAAGAAATTCCCATGGCAGAGGGCTTTCTTCCCGTATAGTATGAGTTTACCGTTTGTTGAATTGACACAGGCCGCCTGAAATGCAATAATAAAAGATACGTATGCGCGTCAGATGCGTAAAAAGAAATCAGAATACGCGGATACGGCTTTAGCATTCATGAAAGATGAGTTTTGTCATTACGGGGCAGAGTGAGGATCATCCTGCCTTTCAGAAATACAGTAAAACGCAGCATGTAATTATGCATAAAGAGTGAATAAGAAAAAGGGGAAATGAAAATGGCATTATGGGGAGGCCGGTTCCATAAAGATATGGATGACATGGTGAAGAAGTTCAATGCGTCGATCGGATTTGATCAGAGAATGTACCAGGAAGACATTCGCGGAAGCATTGCACATGTAAAAATGCTGGCGAAGCAGGCTATCGTGACAGATGAAGAGGCACAGAAGATCATTGAGGGCCTGGAAGGAATCCGGAAAGACATCGAAGATGGAAAGATCAGTTTTACGGCGGATGATGAAGATATCCACATGGCAGTGGAAAGCCGCCTGATCGAGCGCATCGGCGAGACAGGCAAAAAGCTGCACACAGCAAGGAGCAGAAATGATCAGTGCCAGGTTGACGGACGCCTGTATCTGAAAGAACAGATCCGGGAAATCGTCAGCGAACTGATTCACCTTGAAGAGGTGATTTTGTCGAAGGCAGATCAGTATAAGGACAGCATTACCGTTGGATTCACGCATATCCAGCACGCACAGCCGATTACGGCAGGTTTCATCTTCATGGCCTATTTCCAGATGTTCAAGCGGGACATTGAGCGGCTTCTGGATACCTATGAGAGAATGGATCTCTGCCCGCTGGGCGCCTGTGCACTGGCCGGCACGACATTCCCGACGGACCGTCATTACACGGCTGAGCTGCTGGGATTTCGTGCGCCGACGGAGAATGCGATGGATTCCGTCAGTGACAGAGATTATGCGCTGGAGTTCCTGAGTGATGCGTCTATCAGCATGATGCATCTGTCCAGATGGGCGGAGGAGTTCGTCTGGTGGAACAGCTCGGAGTTCAGCTACATTGCCATTGATGACAGTTACTGCACGGGCAGCAGCATTATGCCGCAGAAGAAGAATCCGGACATGGCGGAGCTGATCAGAGGAAAGTGCGGACGTGTTTACGGCGATCTGATGCAGCTTCTGACCACGATGAAGGGCACGCCGCTTGCATATAATAAGGACTTCCAGGAGGATAAGGAAGGTCTGTATGACGCAGTGGATACATGGAAAGCCTGCGTTGCGATTTTCGCGAATATGCTGGAAAAGACAGAGCTGCGCACGGATATGATCGAGAAACAGCTGCATAAGGGATTCCTGAACGCGACGGACATTGCGGAACATCTGGCCCAGGAGGGCATTCCTTTCCGCGAGGCGCATAATATCGTTGGCAGAATGGTAAAACTCTGTGAAGACGGAAACTGTGACTTTTCCGATCTGACGGATGAGCAGCTTCAGGCGATTGACAGCCGCGTGACCAGAGATGCGCTGGGAGACATCAGCATTCCGGCCTGTGTAAACGCGAGAAAGTCCTTTGGAGGAACAGCGCCTTCCGAGGTTGCGCGTCAGATTGAGACTGGAAAAAACTGGCTTGAGGAAATCCAGAAAGAGCAGTAGAACATAAAATCACCGTTTCGGTGCTCCGCCTGCAGGATTCTGCGGGCGTCAGAAAGGGGAAAAATGAGCGGATACAGAATCGAACATGATACGATGGGTGAAGTACGTGTTCCGGCAGATAAATACTGGGGCGCGCAGACAGAGAGAAGTTTTGAGAACTTTAAGATCGGAAAAAAGAAAATGCCTGAGGAGATTATCCGGGCATTCGCAATATTAAAGAAGGCCGCGGCACAGGCAAATGAAGAGCTGGGCATGCTGGACGGCAGACGGGCAG
Source organism: uncultured bacterium (assembly GCA_905214225.1). GTDB lineage: Bacteria > Bacillota > Clostridia > Peptostreptococcales > Anaerovoracaceae > Aminicella. The sequence continues at coordinate 4,512 of CAJMLL010000038.1, read as the reverse complement.
AACTGATCGGTCAGGCCTGCGATGACATTCTGGCAGGAAAGCTGGACGGGAACTTCCCGCTGGTGATTTTCCAGACCGGAAGCGGCACCCAGTCCAATATGAACGTTAATGAAGTCATTGCTCACAGAGGAAATGAAATTGCCGGGGAGCAGCTCCTGCATCCGAACGACCACGTCAACTGTTCGCAGAGTTCCAACGATACCTTCCCGACAGCCATGCATATCGCCGCCCTCACAACGGTAGAGACACGGCTTCTTCCGGCCGTCAGAAAACTGCGGGATCTCCTGAAGGAGAAGGAAGACGCCTACATGGACGTGGTGAAGACAGGAAGAACTCATCTTCAGGACGCGACACCGCTTACACTGGGACAGGAAATCAGCGGATGGCGCTCCATGCTGGATCACGATGAGAAGCAGATCGCCGCAGCATCCGAGTCCCTGAGAGAACTGGCCCTGGGCGGAACAGCAGTAGGAACCGGACTGAACGCACATCCGGATTTTGCCGTGAAGTCTGCAGAGAAGATCAGTGCACTGTCCGGAATCCAGTTCAGAACAGCAGAGAACAAGTTCCAGGCGCTGACTTCCAAGGATGCCCTGGTTTACGTACACGGCGCCATGAAGGCACTGGCCTGCGATCTGATGAAGATTGCCAATGATGTCCGCCTCCTGGCAAGCGGACCGCGCTGCGGCATCGGAGAGCTGATTATCCCGGCGAACGAACCGGGAAGCTCCATCATGCCGGGAAAGGTCAATCCGACCCAGTGCGAAGCCGTCACCATGGTTGCTGTACAGGTTATGGGAAATGATGCTGCCGTTGGAATCGCCGCGTCTCAGGGAAATTACGAGCTGAACGTGTTTATGCCGGTCCTGATTGATAATTTCCTGGAATCCGCCGGACTTCTCGCCGATGCCATGGATTCCTTCGGGAAGAACTGCATCGCTGGAATCCGCCCGAACATGGAAAAGATCAATGAGAATCTGAATAAATCCCTGATGCTGGTCACCGCCCTGAGCCCGCACATCGGCTATGAAAACAGCGCCAAAATTGCAAAGCTGGCGTACCAGGAAAATCTCACACTGAAAGAAGCCGCGCAGAAACTGGATCTCGTCACGCCGGAGCAGTTCGACGCGTGGGTGGTTCCGGAAAACATGGTCCACCCGAATCAGAGGTGATCCCTGTATGAAAAAGTGGATAAGCTGGCTGTCAGTGGTGCTGGGTGTTTTTCCGTTCCTGATCCTTCTGTGGCCGCTGGATCTGAACTCCGGAATCAAGTATCCACGCGATGTTGCGGCGGCGGTCATCCCCTGCATTATTGCGTCCATCAGCTGCGTCCTGCTGAACATCAATGATGTGAGAAAACGCAGGCCGCTGTCGGCGCGCAGGGCCTTGTCTGTGATGGAACTGTACATCGCCATGTTTCCGTTCCTCAGCGCGGCGTTTGCAATGACAGCAACACTGCTGATCGTTTCCCGGCATACGTGCCGCGCGTGGGAAGTCAGCGGGGCGGCCTTTCTGATCTGCGGCATTCTGCATATCGTGCCGATCAGTAACGCCGTCGGCCTGATCCTGCGCCTTCCGTCCCTGACGACCGGAGACGGCAACAGCCGGAGAAATCTGCATATCGGACTGCAGTTCATTCCGGTTGTCAACATCATCGATTCCTGGCACCTGCTGCAGATTTCCCGTTACGAGGGTGAACAGATCAGCCGGGCAAGATGGGCGACCCTGTACATGGGCCTGCTGATCCTGCTGATCCTATCCCTCCTGCTCGCGAGATTTGTGATCTGGTGGATCCTGACCTGATAGAAAGACAAGTACATAAAAGTATCATTACAGCGGATTTCCCAGCCAGAGCGAGGTTGGAGATCCGCTGTTATTCTTCTCTGGACAAAAGGTGATCAGCAAGGCAAAATAATGCGGGGATGAACGGTAGAGCAGAAAACAGGTCACAGATACCCGATACTGTCAAGTCATTTTCATATTGTAAGAATAGGGGAAAGATGTATACTTTATAAATGTATTGTGAAGATTAAGTGTTTATGATATCATACATGTAACCAAACGATCTGTTTTGATCATTTATTAACCATTGTTCTCAAATAGTTCACTCAAATACAGTCAAATGTAAAAGGCAAACCGGCCGTGAGACCGGGACGCAAAACTACAGGGTCTTCCGAGTTTCTAAGCGATATGTTCCGGAAGACAGCCAGCTGCCATTCCTGTAACTGTAAAACAAGAATGGAGGTATTTACTATGAGAAGAGAGAACAAGAGAAAGGGACTGAACCGATTACTGGTTCTCGTCCTGGCGGCAGCCGTCACCATGGCGTTCAGCTTTACGAGTATTTCGTTTGCTGCAGAAGAGACCGGGAGGGGCGATAGTCCTGGCAAAATACGGCGTTCTGCAGAAGGGACAGATTCAATGAAGTATTATGTGACTAATGATGGCAGTCCTGGAATCCCTTCTTATAAATTCTATGATGGAAAGACAAGCTGGAATAGTAAAAGTGAATTGCCAAGGGCTACTGTTGATCCATCACTTGTTGAAGGAAAAGATTATGTCAGAATATACTATTTCTCAAAGGATAAATCATATAATGGACCGCACTATGGTACGGTTACTCCTGATCAGGATTTTTTACAAGTGATTATCAATACACTCAAAAAGGATCCAAATGTCACGTTAATGACGGACGAAAAAGGAAATTATACAAACAAAGTCACTGGACCGGGAACTGTGTTTGAGTACATTATTGGAATAGGAGATCGTGATTATGCACCGGATACAATTCGTCATCAGATTAAATCAGTAATGAATATTTCAATTGCTAATCAAACAAAATATGAAGGCGAAGAGGATCCTGAAGTCACTTATATAAAAACGTTTGACAATGACGCTCCTAATCAATACAGTGCTTATACGCTGTCATTTGATCGCCCAGATAAAGGCGAAAAGCCAGGAGTATATTCGATCCAGGGACAATATCAGCCAACTGAAAAATCCCCAGAGCTTGTAATACAGAATAAGTCAGTAATGATTGATGGTAAATTGACCTTCCAAAAGCAATTAAATGTGCGTAAGGAAGAAAATGGAAAGAATGCAACAATCTCATATGTTGCAGGGGATACCACCGAGGGATATTTGTATATAAAAATTTGGGATGGTTCACTTACAATAAAGAAGAAATCTCACCTTATATATAATTCCAACACATCGCAGCCTTCTGAAGTAACTTCCGATGGTAAATGGAAGCCGGGTGAAGAATCGGAAAAACTTCAGACGGCGAAGGAGCTGAACTTCCAGAACAGTGGATATACTCTCACCGGATGGAACACTCAGGCAGATGGAAAAGGAACATCTTATAAACCGGGAGACACGTATAAGTTCACCGATGCAGACGATGAAAAGGATGTAACTCTGTATGCCCAGTGGAAAAAGAACTCCGCTCCGTACGTTCCGGTTACTCCATCCACTCCAACCGAAGAGCACACCGTCACCTTCCACCCGGCCAACGGACAGGATAACTTCACCCAGACTGTTGCGGATGGAAATAAGGTTTCTCAGCCGGCGGATCCGACACAGGACGGATACACCTTCAACGGCTGGTACACGGACAGTGCGCATACCAATGCATATGATTTTGATACTCCGGTAAATAAGGATATCGACCTTTATGCAAAGTGGACAAAGAATAACCCGTCACCAAATCCGGTAAAGAAGGTTAAGGGAATCCTGCTTCCGAAGGTCATTGCCAACGGCAGCAGTGAGCAGACATTTACATGGACACCGCTGACCAATGTCGATGGATACTTTGTCTATGAAGCGTACTGCAATACCTATAAGAATGTTCACCCATTCAAGAAGGTGGCAGATGTCTCCGCCTCTTCTCCGAGAGTGTACAAGCGTTCCGGACTGAAAAAGGGCGCTGCATATAAGTACTACGTTGCAGCATACCAGATCAAGGATGGAAAGAAGCAGATCGTAAAGAAGAGCGTTACGGTTCATTCTGCGGCCGGAAACCTGCTGAAGACGAAGAAGGCAGCATACACCAACGTGAAGAACGTCAGTGTGAAGAAAAATGCGGTAACCCTGAAGATCGGAAAGACCTATAAGATTCAGCCTTCTGTTAAGGGTGTTTACTCCGGATATGCCATTCTGCAGAAGAGCCATGCCCCGATGTACCGCTATCTCTACATTAAGGATGGAAAGAACATCAGTGTAGATCAGAACGGAAATGTCAAGGCATTGAAAGCAGGAAAGTGCAACGTATATGTACTTGGTACCAACGGTGTCAGAACGAAGGTTGCTGTAACCGTTAAATAGCCGATGAAGTTTCTCGGAAAAGAGAAGATCGGCAGAAAAAGAAGTTAACACATTGCAGTGCAGAAGCCGGCAGCGGTTCATCATCCAGGTGAGCCCTGCCGGCTTTCTCCTTGAAGAGGAAATTTTTGTTCGGGCGTAAGCGTCAAAGCTAATGCACCTACCATTCACTGTTACAGTTTGAGAAAATAC
>CAJMLL010000037.1 GCA_905214225.1 uncultured bacterium | reverse complement strand
ATGCATTATAAAATCAAAGGATTTTTGTATACACACATACAACATTTTGGTTCATTATATGTCATATGTTGATGGCTCCGAAGGTCAAGTCCTAAAAGTGGTGCAAATTGAAGATTTCATAACAAAAGCCTGGCCAATCATTATCTGCATTGATTGGCGTTGACTTAATTTTAAAAATTCGATATTCTTATTCATATGCAAATGTTATTTAAGTTTCATGAAAGAGGAGGAAATTATGAGTTTAAAAAAATGTCCTGAATGTGGCGGCTCTGTTTCTGATAAAGCTGTTGCATGTCCTCATTGCGGAGCACCACTCTCCACTAAAGTCGATGACGTTGAAAGAGAAGAAAAATCTGCTGTAGACAACGTACACTACGATCAAAATGATCACCAAATTCAACCCAAAAATGAGCCTGCTTCCACTAAGCCTCAGATGAAAAAAACAGGTTCTAAGAAAAGAAAAAGGATCATTAGCTTAATTATCTTAATCGTCATAATCGGAGCTATTATTGGATATTCGCGTTATGAAAAGGAAATCGAATATTACAACACTGCGATCAACTATTATAATACTACAACTGCATGTGGTGACAATCTCTATAAACTGGCTGAGAAATATGTGGATCACTGGTATGATCCCGGTGATAGTATTAATAACTACACAGAAGGAGATGGTGCAGCATTATATAGCAAAATGATAAAGAGCTATAAAAAGTCACAAAAAATATATGCAACTTTATCTGATTACCCTGAGAAATACGCCAAGCTTCACAATCAAATACAAACGACAAATAAAAGTTTAAATGCCTTGTACAGCCAAATTACATATTTCCCTACAATGAGTGAGGACACATTCGAAAATCGAGCCTCAAGTAAATTCAATACGTTGGATTCTGATTTAAAAGATTTGAACACCACTTTAAGTTCAAACTGATCCCCTAATAATCTCATAGAAAAACTAATTATAGTATGGCATAAAAGCAACGGTGTATAAGTGTAAAAGCCACAATACACACGTTGCTTTTTAATAATTCTATTAAAATCCGCGAACAAAAATGTCGACTACTATATTGTTACATTCTTTCACCCATCACCCGGTCCAGGATCAGCGGCTCTTTCTCCGGCGCCTTATTACCAATCGTATAGGCTGCTTCCAGTTTTTCCACACCTTCGATCAGCTTGCGTTTGGAACCGGCGTAAACCACAGCGAGTTCATCCTTCACACTGACTTTGTCGCCGACTTTCTTCCGAAGCAGGATTCCGGCACTCGGGTCGATTTCCTGATCCAGGGATTCACGGCCGGCACCGGTGCTGCGGGAAGCCTGCCCGACCAGATGGGCATCCAGATCCTGCACATAGCCGCTGGTTTTCGCCGTGACAGACTGATGGAACTTTGCCTGCGGGAACTGGTGGTCCGGATCGTCTATTACCGATGGATCGCCTCCCTGTGCGGTTACAAGCGCCCGGAACTTATCCAGCGCGGCACCGCTGGCCAGGGCGCCATGTGCCATCATCGGCCCTTCCTCAAGCGACCGGACACGCCCGCCCAGGTAAATCATAATCCCGGCAAGCTGCTCGCAGAGCTCCACCAGGTCGTCCGGCCCATTTCCTTTCAGCGTATCAATAGCCTCCTTTACTTCCAGCGCGTTTCCGACCGCGTAACCCAGCGGCTGATCCATATTAGTGATCAGGCAGCAGGTCCGCCGGCCGGCATTTTCGCCGATCCGGCACATCAGCTCCGCCAGCTCACGTGCGTCTTTCTGCCTCTTCATGAAGGCGCCCTTTCCGGTTTTGACATCCAGAACGATGGATTCATTACCGGCTGCAAGCTTCTTACTCATAATACTGGAGGCGATCAGACTCATATTTTCCACCGTCCCAGTCACATCACGGAGCGCGTAGATTTTTTTATCCGCCGGCGTAATATTACCCGTCTGGCCCGTCAACGCTATTCCAATCTGCTGCACCTGTTCCAAGAACTCCTCTTCCGTCAGTGACGTGCGGAATCCCGGGATAGATTCCAGCTTGTCAATGGTTCCGCCGGTGAATCCGAGGCCCCGTCCGCTCATCTTTGCCACCGGCACCAGGCAGGCCGATACCATAGGCAGAACGATCAGCGTCGTCTTATCCCCGACACCGCCGGTAGAATGCTTATCCACCGTATGGCCCCTCACACTGCTCAGGTCGATCGTATCTCCGGAATCCTTCATCGCGTCCGTCAGCTCGAAGGTTTCCTCATCCGTCAGTTCATTCAGATACATCGCCATCAGCAGCGCCGATGCCTGATAATCCGGAATCGAGCCATTCGTGAATCCCTTCACGAAATAGCGGATTTCCTCCCGGTTCAGTTCATCCCCATCCCGTTTTTTCTCAATAATGTCAATTATATCCATGATGATACCCCTCTTTGAGTAATCCTCTGATTTTCAATAGCATCGTTTAATTACGATTCATTTACCCTTTCAGCACCTCGCTCAGGAAGCTCTTTCCGTGCGCCAGCGGCGCCGTCCTCAGGTATTCGGCCGCGGTCTGCCCCAGATCGGCAAAGGTCATGCGGGTCCCAATGTCGACCCCTTGCTTTATTTTTTGTCCGTAAAGCAGGACTGGCACGTACTCTCTGGTATGGTCGGTGCCTGCATGAATCGGGTCATTGCCGTGGTCGGCGGTCAGAATCAGAATGTCGTCTTCACACATTGCGGCCTGGATCTCCGGAATTCTGCGGTCGAAAGCCATGATGGCCTCGCCGTAGCCCTTTGGATTTCTGCGGTGGCCGTAGAGGGAGTCGAAGTCGACCAGATTGGTGAAAATCAGCCCGTCTTCCACCGTTTTCTCCGCCTCGATGGTGCAGTCCACGCCGTTTTCATTTCCAGTGGTGTGAACAGATGTCGTAATTCCCTGTCCGTTGAAAATATCGTGGATTTTTCCGACGGCGTATACGGTCTGGCCGGTTTCTTTCACGTGGTCCAGCAGAGTCCGCCCGCTCGGAGACACGGAATAATCCCTGCGGTCGCTGGTGCGGATGCGCTTTCCATCCTTGATGATGTAAGGTCTCGCGATGACTCTGCCGCAGGCCCAGCCGCCGACCAGCATGCTTCTGGCAGTTTCGCAGATTTTATACAGCTTCTCCAGAGGAATGACGTCGGTGTTTGCGGCGATCTGGAAAACACTGTCCGCACTCGTGTATACAATCGGCTTTCCCGTGGATTCGTGCTCCGGTCCGAGTTCCTCGATGATCACCGTTCCGGATGCCGGCTTGTTTCCGATGACTTCCATGCCGATCGCCTTCTGGAATTTCTCGATGAACGCTTTCGGAAAGCCCTGTGGGTAGGTCTTGAACGGAATATCCGTCTCCAGGCCTGCGATTTCCCAGTGACCGGTGATGGTGTCCTCGCCCTTGGAGCGTTCTCTCATACGGCCATAGGCGCCGGTGATTTTCTCATTCGGCAAAGTCAGCCCGCAAGCTTCACAGCCGCTGATGTTTCCCATACCGAGTTTCTGAAGATTCGGGATGGAAAATCCCGGGGTTCCCTGCTGTGCGTGCAGAAGAGTGTGGGAGCCAAGATCACCATACTGCTCTGCATCCGGTTCTTCTCCGATTCCAAGACTGTCCATGACAATCAGTATTACTCGTCTGCTCATCTCGTCCTTCCTTTCTGTTTCCTTCATTCTGTAAAATTCAATTTTCTGTTCCTCTTTTGCTCTGCGGCGGAACAAGGCTGAAGGTTCAATATATTCAACAGCCCGGCTGCATGGCCGGAAGGTGTTCACACAGATTTTCAGCGGAGCTTCACCAGGCAGCATTTTACGCTGTCCAGGGAAACCAGCTTGTAGTGTACACCATTAAAGTACCCGCGGATGCCGCGGCGGAAATTTTCACTTCCGTGAAGATGGCCGTAGATGCAGGTCGTGACGCCGGCTTCTGACATTCTTCTGGTAAATTCTGACTCTTGGAATTTATCATTTGTCGGCGGATAATGGAGGGCCGCGATGATATCCGAAGCGCCTGCCTTTACGGCTTCATCCAGGGAAAAACTCAGACGCATCGCCTCCCGGTCATAGATCTTGCGGTCATGCTGGGTGAAATCATCGCTTCCCGGGCAGATCCAGCCGCGGGTGCCGCAGATCCAGGTTTCCGTTCCCGGCACGTGATAAGCGTGGTTCTGCAGGAACAGCATATCATCGTAGAGTTTGTTCAGCTTTCCAATCGAAGTCCACCAGAGATCATGGTTTCCCTTGGTCAGGACCTTGAATCCGGGAAGATTGTGGATCCACTCCAGATCTGCCATGGCTTCATCAAGCTTGAGGCCCCAGGAAATATCTCCCGGGATGATCACCGTGTCTTCCGGACGGACGGTCTTCAGCCAGTTTTCCCGTACTCTTCTGGGATGATCGGACCAGGAGTCGCCAAAAATATCCATCGGTTTTTCGATCCGCTCATCCATGGATAAGTGTAAATCTCCAATCGCGTATATACTCATTACCTTTCCTCTTCATCATCCGTATGAAGGATTTTTTCTGCTTCCCCTTCATCCAGCCTTCCGACCTGATCCAGTGTTTTCCGGACGGCGCGGGTTCTCACGCCCACCAGGCGGTTCAGGCGCTCATTGACCTGGTCGATGTTTTTCTGCGCCCGCAGAAGTTCATCCTCAAATTTGGCAAATTCTGTCTTTACGGCGGCCAGGGTTTCCCAGACCTGACTGGACCTTTCCTGAATCGCCAGGGTCTTGAAGCCCATCTGCAGGCTGTTCAGAAGCGCTGCCATGGTGGTCGGCCCGGCGATGCTCACCTTATATTCCCGCTGCAGGGTTTCCGCCATGCCCAGGCGCAGCGCCTCGGCGTAAAGTCCTTCCGATGGAAGGAACAGAATGCCGAAATCCGTTGTCCGAGGCGGCGCAATATACTTCTCGCGGATGTCTTTTGCCTCATTTTTCATCGTGCGGATCAGCTGATTCTTTGCGCTCTTTACGGCATCTGCATCGCTAGATTCATAGGCATCCGTCAGCTGCAGATAACTGTCCGCCGGAAACTTACTGTCAATCGGGAGCCAGACCGGATGGTCACCGTTTCCCGGAAGTTTCACCGCAAATTCAACGAATTCTCTTCCCGTTCCCTTCGTGTTAACGTTCGTCTCATACTGTTCCGGCGCCAGAATATCGTCCAGAATCGCTCCCAGCTGGATTTCTCCCAGATTTCCTCTGGTCTTGACGTTGGAGAGAACCTTTTTCAGATCGCCCACGCCCCGGGCCAGATTCTGCATTTCACCAAGTCCCCGGCTGACCTGTTCCAGCTGTCTGTTCACCAGCTGAAAAGACTGTCCGATACGTTCTTCCAGCGTTTTCTGCAGTTTCTCGTCAACCGTCTGCCGCATCTGGTCCAGATGTTTGGAATTTTCCCGGTTCATCTGGGTCATCTGCTCGTTCAGACTGGCATTAATCGTAGACAGCTGCTGGGCCATCATGTTCCTGATGTTGTCCAGTTTCTGCTCATTCGTCATTTCCAGGACACGAAATTTTTTATCCAGCTCTTCCAGCCGCTCATTCTGCAGATCCGAGGCATCACGCATGTTCCTCCAGATGCCTTCGCTGTAGGAATGAAAGGCGTCCCGGACTGCCTGGTCGGTTTCCTGGGGGCAGCGGTCCAGGTCGCGCCGCATCTGTTCCGTTTTCAGAAGGACCAGAATGGAGACAGCCGCTGCTGCCAGAGCCAGTAGCATAATTATGATTGTCATTTTCTTTCTCTTCTCAATGCATCTGTCCCCCTGGCCGGGTAATTTTTATCCCGAAAGGAGGATGTAAATCGCTTCTTTCCTAATGTAAAGTATAACACAGGAATACGTCCAGTCCAAATCATGCCGGATCCTCTACATATTCTTCACAATTCCGTCCTATAATACTCGGGATGTATACGAAATACATCCAAGAAATGCACAGCAGAAAGGATGAACGCTGTAATGTCAGATAATACCAATTCACTGCTCCGATCGAGCCTCCAGAACATCCGCCAGGAGAAGTTTCTGCAGAAGAAGACCCTGCTGAAAATCCTGATCTTTCTCGCGGTGATTCTGGTCGTCTGGACGGGAATGCATAACGATTACTTCCTTTATCACAAGACCATCGCCAATGTCACTTCCACCCGGCAGACCTACATCAAGACCCAGACAGGCAGCGACGGAAGCTACGAATATGATGAAAAACTGTACCGCCAGCAGATCACGGCGGTCATCAAGAACGGAAAATATAAGGGACAGACGGTCCATCTCAGCAGCGAATACAGTCAGTCCCAGGTTTACGACACAAAATACAAAAAGGGCGACAGCATCTTCATCGACACCCTGCGTCACAGCTCGTCGGGCCTGAAAGCCAATGTGGTCAGTGTCAAGCGCGACTACCTGATTGTCACGATTCTTGCCGCGCTGTTCGGCCTCTTCCTGCTGGTGGGCGGAAGGCTCGGCATCCTGACGATTTTCAGCCTGGTACTAAATATGGCTGCCTTCTACTGGGTTCTGGTTCTGTACACGAAAGGCCACAATATTCTGTTTATGACCATACCGATGACGGTCTTCTTCACGATCATGCTCCTCTTCTTCATGCTGGGAAAGAATGAAAAAACGCTGATCGCCTCGATTGCAACGCTCGTCACAGTGGGCGCGGTGACCCTTCTCTCCGCTGTGGTCATGCGATTCTCCGGGCGTATCGACTTCGATTTCATGGAATACCTGAGTCAGCCGTATTCCCAGGGCACGGCCAACCTGATCTTCCTCTCCGAAGTTCTGGTCGGCGGCCTCGGCGCAGTCATGGATGTGGTCGTCACCATGGTCATGACCGTCAGTGAAATCGTCCAGACCGGCGAGCACGTCACCAGAAGGAGCCTGATCCGCTCCTGCAGAAGCGTAGGCGATGATCTGGTCGGCACCATGATCAACCTGATGTTCCTGACCAACATCGCGTCCTGCATCCCGGCATTTATCCTGTACATGCGCAACGGAATCCACTTTTCCAGCATCCTGCACTACAACGTGTTCTTTGAGCTGGCGCGATTCCTGACCGGAAGCATCGGAACCGTTCTGGCCATCCCGGCTGCCGCATTCATCGCCATCGGCTGGTATGAACGCCGGCACATGATCGAACGGGATCCTTCGACAAAAAACAAAGCGCGCAAGAAGACACCTGTATTAATAACCAGAAAAACTGACAATGGACAGAAAGGAGATGAATAATCATGATGCTGATCATTTTAACGGTTGTTCTCTTTCTTCTGATCTTTACGATCTGCGGAGACAAAGGCAGCAAATCGATTGTATCCACCGCCATCAACGCCCTGGCTATGGTCGGCACGCTCTTTCTGATTTACCGGAATTTCAATCCGCTCCTGGTGATTTTCCTGACCAGCGTTCTGATCACTGCCATTACCCTGTTTTACCAGAACGAACTCAACGTGAAATCTGTCGCATCCTTCATTTCTGTTGTAGTGACGGTGCTGGCGCTCCTGGGTCTGATCTTCTTTATGGCGCACAAGGCCAACGCACAGGGTTTCAACGCCGAGCAGTATGAAATCACGGACTCCAACGGCTACACCAGAAACGTCCACATCAGCATGCTGCAGCTGCAGATCGCCACGATGATCATCGCGCTCCTGGGAACGGTCATCGACACCGCCGTTGCCGTGACCGCCTCCACCTACGAGATTTATCAGAACAACAGCTCGCTTTCCCTGCAGGAACTGTTCCGCTCTTCCTTCCAGGTCAGCAAGGCAGTTATGAGCACGTCGATTCACACGATCTTCTATGTCTATATCGCGGAATACATGACCCTTCTGATGCAGTATATTTCCGATTACCATTTCAGCTACATCATCAACAGCCAGTCCCTGGCCAGCGAGTTCATCAGCGTGTCCATCAGCGGAATCGGCTGCTGCCTCGTCGTACCGATTGCGACGATCATCGGAGCAGCCTTGATTCAGGCTGCCGGGAAAGGAAACGGGCAGAAAGACCTGCAGAAAAACGCGCTGAACAAAGAAACTGCGGAATAATAATTTCCTTCTCAGCTTCTGCCAGCAGAAGCTGATCGAGTATCTTCTCGGCAAGATGCTTGAGCGCTTTCTCGCGGTCACCTGCAATTAGTTCTAGTAATTCTGCTCTTTCCATAGTAAGATTGATTTGTGCTATGTTGGTTCCTCCTTGGTGTTTGTTTTAGCGCTTTACATTATATCAGGAGCCAGCATGGCTTTCCTTATGAAATTTTCAAGTTACACCATTATACGGACTTAATGGTTATAATCTCAGACATGTTAAGATTTCAGGGATGTTTTAATTCAGAGATGTTAAACTCCAGGGATGTTAAAGCACCGGGCTGGGTCCTTGTAAAATGAAACTGCCGATCCCGGCGGATCGAGTATACTGTATACTCGCATTTCATCTCATAGTCTCATATTCACCTTTTATGCAGTTATAATTTCAATTTTCCGGTACTGATTTCCATTTATTTTGGTAAAAAATCTCCGAAATCACAGACTTTACCAAGTATACAATATTATTTGTGTAAAACTAATCGAAATCGCTGTTTTTTACCAACTACCTACAATCACTGACGGTTGATTGGCTTATGAGAAGGTAAAATAATTACTATTTCCTACTTATGCAATCACGCAATACTCTGTATTTTAGTGACTGATACCATTTTCGATTTGCCCGCACAACGGTAATGCAGAAATCTTATTCATTTATGCGCATAATTATTAATCTCGGCTTTTTCCAACTGATCCAGTTTCATAATTGTACTTGTGTAAGAACAATATTTGGGAGAGAACCATGATTAATATCGTTTCTTCCCAAAACGTTTTCTCCATTGGTATAAAATTGTAATTATCGCGGTTTTTACCAACGATTTTTCCAAAGCTGCAGTCTGTTTAATCCAGAAAATGACTCAGTCCTGTATTCTGAAGCGCAGCCTGGGGAAAAAAATACCAGAGCAGATATGACGATCGTCGAGAGCACGCTGCACGGCAATGGAGAGCAGCCGTGCGCGTCCTATAAGTTCTCGACGTATCCATAAAGTACCCAAAAACTGCCGCTTTATTAATCTGACAAATCTCCGTTACTGAGCAGTTCCAGTTTTACTTTCCCTCCTAGGGCAGCGGTCAATTGAATTATGCAGGGTCACCGGGCGCTCCTGCTGGCAACAGCAGGAGTTCCCGGTGACCGTCGCTGCTTAATGTCCTGAAATGCTGAATCCATGCATTCTTCTTGCCAACTGTCCGCCTTACTTTCTTGAAATCTTCTCTTCCCCTCTGTAGCAGATGGCCTTATAAATCTGAATGATCACGGTCGGCAGGAAGGCCAGCAGCCAGACCCATCCGAGGAGATGCGGATTCAGTCCGGATGTGCCGAATGCGCTGTGCAAGGCCGGAATCAGCAGAATGCAGTGAAGCAGTCCGGCGCCCAGAACAAAGGCTCCGATCGTGTACATATTGCTGAATACGCCCAGCTTGAAGATGCTCTCTCTTCCTCTGCAGTTGAAGCCGTGCCAGAGACGGGCAAGACATAGTGTCGCAAAGGCCATGGTGCATCCGGTTGTCGCGTTGAAGCTGACTTCCGGCATCATGGAAGAAATCGCCGGGATTTTTCCAAGGCCGATCAGGAAGGATACGGCAACGGCGATGGCAATCAGAATTCCCGTTCCGGATACCACACGCTGCGTTTCCTTATTCAGTACAGAATCGTCTCTGGAACGCGGTTTATCGTGAATCAGTTCCGGATTGGACGGCTCCATGCTGATGGCCAGAGCCGGAAGGCTGTCCGTAATCAGGTTGATAAACAGCAGCTGCACTGCAGTAAACGGAGCGGGCAGGCCGGCAAGCGATGCGAACAGCACGTCTAGAATCGCCGCTGCGTTTCCGGAGAGCAGGTAAGTAATCGCGTTCTTGATGTTGTTATAGATATTTCTTCCGTTCAGCACGGACTTGATGATGGTCGCGAAGTTATCATCCGTCAGAATCATCGCCGCGGAATCTTTTGCGACTTCCGTTCCGGTGATTCCCATGGCGACACCGACATCTGCAGCCTTCAGGGCCGGTCCGTCATTGACGCCGTCACCGGTCATGGCAACAATCTTTCCCTTTTTCTGCCACGCATTGACGATCCGGATCTTATTGCTCGGGGATACACGGGCATACACACTGATGTGCTCCAGCTTCTCATCCAGCTCTTCATCGCTCATGGCATCGATTTCCGGTCCGGTAAAGGCCAGGTCGCCCTCATGCATAATGCCGATCCGCTTTGCGATGGCTGAAGCGGTAACCTTATGATCTCCAGTGATCATGATCGGCTTGATTCCGGCCGCGATACAGTCGGCGACCGCCTTCTTCGACTCCTCACGCGGTGGATCCACCTCGGCGAGCAGGCCGATGTACTCGAGATCAAACTCATCTGCGACAGTCAGCTTCCTGTTTTCCGGAATCGTCTTCATCGCAAATCCCAGAACACGCAGGCCTTCCGAAGACAGCTTCATGTTCTCTTTTCTGACCGCGTCGATTTCTTCATCCGTCAGATTGACCGTACGGTCCATGATAACGTCGATCGCACCCTTGATAAACATGACGTACTCACCGTTCACCTTATGCAGCGTGCTCATCAGCTTTCTGTCCGAGTCAAAAGGCACTTCAGCAAGGCGCGGATGGTCATTCAGCACCTTGTCCAGCGCTTCTTCTCCGCGTTCCTTAATATAGTAGTCAAAGTAAGCTGTTTCCGTCGGATCTCCAGTCAGCTTCCCGTCCACCCTCTTGGTGTCGTTACAGAGTACAGACGCCATCATCATTTCATTTTCCACGTCTTCTCTTGCATCCGCATATTCCACGGTCATCCGGTTCTGGGTCAGCGTTCCGGTCTTATCCGAACAGATGACCGATACACAGCCCAGTCCTTCTACCGCATTCAGATCCTTCACGATCGCATTCTGCTCCGCCATGCGGGACGTTCCGATGGCCAGCGAAATCGTGATGATGGAAGACAGCGCTTCCGGAATCGCCGCTACCGCAAGTGCGACGGCAAAAAGCAAAGCATCAAGGATATGCATGCCTCTGTACATGCTCAGCAGAAAGACAACTGCACAGATTGCCATGATCGCAATGGACAGCTTTTTGCTGAACTGATCCATGGTTACCTGCAGCGGAGTCTTTTTTTCTGATGTGTCATTCATCAGCTCCGCAATCTGTCCAAGCTCGGTTTCCTTTCCAACGGCTGTAATGACTGCCGTTGCGCGGCCGTATGTGACCAGGGATCCGGAGAAGACCATATTCTTCTGGTCACCCAGGGCAACGGTTTCCTCGTCGATCACCTTCGCGTGTTTCTCCACGCTCATGGATTCGCCGGTCAGGGTGCTCTCGTCCGTTTTCAGGGAGAAAGATTCAATGATTCTTCCGTCCCCCGGGACGATATCACCGGCTTCCAGCGTGATGATATCTCCGCAGACCAGGTCTGCCGCGTCAATGATGTGCGGCGTTCCCTCGCGGATGACTTTGGCTTCCGGCGAAGACAGCTTCTTCAGCCCTTCCAGCGACTTCTGCGCTTTAAAGTACTGCACCGTTCCCAGAATAGCATTCATGATCAGCACCAGGAAAATAACCACGGTACTGGATACACTTCCCGTCAGCATGGAAACGATCGCCGCAACGATCAGGATAATGACCAGAAGGTCCTTAAACTGATCCGCGAAAACCTGAAGAAAACTTTTCTTCTTCGTTTCCCTGAGCCGGTTGGCACCAAACTCTTCCCGGTTCTTGTCTGCCTGCGCGTCAGAGATGCCCTCTTTTCCGGAATGGAAATACTGCATCGCCTGCTCTGCAGACTGGTTGTAAAATGTCTGTTTCTTTTTTTCCATCGGATTCTCCTTTTCGATGACAGGGGAAGCTGCAGATCTGTTCATCTGCACCATTTCAAGTCCTTTACAGCCTCCTGAACGCCTTTGTTTCAAGATAACAAAAAAGACTTTCAAGGCAAACACACCTTAAAAGTCTTGCTGTTTCAAGTAATTGCGGATCTGCTGAAGATATGTTTCTTCCGGGCAGATCGTGTACTGACGCTGATTACCGCGGCACCGATGAGATACCGCCAGCTACTCCCCTTTAATTCATAAATATGATATCCTGTCAGGAGAAGAAGTGCAAGCTTTTTTTCTTGCTCAGGAACTTTTTGTCAAAAAGAAATCCGGCAGGATACAAATATGGAAGGATGAATCACAATGAATGAAGAAAACATACTGCTGGGACAGGCAGAGGACCGTATTACACAATGTCTGGACCGCTACATGCTGACGTTTACGGGCTTTCTGGACCCGCATCAGCAGGCCCTGCTGCGGCAGAAAATGAGGAAGGAAAATCCGGCCTGTAAAATACTCTTTACGGGAGGCTATCCGGACGCGCAGAGGCGGGTCATGGCCTGTCTCCCGGATTACATGGAAGGCGACGCCGGTGAACAGGACGCTATGCAGCAGATCTTCTCCGTCATCCGCGCGCAGCACAGCAAAAACTCTTCCGCCTCCCGATCCGGGCGTGCCCTCCGCCATGGAGACTATCTCGGCGCCCTGATCGGCCTGGGGCTGAAGCGGGATGTTATCGGCGATATTCTGGTGAGAGAAGACGGCGCGGACATCATCGTGCTGCAGGACATGGCGGAATACATCTCAGATAACTTCGGTAAAGCCGGAAGGACCTACCTTTCCGTCAGCGTTCACCCGCTCTCCGAACTGCTGATCCCGGAGCAGAAAGTGAAGATGAAGCACGACACCGTCGCCTCCCTCCGCCTGGACAGCCTGGTTTCATCCGCCTTCGGGCTGGCCAGAAGCAAGGCAGCCGATGCCATCCGCGGCGGCATGGTGCTGATCAACCACGAAGAAGTTTTGAAAATCGACCGGATGCTGGAAGAAGGCGATGAGCTGGTTCTCCGCCATCACGGAAAAGCCGTACTCGACGAGGTCGGCCGGGAGACCAGGAAGGGGCGGACGGCGATTACACTGAAAATTTACATATAGGATGACGAGACGGAGTTCCAAAAGCTGGTATGGACCAGATGAGCAGAAAGAGAAACTGATGAAAGACAGCGGAGACGCTGAACTTGAGTATACTGTATTATAATCATTTTTTATAAATTGTCTCGGTCGGGATTTCATTCCCAATCTGAAGGTTTCCCGACTTTTATTTCACCGCTGTCGGGAAACCAGTCCTCTCACCACGAGCTCCCAACCGCTGGCATTCTATTTTCTTCCCATCTAATAATAAAGAGAAGTCCGGCTCAATCGGTATACAGTATACCCAATCATCCTTTTTCCTACTTTTTTCCACTCATTTTCTCTTCCTTCCCCTTCATTTCATTATCCATCCTTTACAAAAAATGCATGTCCATCGGCATTTCAGCTCGGATGAACATGCATTGTCTATTTCCTGTTTTTATTTATCGTTTTTCTGCAATATTTTCTTCTACTGCTCCTTTGGCGGTTTATCGTAACGGACGGCGCCTTCGCGGAAGCGTTTTACCTTGCCGGTTGTCGTCTTTTCCATCTCTTTGTCGGTGGCGATCAGACGGTAGATCTGCTTGTAGACTGGAAGCTCTTCATTGATCTTATCTAGGTCTTTCTTGATGACGGCTTCGATGTCTTCCTGAGTTTCCGCGTGGAAGACGTTCTTCATGTAGTCCGGATCGTAGACGATCTTGGCGCAGAGGGCCAGGTCACGGTTGTTTCCGTCGTGGTGGCGCGGCTGGCC
This sequence comes from uncultured bacterium, assembly GCA_905214225.1. Taxonomy (GTDB): domain Bacteria; phylum Bacillota; class Clostridia; order Peptostreptococcales; family Anaerovoracaceae; genus Aminicella. Next base: position 9,477 of record CAJMLL010000037.1, on the reverse strand, counting down.
GATGACGATGTTTTCCTTAACATACGGAAGGTTGTCGATCAGGGTTTCAATCTCTTCCGGATAGATATTTTTTCCGTTTTTCAGGACGATGACATTCTTTGCACGGCCGGTCAGCCAGATAAATCCGTCATCATCAATGTAGGCAAGGTCGCCGGTCCGCAGCCATCCGTGAACCAGAACCTTGGCGTTTTCTTCCGGATCATTGTAATAACCCAGCATGACATTGGCGCCTTTGACAACCAGTTCGCCGACTCCGTCCGGACCTTCATTGACGATTCTCGCTTCCATGCCTGCCATGGTCTTTCCGACAGAACCCGGACGCTGGTTCAGATAGTTCTCTGCGCAGATGACCGGGGAAGTCTCTGTCAGTCCATATCCCTGGATAACCTGAACGCCGATATCGTCAAAACCTCTTGCAACTGCAGGATCCAGCGGAGAAGCGCCGCTGATGATCAGGCGCAGGTTGCCCAGTTCACCGATGATATCTTTAAACATACGTCTTCTGACATCGATGTGCATGCGCCGTAAGCGTCTGGAAATCTTCAGACCTCTCTGGAAAGATGCTTCCTTACCCTGCTTGCGCACACCCTTCAGGACGTTTTTATACATCTGCTCAACCAGAAGCGGAACGCCGACGAACATCGTTACATTATATTCTTTCAGATTCTGCTTGATGTAGCGCAGACCGTCACAGTAAACGTTCACGATGCCGCACTGCAAAGCGGTGACAACGCTGATGGATCCGAAGGTGTGGTGGTACGGAAGGAAGTTCATGTTGACATCTCCTTCGCGCAGGTCCTCGCAGCGGATCATGGCATAAACGTCGAACAGGAGATTGTGCGGTGACAGCATGACCGCCTTGGACTTGCTGGTTGTACCGGAAGTGAACAGCAGCTCGGCCATCTCATCCGGGTCACGCATGATGTTCTGGAAGGATGTGTGTCCGGCCTGGAATTCCCGGACGCCTTCATCCATGATATCCTGCAGGGAATCGAATCCCTCCAGCGGCGTCATGCAGATGTATTCTTTCGCACAGGCGTTATTCTCTTGCAGATACTTGATCAGCGGAAGGTGCTTTTTGTCAAAGACAACTGCGTCAGAGGAACTCCTCTGAATGGAAGACAGGGCCTCTTCCTCCGGAAGTCCCTTATCCAGCGGAACAACGATTCCGCTTCCGCAGAGGACAGTCAGATAGGTGAGCGCCCACGGGTAGCTGTTCTCGCCGACGATGGCGATGCGCTTGTCGCCCAGGCCTCTGGCCATCAGACCAGTTCCCAGCCAGTTGATGTGGTTTCTGAGCTCACGGTAGCTGATGTTTCTGTAGGTCGGTTTCTCCTTGCGGTTTGCCGGTTTGTCCTTCACGATGAAACATGTCTGATCTTTATATTTAGCCGTGACGCCGTCGATAAAGGAACGGAATTCGCGGTATTCTACAGTTTCCTGAACAGGCTTCAGCTGTCCTGCTCTGGTCTTGAATTTCTTGCTCATAGATGCCTCTTTCTGATGATACGAGTATGATCTGAAAAATGCCAAAAATATTCAGATACTTATACAGATATATTATAGTATCTGCAGGAGGGAAAATAAAGATGAACCATGTGTAAAAACGATGTGGGAAAATGATTTTTTGCTCACAAACACCCTGCAAAAATGCTGTATATTAAATTGTGTCTGTCTGCGGAAATGCCAGAACACCGCAGGCTTAATTCAGAACAGTATGTCTGAAAAGGTGGAGAATACAATTCCATTGTTGTATAATGGACCTGTCACGCAATGCAGGAGGAGAGGTAAAATGGGAAAGTTTGGATTGATCGGCAAGGGGCTGGAATACAGTTATTCTGTGCCGATACATCAGATGTTCGGAAATTACACCTATGAACTGCTGGAAACCAGCGAAGAAGAACTGGAATCAAGACTCCGGGATCACGACTATGACGGATTCAATGTCACGCTTCCATATAAGCAGAAGGTCATCGATTACTGCGATGAGATTTCTCCGGAAGCTCTGGCAACCGGCAGTGTGAATACGATCATCCGGGAGTTTGGAAAACTGAAGGGCTATAACACCGATTACTTCGGGTTCTGCTATCTTCTGGACAGAAATGAAATCGATGTCACGGGAAAGAAATGCCTGATTCTCGGCAGCGGAGGCGTATCCCACACCGTCCGTCAGGTCCTGAAAGACCGGAAAGCCGCAGACATCGCAATTGCCTCCAGAACCGGAGGACTTAACTACGATAATATTTACGAAAAAGCGAAGGACGCGGAAATCATCATTAATACTACGCCGGTCGGCATGTATCCGGACAACGGCCGCTCCCTGATCGACATCCGGGAATTCCCGCACTGCTGCGGAGCCGTCGACGTCATCTACAACCCGGACAAGACCTGGTTCATTCTGGACGCCATGTCCCACGGTATTCCGTGCGCAGGAGGAATTTCCATGCTGGTCGCAGAGATCAAGCAGGCAAGCGAGCTCTTCCAGCAGAAGGAAATTTCCGATGACGACATCGACACGGCCATCTATGAAATCCGCAGCCAGAAGCTGAACTACATTCTCATCGGAATGCCGGGTGCCGGAAAGACCTATCTCGGCGGACAAATGGCAAAAGCAAGGAACCGCGATTTTTATGATCTGGATACCTGCATTGAGAAAAACGAAGGAATGAGCCGTCGGAAAATCATCAAAGAAAAAGGTGAAGACTATTTCCGGAACAAAGAAACCGAATGCCTCCGCAGACTCTGCAAGAAAAACGGCATCATCATCGCTGCCGGCAGCGGAATCGTCACCCGTAAAGCCAACTACAGCCTGATGAAACAGAACGGACGCATCATCTGGATCAAGCGCGACCTCGATAAGCTCGAGATCGACGACTACTCACCAGAACCAGAAGAACTGAAAAAACTCTACGATGAGCGCGCCGATCTGTACGACTCCTGGAGCGATTACTTTATTGATAATAACCAGGAGCTCTAAGGAGGGATTTTTTCTATGAAGAAGCACCGGGTTTATGCATTATTGCTTGTGTTTGCAGTGCTTATCGCAGCCATTACAATCATAGGAGCTCAATTAATCGGTCAAATTATGCCTTTTGATTCCAGCGATTTACCTGCATATCACTATGACTGCAAAATGCTCATCGATGCGATATTACTTGGAATTAACATCCTCTCAGATACACTGCTTTTTATCTGTGGAGTGAAAATTTCTCAAAGGGATAAATAGAAAAATGAAGATGTGTGGCGGCTGCACCTGATATCATTTACAGGCGCAGCCGTTTCCATTCAAACCACCAGTGGCCTGTAACTCAATGCAAGAATTTAGTTACAGGTATACTGCATACAAGAACTTAATCTCACGATAGTTTCAGCTATTGCCGTATTCACCGTTTATGCAGACGATAAAAGCATATTTATGCTTCCTTCCTTCTCGTTTTTAGGTAAAATCCCGGCGAAACCAAAGATCTTACCAATGATATAGCATCAGTTTGGTAAAATGACCTGAAACTGCCGATATCTACCAACTACCTATTACATCACACGGAAACTATGTTGGTAAAAGCAGGCGATTCCCGCCATTTTTATCAAGTATATGTACAGACTATTCCAATAACATCATCCATAAGCATAATTATTTCCCTTGCCAACATTTTCCCTCTTTACTAGCTTACTTCCAGTTGATTTTCATTTCTATATTTATCACTATTTATGTATATATATCGAATCACTTGCATCAATTGCCCCGACGTTATCATCCTTAAGGAAAACTTTTTGGTAGAAATCATGATTATCATATCATCTTACTCAAAATATTTTCCTGTTGGTACAAAATTGCGTTTTATGCGTTTTTTACCAAGGGTTTTTCTCTGTCAGTAAATCAACTTGATCAACACGTTATATTGCATGTTATTTTACACATATTGCCAGGCAATAAAGTGCTTAAGTTTCTGTGATGCTCTCCTTCCTCCCATCGACCAGAAAGTAATTTCTTCCACATCTGTCTATGCAGCCAGAGACAGGCGTTGGAAATCGTAAGCGGACTGATAGTACATTACATGTTTGCATCAGTCCCCACGATTTCCCGGATGTTTCTGGATCTGCGCCAGCGGCCTGGAGAGCAGCCTGCCAGTCGCAAGGCTCTTGGATGCGCCGTAGAAATCATCCAATCGCACTTCGCCTTCGGCTCGTGCTCTTGGGATTTCCTGACGGGGGACCTTCCGCCGCTCATCCTGCGTGCAGACGAAATGCGATATGCACTTGGATTCGCGGGGATAGGTCTCCCTATCTGTACTTCACAATCTCATCCAGCGCGCGCTTCGGAACATGGTAGTCGCCGTTTTCATCACGCCAGTATTTTACGTCGCCGTCTTTCATCTCGACGATTTCGGCTTTGTGTTCTGGCTTTCCGAATGCCATGACGAGGCGCAGGTTATCCTCTTCAGGAATGTCGAGAAGTTCTTTGATGGCATCCTTTTTAATGTTTCCGAGGATGCAGCTGCCGAATCCTTTTTCCCAGGCTGCTGTGGCAAGGGTATTTGCGGCGATTCCCAAATCCACGTCTGCGAAGGCACCGGCACCTTTCGCTTCGATCAGGGCGATGAACATCACTGGCTGATGTCCCTTCTGCGGAGTGCCGGCGCCTTTCAGATAACCGGCCCAGCCGACCAGATCCTGCATTTTCTCTACATTTTCCTGCTCACGAACGACAACGTAACGGAGTGGCATGAGATTGGCCGCGCTGCTGGCGATACGCACATCTTCCATCATTTCCTCTACCACATCATCCGGAACCGGATCCTGTTTAAACGCGCGGTAGCTTCTGCAAGTTCTGTATAATTCTTTCAGTTCCATGAATTGTTCCACCTTTCTGCCGGCCTTGCACATATCCGGTCTGCCTATTAAATAACCGCCGCAGATCAGAAATCTGCAGCCGCTGCGTCAAGACATCGCGCGGACCGGCCGATATCCGTTCCGCTTCTTGCTGCGTCTTTTTTGTCTCTCATTATTATACCCCATAAGCGCTCTGGTATGTGCCGCCATTCTGGACAAAAAGTAAAAGTGCCTGCAGCACATTTTACATATATTGCCAAGATTTCACAATTTCTTCTTCATTTTTGCGTTCCGGCGGTTTAGAACAGTGTATAATAGATGTAGCCGGTCGGGTTCAGAGACCGGACTTACAGAAAGGAATGATGCGATGAAATTTGACATGCATTGCCATACCGCCGAAGGATCCATTGACGCGAGAATTCCCATCAAGGAATATGCCGAGATCTTGAAGAGTAAGGGCTTCGGCGGTATGCTGGTCACCGATCATGATTCATATAAAGGCTTTAACCACTGGCAGACATTCCGGGAGCAGATGCCGGAAGACTTCGTCGTGCTGAAAGGCATCGAATACGATACCCGCAACGCAGGTCACTTTATCGTGATTCTGCCGGACGGTGTCAATCTGAAACTTCTCCAATACCGCGGAATGCGGCTGGAAGTTCTGACCAGAGTCGTCCACGAATACGGCGGAGTTCTCGGCGTCGCGCATCCATTCGGAATGAAGAGCTCCAGCGCAATGTTCACCTGGCACACCCGGAAACATCCGGAGATCCTTGCCGATCTGGACTTTGTCGAGGGGCTGAATGCCTGTGAGAAACCGTCTTCCAACGTCAAGGCCAGAGAACTGGCCGACCGTTTCCAGCTTCCGTGCACAGGCGGCACGGACGCCCACGTTGCCAAGTACGTCGGACTTGCTTACACGGATTTCGATGAGGACATCACGTGTAACAACGACATGATCCACGCCATCAGGAACGGCGGCATCGCGGCGTTCGGCGGAAGAGAGCGTACCTATAAGCTCAGCCATGAGAAGCGGAACATGTTCGCCGCAACATGGGGATTTAAAGCCTACAATCAGGGTCTGGGACTGATTTTCAAGCCTTACCGCAGATCAGTCGTGCATAAGATCCTTGGGGATTACAACATTTAGAAGATTATGTTCCGGCAAAATATAGCCGGGCAAGAAAACAGGAACTGCCATCCCGTGACTTCATGTTCACAGGAGGCAGTTCCCTTTTTACGTGAAAGGCGCAGTCTCTGACGGCGGCCGGTTCCCTGCCTTGGATCAGGCTCTGTCATCAGCCAGACACAGCCGGGCAGCGGCCTTGCTCCGTCACTTTTTGTCCTGTCGCCCTCTCTTTATATTCTTACTTGAAATATTTCTCTCCAAGTCTCATGAAGGCATCTCTGGAGCGCTCAATCATTTCATGAGATACGCAGAAGGAGAGCCTGACATTTCCAGGTCCTGCGAAGGAGCTTCCCGGAACCAGGATGATGTGCTCTTCCTCAGCAGCCTCTACGAATCTCTTCTCGTTCGGAACCGGTGACTTCATCCACAGATAGAAGGCTCCTTCCGGCTTGACGCACTCGAAACCGGCTGATGTGACGATATCATACAGATCTTCCGCATTCTTTTTGTAGTAGTCAATGTCTACCTTCTCATCCAGGCAGCGCTCAATCGTCAGCTGCATGAGGGACGGCGCATTTACATCGCCGCAGATTCTGTTTGCGATCGTTGCAGCCTCGATAAACTCAGCAGACTGGTCGGACATGTCCGGAATGGCCAGGTATCCGATTCTCTCTCCCGGAAGGGACAGGGACTTACTGAAGGAATAGGCAATCAGCGTATCGTCATAGAACTTGGATGTGCAGACAATCGGCTTGTCGGTGTAAATCAGCTCTCTGTACGGCTCATCAGAGATCAGGTAGATCGTGGTTCCCAGTTCACGCTCCTTGGCAGCCAGGATGTCGCCGATCTGCTTGATGACGGTATCCGGGTAAATCGCACCGGTCGGGTTGTTCGGCGTATTTATGATGACCGCTCTGGTTCTTCTGTTGATCTTATAGGCAAACTCCTTCATGTCCGGCATGAAACCGTGCTCCGGATTCGGGGAAACTTCAATCGTCACGCCGTGATAGTTCGCAATATAATTTCTGTATTCAACGAAGTACGGAGCAAATACGATGACTTCATCGCCCGGGTCCAGGATGGTTCTCAGCGCAACATTGATTGCAGAGCCGGCGCCGACCGTCATAATGATGTTCTTTGCGCCGAAATCTGTGTTAAAGCGCTTATTCAGGTTATCCGCAATTGCCTTTCTGGTGGATTCAAATCCCGCGTTGGACATGTATCCGTGCACCTTGTGCGGATCTTCTGTGTTCAGGATATCAATAATCGAATCTTTTACTGCTTCCGGCGGATACAGGTTCGGGTTGCCCAGGCTGAAATCGTAGACATTCTCCTCACCGTAAATTGCAGCCATCTGCTTTCCCTTTTCAAACATCGCTCTGACTGCGGAATTGCCCTGCACCAGCGGGATCATTGAATTTGCAATCATTCTTTTACCTCCATTTTCACATTCTTCACTATATATCCGATATATTTCTTCTATTATATAGTATACGATATCTTAATATCTCCCTGCACAGTAATAGTTGACAAAAATCAATGCGCAAGGAAAAAGCTAGTCCTCATAAACCGGATTCTGCACGTCCACCATACCGGTGTGAACGGTTCCGCCGAAATACTTCTTAAGAAGGTCTGCCAGCTCGTCTCTGGCGGCTTCTACCTGCTCCCTGTTGAAGTCGGAGAATCCGTCGATCGGGAACTGGATGGCGGTGGTGTCTTCCGTAATTTCTCCGATCTGGCTCTGGCGCCAGGTCCAGCGGCGGGTGCGGACCTGATTTCCGGAGGCGTAGACGACCTCCCCATCCTTCGGGTTGTCCGGCTCTGTCGAACCAAACGGGATAAAAACGTCCCCTTCTCTGGTGTAGCGGACCATCAGCGCATCCTCAATCGTTCCATTGTCATGGGCGCCGATCGGGAGACGATACTTCAGGGAAACCGCATTTCCCAGGTCAACTGCCGGGTTGATATGCGGCATTCCCTTTCCTTTGGAGATACGGTCAATCAGTGCCTCGATTGAGCACATGTAACGGTTCGGATTGATGCCGATCTTGCGGAAGGCCTCGCGGTAAGGCTGGACCTCGTCCGCCTTCTTGGCCTTGATGCCTTCAAAGGCGCTGCTGCATTCGCTGACCGCATTGCTGAGCAGTTCCTCGATTTCCCCATTTTCTCCGTGATTGTCAATTCCGTCTACCGTAACGATTCCAACGATATATTCCGGCAGAAGCTTGAATACTTCCTTCTCAACCTCAAATTTCAATGTCTGTCCTCCATAAAACTCCTGTTTTTCTTGTAATATCAACCAACTTTTCTTATCTTTTATCTTAACATATAGATGTTGAGTTTCAAGGAAAAGCCGATATTGTGAAATTAATAACCCACTTTTCTCTCTGTAGTTATCGTGGACGATCACCATTTCCAGCGCCACAGCAGCGATATCTTTCTGCCGGATGAGTAAAGCTCTCCATTTCAGAAGCTGAATCCCGCCGTCTGCTTATCCCGGCCATCAAATATGATGCTTTATTTCTCAATCGTACTTGTGATTTCCCATCAACCTGCGACAGATCCAGAATAAAATCTGAAAATCATTGAAACAATTTAAATTCAAAAACCGCAGAATTCCAACGTTTTACAGCGATTCTCTCCAGAATACCCAAACTTTTTTAAAATTTTTAGCACTCACATGTTGACAGTGCTAACAAAATGAGTATAATAAGAATTGTCAAAGGGATAGAGATTAGAGAGTAGATGGAAACATTCCGGAAGGATGAAAATCCGGAAGGGGTGTGAACATAAAAGGAGGTTTTCGTTATGATGTTACCGAGCATTTTCAGAAATGGATTCTTTGATGATTTTGATGATTTCATGGACTGGCCGACCGTCAGCACCGATACGACACTGATGAAGAGCGACGTAAAGGACGCCGGAGACCACTATGAACTGATGATGGATCTGCCAGGATTCAAGAAAGAAGATGTAAAGCTGCAGCTGAAGAACGGAGTACTGAGTTTTGAAGCTACAACCAATAAGAACAATGATGAAAAGGATGATAACGGTAAGTACCTGCGCCGCGAGCGTTTCCAGGGCACCTGCTCCAGAAGCTTCTACGTCGGCAAGAATATTACCGAAAACGACATCAAGGCAAAGTTCGACAATGGTGTTCTGACCGTCTGCATTCCAAAGCCGGAGCAGAAACCTCAGGTTGAACAGAACCACTTCATTCAGATCGAAGGTTAATCCCCTCGCATGAAGATATAGATAAAGTTGATAACAGCCGCCAGATCCGGACATCCGGATCAGCGGACTGCATATAGATCAGGCTTTTCCTAAAGCCATCATTCAGGATCGATATTTTCGACATTACATAGATTCCTAAAGCAATCACGTCCGGTGCTGCAAGTTGACGCGGTACCGGCTTGTAGATCTGCTCATTAGACGATCGCAAGGTTCCCGGGTACCCGTCCGGCGCTTCTGAACTGCTCCCCGTCAAGAGGACAGTGAAAAAACATAATATTTTTGAC
>CAJMLL010000036.1 GCA_905214225.1 uncultured bacterium | reverse complement strand
AATCTACCAGATTACTGCTTAGTGGATAGTGTCCAACTTATTATTGCAATTTAGGATGATGAAAATGTTATTCTGCTGTTTACTTATGCTTGTCAAATTCCTTGAGAAAATCGTTCTTATCCATGACAACGGTTTCTCCTTTTCCACTGAATGGTCTGCGTCCGGCCTTCGGTGTCTGAACAGCCGATTCGTCCGGTGCGTCCTTCAGCCAGGAAGTATCCGGCTCATTGGAAGCCGCCCTGGAGGCATCTTTTTTTCTGTCTTCCATAACCGGCTCTTCCGAACCGAATTCATCGGTAATCTTTTCTTTGGAGAAAACCATCGTATGATCGGATGAAGCGGAACTGCTGTCGTCATCCTTAAACAGGTCTTCAAGGCTGTATTTCTCATAGGATCCGCTGTCTGCAGGTGAATCTGTCTGACCAGATGATGCGTTTTTCAGTTCATCGCGGCCGAAAACCATGATATGGTCCGCATTCTTCTCACGGCTGCGGGACGCAGAATCCGGCTCATCTCCCGATACCGAGAACACCCTTGTCTCGTCCATTTTGTCGGAGGAAGGGATGCTGCGCTCAGACGCGGACGGAAAACTGCTGCGCCCGGAAGAAGGCTGCGGTTTACTGCTCTGCTGGCGGTAATTCTCCGTATTTCTGCTGTCCAGTTCATCCATATCCGGTACGATCTCACCCAGGTCGGCAAAAAGCTCCTCAACGGTGGAATCCATACGGCCCATCTCGTCGTTCATGAACTGTTTGAAGCGGGCACGGAAGCCGGCGAGCTTGTTCTTCATCTGCTCGCTCTGCTCGGTGTATGTCGCAACAGAATCCTTGGCATTTCTGGTGATGGTCTGTGCGTCCAGATGCGCGTTCTTGATGATGACTTCCGCACGCTTCTCTGCGCTCTCGGAAATGTCGCTCATCAGACGCTTTGCCTGTTCCAGCGTGTTCATCACGGAATGCTCATTCTTCTGCGACTCTTCCAGCCGGGATTTCAAGTCTTTATTTTCCTGTTCCAGACGCGCTTTCTCTTCAATCACATTCTGATAGTCGATCGTGATGGCGTCTAAGAATTCGTCCACCTCGCGCTTGTTATAGCCGCGCATTGAGAGTCCGAACTGCTTTACCTGAATATCTTTAGGTGTTACCATGCCGCTTCCTTTCTTTTCATCGCCTACAGCAGAATCACGCCGAGAAGGCGGATCACCACTTTTTCTATGATTTCAATAAACAGAAACGCAACCAGCAGCGAAAAATCAAATATTCCTGTGTTGATGTTCAGACGGTACAGCAGTTTCCTGCAGGGAGCAACAAAGGGTTCTGTAAAGCGGGTAAGTCCCATGTAGAACTTCGCCAGTCCGGAATGCATGTCCCGGACGAACCAGCTCAGTACTGCCTGAATGATCATCGCCCAGATGATCAGCTCACAGAAGATATGCACTGCCGTTGCCAGTATGTGGTATAACTGCACGTCTTACCTCCACGGATTGTCGTCTCTCTTCTCCTCTGTGCCGAAGTCAAAGTTGCCGTTCTCGGAAATCTGTCCACCGGCAATGTCAACATTCTCCGGTGCAAAGATGAAGATGTTGTTTGCGACTTTCTGTACGTTTCCATTCAGTGCATATGTTGCGCCGCTGAGGAAATCGAAAATCTTTCTTGCCACTTCTGTTTCCAGTTTTTCCAGATTGATGATTACCGGACGTCTGCCCTTAAGGCTGTCCACCAGTTTAGGGCACTCATCGAACGTTTTCGGCTCGATCAGGATCAGCTTGAATTCGCTGGATCCGGTCATGGAGAAACGACGCTCAGTCTTGGAAGGCGCTGCCGCTGTGCGCGGACGGTCAGCCATCGCTGTCGGTCTTACTTCCTGTTTCTCTAATTTCTCCTTTTCGGCATCGATTTCTGCATCCGTAATTTCATCATCGTCATCGTACTCTTCAATTCCGATCAATTTCTTCATGGAATCCCCTAAGCTCATGTTAATCCTCCTTATTTTTCTTCACTGCGGTAATCTCTCCTGCCAAAAATGGCAGTGCCTACCCGCACCATGTTCGATCCTTCTTCAATGGCAACTTCATAATCATTCGTCATGCCCATGGACAGATATCTGAAGTCAATCCGGTCATTATGCTCTCCCGCGTCGTAGCGGTCGTAGATTGCTTTTGCCTTGCGGAATACCGGACGGCAGTCTTCCGGATCTGCCTCATACGGAGCGATGCACATCAGTCCGCAGATCTGAATGTGCGGGCAGTTTTCTGTAATCTCTTTAATCAGTCCGTCCACTTCTGTTTCTTCAACACCGAACTTGCTGTCCTCGTGTGCGGTATTGACCTGAATCAGAATTTTACAGATCATGTCATGCTGCGCCGCGCGTTTTTCAATCTCCTTAGCCAGATGGAAACTGTCTACGGAATGAATCAGGCAGACCTTGTCGATGATCTGACGGACCTTGTTGGTCTGCAGATGACCGATAAGATGCCAGCGGACCGGCTTGACGTCATCGTATTTTCTCAGTACTTCCTGTACCTTGTTTTCCCCGATATCTGTCACTCCCGCGTCAATCGCTTCGTTCATCTCATCTGCTTCATGCAGCTTCGTAACAGCGACCAGAGTAATATCCTCCGGCTTTCTTCCTGATTTTTCTGCTGCTGCAGCAATATTTCTGCGTACTTCTTCAATATTTGTCTTGATCGACATCTAAAAAAGACCTCTTTTCTATTTCCCATGCCGCAGAATCGTATCATAATTTTCTACGGTGTCAACCAGTTTTCCCTTCTTGTCGACAAAACTCGACTGCGAAATCGCGGACTGTGTTCCGTCAGTGGCCAGCACATTAATCGGTGTAAATACATATTTTCCGGTCTTCTGCCGGACATATACACCCTTTCTGCCGTTCTTTCTGGCGATGCTCTCGTTCGGAATAATGAGGCCGTCTGTCTCTGACATAGTCACGGTTACCTGGGCCGTACGCTCGGAAGCAAAACGGTCATAGTAATAGTCCGTGCTGATGATCAGACGCGTGGACCCGTCCATATTCTTCACGGACTGAACATCACCGTAAATGGTCTTCCGCTTGTCTACACGGATTTTCAGCTGTTCGCCGGCCGTGTAGCGTTTCGCATGAGATGTGTCAACGAAAATGACAATATACCATTTACTGCGGTCTGCCACCTTGAATACCGGTTCGCTTTTCTTCACCTCGGAACGCTTCAGCTGGACAACGGTATCGTTCGACAGGGCCTGATACCAGCTTTTTGACTTCGACGCCATATTATCCGGCGTAAGCTTATATTCATAGCCGTCCGCGCTGTAGCTGACAACGCCTTCATTTTTTGTCTTATAGGTGGAAAAAACGCCTCGCCCGTTCAGCCGGTGCATCAGTTCTTTAAATTCCTCTGTATGTTCACCGGAACTGCTTCCGTTGATTTCCAGCACACTGACGCCCTTTCTGACCAGGCTTCCGTCTGAAATATAGCGGTTTTCCCTTCCGCCAGATTCTGCCCGGTAGACTCGTTCATTTCTGACCAGATATCCCGTGCCGGAATCTTCAACCTTCAGACTTCCGTACTTCACCGTATACGTTGAACGCAGCGCTCCGGTCAGAGACGGGATCGCGTAAACGATCACGCATAATAAAATGAATAAGAAGAGCCAAATCAGAAAAACCGGATGCTTTCCCAGATATATTTTTCTTTTCATCCTGTCCTCCCTCATTTTTTTCCTCTTATACTCCATTTTACAACAATATACAGGCTTTTTCCACGAAATTCTTATTTTCCTTGTTCATCCTCAGAACCCTCAGAAATCACCTTGTCCAGAACCTTTCTTTCCGGCCTGGTCAGTTCATCTCTTCTGCTTAAAAAGTTTTGAAAAAGATCCGGCCTGCGTGCTTTCGTCAGCCGCAGCGCCTGCTCCAGTTTCCAGAGATGAATCAGCTGATGATTTCCGTTCAGAAGCACTTCCGGCACATCCAGCCCCTCGAAGGATCTCGGCTGTGTGTACTGCGGATACTCCAAAAGCCCTGAGTAGACGGATTCATCCACCGCCGCTTCCCGGCTGGCCAGGACGCCCGGAATCATCCGCGCCACCGCGTCAATCATGACCATAGACGCCAGCTCTCCCCCGGTCAGCACATAGTCGCCGATGGAAACTTCCTCACAGTTCCAGTAGTCCAGAACCCGCTGATCGACGCCTTCATAATGTCCGCAGAGAATGACGATCTCTTCTTCCTGTGCCAGATCTTCAATCAGATTCTGATCCATCAATTTTCCTCTCGGAGACATGTAAATCACGCGCTTGTTCTGTGCTCCGACAGAGTCCATCGCGCCCCAGAGCGGCTGCGCCATCAGCAGCATGCCCTGTCCGCCTCCAAAAGGCATGTCATCGGTTTTTTTATGTTTATCTGTACTGAAATCCCGGATGTTGACCACATTGAAATCGATCAGGCCGTTTTTCACAGCCCGGCCGACCATACTCGTATTCACTGCGGAAAACATGTCCGGAAATAGTGTCAGGATATTAAATTTCATCTTGCTCGTTTTCCTTTTGTCCCCTGACTGCCTGCATGCAGGCAGTCAGCAGTAAACCAATCGTCTATTTGCGATTGACTGTACATATTGATTATCCAAGCATTCCGTCGATCAGATGCACGCGGATCGTCCTCTTCTTCAGGTCCACATCGTGAATAAACGATTTCACGCCAGGGATCATCGCCTCGCCGCCATCTTCAAGCCTTATGACGTAAATGTCCTGCGGCCGGTCCGTCAGAATGTCTTTTATGGTTCCGATCACTTCTTCTGTGTCCTCGTTAACCACATTCAGCCCGATCAGGTCGCGGATATAGTAGGCGCCTTCTTCAAGCTCCTCCAGGTCCTCATCCGACATGAACACGCTGCGGCCGCGCATGCGCTCCGCCGCATCCCGGTCGTCGACCCCGCTGACCTTCAGAACTGCCATATTTTTCTGGGTCCTGCTGCGCTCCAGCGGATACTCATCCTTATCAATCCAGACCCGCTCAAGGCTCTGAAAACGCTGTGGAGATGAGGCATAGCTGTATACCTTCATCTCACCCTTCAGTCCGACTGCGCTGGTAATTTTTCCAATTAAAATCTTTTCCATATTTATTATTTATTCCTGTGATGCTGGTAATGCCTGTAAAACCCCGCAATGCCCGCAAAGATAGAAAAAGAGGCCGCAAGGCAATTGTGCCGCAGCCCCTTCTCAGTCTGTTTATTCAGCTGTCTGATCGAGTTCATCTTCAGAAACGATCTCAACTGTGACTTTTTTATTTTCTTTCGTCGCCGCAGCCTTGACCACCGTTCTGAGCGCACGCGCAATGCGTCCTTTCTTTCCGATGACCTTGCCCATATCACTGCCCGCAACCTGTAGCTGCAGCACTTCACCCTGCCGGTCGCGTTCCTCAGTAACGACAACACGTTCCGGGTCATCAACGAGCGCTTTGGCAATCGTCTCAACCAATTCTGTCATTGAACGTCACCGCCTGCTTTTACTCAACAACTCCTGCGTTCTTCAGCAGAGTCTTAACACGCTCTGTAACCTGTGCTCCGTTGTCGATCCACTTCTTTGCTGCTTCTGTGTCGATGGAAACCATGTTCGGTTCTACCATCGGATCGAAGTAACCGATTTCCTCGATGAATCTGCCGTTTCTTGCGTTTCTGGAATCTGCAACTACGATTCTGTAGAACGGCTTCTTGTGTGCTCCAACTCTCTTCAGTCTGATCTTTACCATTGTATTTCTCCTTCTGTGTTTCACATTATATTGAAAGTCCGTCGCGGAAGTACCGTTCCCAGACATTCAGACAAAATTTACACCCGCAAGGGGTTCCCTTCCATGCCGCGGTTAAAACAGTCCGCGGAGGCCGCTCTTCTTCAGGCCGCCCGGTTTCATGACCCTCTTGACCATTTTCTTTGTCTCATTATATTTCTTAATGACGTTGTTGACCTGCGCAACGCTGGTTCCGCTTCCCGCGGCAATGCGCTTGCGGCGGCTTGCGTTCAGCAGATTTGGATCTCTGCGCTCCTCGATCGTCATCGAATGAATAATGACTTCCATGCGCTTGAATTCCGCCTCGCCTCTGTCGATGTCATCGTCGGAAATCTTGGCATTTCCCATCCCCGGCATCATGCTGAGGATCTTTCCAAGTCCTCCCATGCGGTGAACCTGACCCATCTGATCCAGGAAGTCTTCCAGCGTGAACTGATTCTTCTTCAGATGTTTCTCCAGCTTGGCGGCCTGCTCTTCATCGTAAGTACGCTCCGCGTGCTCAATCAGAGACATCATGTCGCCCATGCCCAGAATTCTGCTGGCCATGCGGTCCGGATGGAAAACTTCCAGCGCATCGTATTTCTCACCGGTTCCGACAAACAAAATCGGACAGCCGGTAACCTTGCGTACGGACAGCGCCGCTCCGCCTCGGGAGTCACCATCCATCTTGGTCATGATGACTCCGTCAACACCAAGACGCTCGTGGAAGCCCTTGGCTGCGTTGACTGCATCCTGACCGGTCAGAGCATCGACAACCAGAAGAACCTGATGCGGCTTGACCGCCTTCTTCATTCTGTCCAGCTCTTCCATCAGCTGATCATCGATCTGCAGACGTCCGGCTGTATCGATGACCAGAACATTGAAGCCCTTCAGTTCCGCCTGCTCTCTCGCCTTCTGCGCGATCTTGACCGGATCCTTCTCATCCCGGTCGATATAAACCGGAGTATTGACCGCTTTCGCGACAACCTCCAGCTGATCAATCGCGGCCGGACGGTAAACGTCGCAGGCAGCGAGCATCGGCTTCTTTCCATTCTGCTTCAGCCAGTTGACCAGCTTTCCGCAGGACGTCGTCTTTCCGGTTCCCTGCAGACCAACCATCATAATGGTCGTAAATCCGCTCGGAGAGTAGGTCAGCTTTGCGCCGGAACCGCCCATCAGCTCTACAAGACTGTCATTTACAATCTTGATAACCTGCTGAGCCGGCGTCAGGCTCTTCATGACGTCCTCGCCCATGCATTTCTCTTTTACGTCAGCGACAAACTCCTTAACGACCTTGAAGTTTACATCCGCCTCCAGAAGCGCAAGTTTGACTTCCCTGAGCGCGGCGTCGATATCCTTTTCTTCCAGGACACCCTTTCCCTTCAGGCCCTTGAACACTCCCTGGAGCTTGTCTGATAAGCTTTCAAATGCCATATATTCTCTCCTGCTGCTCCTAAGCTTCTTCTGACAGTTTCAAAAGACGCGCATCCATATCCGAAATCAGATCGGCAGCACCTTTCTCTCTGTCAAGAAACCGTTCCGGCAGCCTGTCTTTCAGTTTCTGAAGATCGCTGCGCACTTCCTTCAGCGTTTCCAGCCGCTCAAAGTAGGATGCAAGCATCCCGAGCTTCTCCTCGTAATCACGGAGCTGGCTTTCCGCCTTCTTCAGGGAATCATAGACCGCCGCCCTGGTAATTCCGCAGTCCTCTGCGATCTCCGACAGCGACATGTTCTCCTCATGATAAAGGCGCATGACCCTCTGCTTCTTTTCCGTCAGAAGTGAACCGTAGAAATCGAACAGCAGACTCTCTTCCGCAATCTGATTCACTGCGTTTCCCCTCTCTGTCAAGCTAATTTCCTTAACATACCCGACTAGTTTAACCCATCCCGGCGTCCCTGTCAAGTGTTTTTACTTGACAAATTTTTCTCTCTCATGAAAAAAACGTCTGCAATTGAATCCGGCATCAGACTCAATTGCAGGCGTATGGATTCTCTACACACTTACACGATCGAAGCGTACTTTTCTTTCTGCTCCAGCAGGGCTCTCTGGTCGTCTTCGCGGATCATGATCTGTGCCGGTCTCGGAAGGGAACAGAACTGCATCGGAGTAACGACGGAGGAGTAAGCGCCGGCGTTACGGATGACGACAAGGTCTCCCGGAAGAAGTTTTCTGAACTCAATATCTTCGGCGATGATATCGTTGGCCGTGCAGAGATTGCCGGCCATGGTGACTTTTTCACGCTCTTCAATTTTTCTGCCGTCACCGGATACGCACCAGAGCGGGAAGGCATCGGTTTTGGTGAAGATCGGCTCAGACGGTACATCGCTGTAGCCGCCTGCGTACTGGGTGATGATCCGGGAGAGAACCGGACGGGCAAAACCGTTTAAGGTTCCGGCCAGGATGATATAGTTTTTCCCTCTTGAGGTCTTTCTGTCGATAACCTTCGTTACGTAAAGGCCGGCTTTTCCGGTGAGGTAACGGCCGGTTTCCATGAAGAGCTCTACGTCCGGGTGACGCTGGGAGAATTCCTGCCATTTTTCCGTCAGGGACTGACCGAGAGCTTCTACGTCACAGCCTTCATCCCTTCTGGAGTAGGCGATTCCGATTCCGGAACCGACATTGAGGAAACTCATCGGGAAGTCGTAGTCTTCAATGAGTTCGTCTGCAAGTGCCAGAACGGCATCGTGATAAGCATCGAGGCGCTCCCAGTCCAGTTCCTGGCTGTGCAGGTGGACGTGGATGCCCAGGAGATCCAGGTTCGGATCTGCCATCCAGTCTTTCAGGTGTTCCTTAACCTGCGAATATTCAATTCCAAGCTTGTGAGGAACCGTATCGTCGTTTTCCTCTTCATAGTTATATTCCGGGTCAATGCGCAGACCGATCATGGCTTTGACGCCTTTTTCAGCGGCAATTCTGGAAATACGCTCAACTTCGCCCACGCTGTCGGCGATCAGGATGCAGCGATTCATGGTCTCACGGATATTGCGTTCGGTTTTTCCAGGCGCACAATAGATGATTTCTTCTTTTGGCACATCATAAGCTTCAGCACGCTGAACTTCAACCGGGCTTGCGCAGTCTGCTCCAAATCCGTGGCGCAGGATGGTTGCCGTAACCGCCTGGTTGTCATTGGCTTTCAGCGAATACAGGAAGTGCGTGTACGGAAATTCGCGTACCAGAGTTCCGATTCTGTCAAGAAGCACTTTTTCTTCATATAAATAAAAGCAGTCGTACTGCTCCGCTGAGCGGCGGATTTCATCTGCAGTGATCATGATCTCTTCTCCTTCATTATTTTTCCGGACATACCGATCGTATAATCAGCCGTTTTTCCGGTGCACACGATCGATTTACAATTTTCTATTATTATTATAGCAAAAAAATCTCAGTATGGTGTACGCAAGGCTGTACTTCAGGCGCAGACGGCCAGATTTCCTTGCTTTTTTCTTTTGTCAGACAAAAAAATGAATCAGCTGGAACAAGACGAAGGAAACAGCAATGGTCACCGGAACGGTAATGAACCAGGAGGCGAACATCTTGACTGCAGTTCCCCACTTCACACCCTTCTTCCGGACGGAGGCGCCTACGCCCATGATGGACGAGGAAATAACCTGTGTGGTGCTGACCGGCAGGTCGAGGTGGGTGGCGATCTGAATGATCAGCGAGGAGGAAATATCTGCCGCAACTCCATTGATCGGTTTCAGTTTCATGATCTGCGTTCCGACGGTTTTAATGATTCTCCAGCCGCCGACGGAGGTTCCCAGGGTCATGGCTGTCGCGCAGGCAATCTGCACCCAGTGCGGGACGATCATTTGACTCTGAATTCCGAAGGAGACGAGCGCCATGGTGATGACACCCATGGACTTCTGCGCGTCGTTGGATCCATGTGAGAAGGCCTGCAGCGCGGCGGTGAAGATCTGCACCCGGCGCAGTCCTGTGTTGGCGCGGTAAATGCTGATGGATCTCGCGGTCAGTTTTATGATTGTGAACAAAAGGTAACCGACGCAGAAGGCAATGAGCGGTGATGCAATCAGGGAGATAAAGATTGTAATAAATCCGTGGAAATTCACCGCGTGCATGCCGGCATCTCCCAGCGCGGCTCCGGCCAGTGATCCGATCAGCGCGTGGGACGAACTGCTCGGGATTCCAAAATACCAGGTAGCCAGATTCCACAGCACCGCAGACAGCAGTGCAACGATCATGACCAGAGGCCCTTCTTTTACCTGATTCAGATCGACGACTCCGGTCGCGATAGTTTCTGCAACACCGGTAAAGAGGACAGCTCCGATGAAGTTCATACAGGCCGCCATAATAATCGCATAGCGGAGACGGATGGCGCGTGTGGACACCGCTGTGGCGATCGCATTGGCCGTATCATGAAAACCGTTGATGAAATCGAACAGCAGGGCCAGTGCAATTATAAAATATAGTTGAATCATTCTTCTCTGCTCCCAAATTCTTTTACGCGTTCTTCATGACGATGGAATCCAGCTCTTTTGCGACGTGCTGGCATGAATCTACAACCGATTCCAGAATATGGTAGAGGTCCTTGTATTTGATCAGACGGATCGGATCCTTTTCTACCTGGAACAGATCGTGAATGGCTTCTCTCTCGATGGTATCGCATTCCTCTTCGATCGTCTTGATCTTGATGGTGTGCTTCTTTATCTGCACGAGGCTCCGCTCGGAAAGGTGACGGATGCACGGACAGATTTCTGCTGTGCAGCGTTTGATATGATGGCGGAAAGATTCTACATACTTATCCATATGGACATAATTATACATATAGAAAAAGGCCGATCCTTCCTCCATGCAGTCCAGTACCGTGTCTAATGCCTCCGCAAGTGCCAGGATATCTTCCTGATCCAGCGGCGTAATCAGACTGCGGTTTAATTCAACCATGACTTCATGGACGATGTTGTCGCCTTTGCTTTCCATTTCCTTCATTTTTCTGGAAAACTCTTCCAGACTTTCCGGTCCTGTAATTTCAAAATCGCTGAAATATGCTCCGCTTTCCTGAAGATTCTCTGCAATCTCCAGAAGTCCTTCCAGGAGCTGATTTTTCCTTCTCTTCATATTGCTCTTCCATTCTTTACATGCATCAGATATACGACTTTATTTTACTGCATTTGTAACATTCCTGCAATCCTGATGTAAAGAAAAAGGAAGCCGCGGCCCCGGGCTGCGTTTACGCAGCCCGGAGTCACAGCCTCCTTATACGATCTCATTTTGATTCGTATGGATTTCAATTATTCAGAGATGACTGCAACAAGCTGGTTAGACTTTACAGCGTCGCCTTCCTTGACGCAGATCTCCTGAATGGTTCCTGTTGCTGTGGAAATGATGTTTGTCTCCATCTTCATCGCCTCGATAACAGCAACCGGATCTCCCTCGTTTACAGAGTCTCCTTCTTTTACCAGTACCTTGACGATATTTCCAGGGATGTTGGCGCCGATCTCATTCGGATCGCCCTCCTCAGCATATCTGGTTGCAGCAGCAGAAGCGGTTGTTTCTACAGACTTATCCTTTACACGGATAACTCTTGAATTTCCGTTGCATCTGAATACAACGTCACGATATCCTTCTGCATCAACATCGCGAACTTCATCCAGTGTGATGACCAGAGTTTTTCCTTCATCGATGTCAACCTCACAGGTCTCGCCGACTGCCAGGCCGTGGAAGAAGATGTCGGATCCCATTCTGCGGAAGTTTCCGTCCTTCTTCAGGCTCTTCAGATAGTCCTCATAGACCTTTGGATACATTGCGTAGGAAATGGCTTCTCTGTCGGTTCCTTCCAGATCGAAGTACTTCTGCAGTCCGGACTTAATGTAATCGAAGTCCTCTGGCGGCAGCAGCTCTCCCGGTCTGCATGTGATCGGCTTCTTATCCTTCAGAACAACCTTCTGCAGTTCCTTATTGAAGCCGCCTTCCGGCTGTCCCATCATGCCCTCGAAGAAGGATACGATGGAATCCGGGAAGTCCATGCCCTTTCCTTTCTCCAGGATATTCTCCGGAGTCAGGCCGTTCTGTACCATGAAGATCGCCATATCGCCGACTGCCTTGGAAGAAGGTGTTACCTTTACGATATCGCCGAGCATCTGGTTAACCTGTCTGTACATTTCCTTGACTTCTGTGAACTTGTGGCCAAGTCCGAAGCTCTCAACCTGCGGCTTGAGGTTGGAATACTGGCCGCCAGGAATCTCATACTTGTAGATTTCTGCGGATGCAGCCTGCAGTCCGGATTCAAACTGCTTGTAAACCGGACGGACGTCTGCCCAGTAATCGGAAATTGCCTGCAGACCATCCGGATCGATATCTGTGTCTCTGTCGGAATTCTCCAGAGCAGCAACGACGGTATTCAGAGCCGGCTGTGAAGTCAGTCCGGACATGCTGTTGAACGCGCAGTCTACGATGTCGCATCCTGCCTGTGCAGCCATCAGTACGGTAGCTACGCCGTTTCCGCTGGTGTCGTGTGTATGCAGGTGAATTGGAATTCCGATCTCCTGCTTCAGGGCACGGATCAGCTTGCGTGCAGCCATCGGCTTCAGCAGGGAACTCATATCCTTGATTCCCAGGATGTGTGTTCCTCTCTTCTCCAGTTCCTTCGCCATCTTTACATAGTAGTCCAGCGTGTACTTGTCTCTGTTGGTATCCAGAATATCGCCTGTGTAGCACATTGTCGCCTCAGCGATCTTACCCTGGTTCAGAACCTCATCCAGAGCAACTTCCATGCCCGGAATCCAGTTCAGAGAGTCGAAGATACGGAATACATCGATTCCGCTCTTTGCGGACTGCTTTACGAACTCACGGATGACGTTATCCGGATAGTTCTTATATCCTACAGCGTTGGCGCCTCTGATCAGCATCTGGAACAGTACATCCGGAATCTTCTCACGAAGTGTATCCAGTCTCTCCCACGGAGATTCCTTCAGGAAACGATAGGAAGTATCGAATGTAGCTCCGCCCCACATCTCCAGAGAGAAGAAATCCTTCGCATACTTGGCGTATGCCGGTGCGATCTTCTCCATGTCGCGGGTTCTCATACGTGTAGCCATCAGAGACTGCTGTGCGTCTCTCATTGTTGTATCAGTGATCAGCAGCTTCTTCTGATCACGGGCCCACTTGGAAACATATTCCGGGCCGTTCTTATCCAGCATCTGCTTGGTTCCGGACAGAGTGTTGATTTCTGTCTTCGAAATGCGCGGGAATACCGGAACGTTGAACTGCGGCTTGTGTCCCTTGGTCTCGTTGACAATCTTGTTTCCGAGGAATTTCAGGACCTTTCCTTCGCGGTCATCCTGCGGCTTGATGTCAAGCAGTTCCGGATTGTTTGCGATAAATCCGGTGTCGCACTTACCTTCACGGAATGTCGGATGGTTCAGTACGTTCAGCAGGAATCCCTTATTGGTCTTTACACCCTTGATGTCTGTCTCATTCAGAGCACGGATAGCCTTGCGGCAGGTATCCTCGAATGTTCTGGAGAACGCCGTTACCTTGACCAGCAGGGAATCGTAATACGGGCTTACGACGGAACCTGTGAAGCCGTTGCCTCCGTCCAGACGGATTCCGAAACCAGATGCGGAACGGTACTCTTCAATTGTACCGGTGTCAGGAGCAAATCCGCTTGCCGGATCCTCTGTTGTTACACGGCACTGGATCGCATATCCGTGCTGCTTGATGTCCTTCTGGCTGCGAATGCCGATCTCCGGTGAATCCAGAGTATATCCCTCGGCGATCAGGATCTGTGCCTGAACGATGTCGATTCCGGTTGTCAGCTCTGAAACGGTATGCTCAACCTGAATTCTCGGGTTCATCTCGATGAAGTAGTGGTTGCCGTGCTTGTCGAACAGGAACTCAACCGTACCTGCACTTCTGTAGTTAACGGCTCTTGCAATCTTCAGTGCATCATTGCACAGGGACTCTCTCTGCTCGTCGGTCAGCACCAGAGCCGGTGTGAACTCGATGACCTTCTGATGACGTCTCTGTACGGAGCAGTCTCTCTCGAACAGGTGAACGATGTTTCCTTCCTTATCGCCCAGAACCTGAACCTCGATGTGCTTCGGATCCTCAACGTATTTCTCGATGAAAATCGTATCGTTTCCGAATGCCTTGGCGGCTTCTCTCTTTGCCGTCTCATACTCACTCTTGATGTTCTCGCTGCCTCTTACGACACGCATTCCGCGTCCGCCGCCGCCGGCAGCTGCCTTCAGCATAACCGGGTAACCGATCTTGTCTGCGACCTCAGCCGCTTCCTCTGCTGTGTCGATAGATTTCTCCACACCAGGGATAGCCTGAACGTTAACCTTGGAGGCAACGATCTTAGACTGAATCTTGTCGCCCAGAGCGTTCATCATTGCGCTTGTCGGTCCGATGAACTCGATCCCGGCCTTCTCGCAGGCATCCGGGAATTCCGGGTTCTCTGCCAGGAATCCATAGCCCGGGTGAATGGCATCTACGCCCTTTGCCTTTGCCAGAGAAATGATCTCGTCAATTCCCAGGTAAGCATCAACCGGCGCTTTGCCTCTGCCGATCTGATACGCTTCGTCGGCCTTGGTGCGGAACAGCGCATCTCTGTCCTCTTCAGAGTAAATCGCAACAGTACGGATTCCGAGCTCTTTACATGCACGGATGACACGGATTGCGATCTCGCCGCGGTTTGCGACCAGGACCCTCTTAAACTTCCTTATCTCTCCCATATTCAAACTCCCATCTTAGCTGATATTTTATATATAGCAATTAAAGCAATATTTGATGGACAAAATTTAATTTTCTGACCCTGCAGGTCCCAGAGAGGTCAGAAAATTCCGCAAGGCGGCTCCGGGAGGACTTTCCGGCGGCTTTTACGCCATCCGGACCGATGCCCTTCCCGGCGGCAGAGGCTTTTCCTCTGCCCGCCCTGTAAAATTCTCTGACCGCTGTATTCATGTATCTCTGTATATAGGATATTCCCTTTTTAACGGGAAAACAATTCTGTTTTTTGCTTTTTTCAGATACGATTTTTATATGGAAATTCATACCTGTCTGCTCTGACTCCGGATTTCCGTTTCTGACGGTCTGCCGGAAGCAGCTTCCGGGGAGTCGTTTTCATGATAACTCCTTGCCCTTTCGGATTTTGTCCTCTGCGGATTTCCTAACGTCTGTGGGCCGCGTTGTAGGCTCTTCTTCTGTCGAGCTCATGCAGAAGCTTCTTTCTCAGACGGATGGCATCCGGTGTTACCTCGACCAGCTCATCCTCTGCGATGAACTCCAGCGCTTCCTCAAGGCTGAAGACTCTCGGCGGTGTCAGCTTGATCGTGTCATCGGATCCGGCAGCACGCTGGTTGCTGACTTTCTTGGCCTTGCACGGGTTGACTTCCATATCGTCTCCTCTGGAGTTCATGCCGACGATCATTCCCTCGTAGACGTGGTCTCCAGGCGCAACGAACATCTGGACACGCTCCTGGATATTGAAGATGGCATACGGTGTGCATGTTCCCTCTTCAATGGCGATTGCAACACCATTCGTACGATCCTTGATTTCTCCCTTGTACGGCTCAAAATCGAGGAATCTCTGTTCCATGGTGCCTTCTCCGTGTGTGGCGTTGATGAACTCGGAACGGTAGCCCAGCAGGCCTCTCATCGGAACGTGGTACTCCAGTCTGGTGTAGCCATTCTCGGAATTCATCTGGGTCATCATTCCCTTGCGCAGGTTCAGCGCATTGATAACCGCGCCCGCGTACTGGTCAGGAACGGAGCAGATGACTTCCTGGACAGGCTCCAGCTTCTTTCCGTCTTTATCTTTATGGATAATGACTTCCGGCTTGGATACCGCAAGTTCATATCCTTCTCTTCTCATATTCTCAATCAGGATGGACAGGTGAAGTTCTCCTCTTCCGGAAACCTTGAAGCAGTCTGTGGAATCCGTCTCTTCTACACGGAGTCCGACATTGACCTCCAGTTCCTTCTCCAGTCTCTCTCTGATATGTCTGGATGTGACGAACTTTCCGGACTTTCCGGCAAATGGTGAAGAGTTGACCATGAATTCCATGGACAGTGTCGGCTCTTCAATCTGAATCATGTCCATCGGCATCGGGTTCTGCGGATCGACCAGGGTCTCTCCGATGGAAATATCGGAAATACCAGATACAACTACGATGTCTCCGCACTGTGCCTCGGAAACCGGTGTACGCTTCAGCCCGCGGTATACGAATACCTGGTTGATCTTACGCTCGTCGATGCTTCCGTCTTCTCTTGCGACACCGACAACCTGCGCCTCTTTCAATGTGCCCTGGGTAATTCTTCCGATTCCCAGACGGCCGATATAGTCATCGTAAGCCAGCTGGCAGACCTGCATCTGCAGCGGCTCATCGCTCTTATCCGGATATGGATCGCAGTGCTCGATGATGGTGTCCAGAAGCGGGTTGATGTTCAGTCCGCCGTATCCTTCCGGCGTATGCTTCATCTTCTCCGGACCCTCTCCGACGATGACGCTCTCTGCTTCCTTCGGATCCTTTACGGCGATTCCCTGACGGGCAATTCCGTACAGAATCGGGAAGTCAAGCTGATCGTCATTGGCATTCAGATCCATGAACAGCTCATATACCTCATCGACAACCTCGTCGATTCTGGCATCCTTCTTATCAATCTTATTAATGAACAGAATCGGGTTCAGACCCTGCTCCAGTGACTTGCTCAGTACAAATCTGGTCTGCGGCATCGGCCCCTCGCTGGAGTCTACCAGCAGGATAACCGTGTCCACCGTCTTCATGATACGCTCAACCTCTGAAGAAAAGTCGGCGTGTCCCGGTGTGTCGACGATATTGATCTTTACGTCGTTATGCATGATGGAGCAGTTCTTGGAATAAATTGTAATTCCACGCTCACGCTCGATGGCATCGCTGTCCATGACGCAGTCTACGACTTCCTCATTTTCACGAAAGACGTGGCTCTGTGCGAGGAAAGCGTCAACCAGAGTGGATTTTCCGGCATCGACGTGCGCGATAACCGCGATATTGATGATTTTCTGTTTATTTCCCATGTATTTCCCTTCTTTTCCTTTTCCAAACTAACAACTAATAATAGCACAGAAAAGCACCATATTCAATATTGCAGCCTGGCAGGAATCTCCATTTTCCCGCGGCCGGCGGGGAAGAAAAGTTAATTCTGATCCGTCAGTCTCCAGTCGATCGGCGTCTGCCCGCAGCTCTCCAGAAACGCATTCGTCCTGGAAAAGTAGCGTCCTCCGAAAAATCCCCGGTAAGCCGACAGCGGGCTCGGATGCGGTCCGCTTAACACCAGATGCTGACGTCCTGTAATCAGCGGAATCTTTGACTTCGCATTTCCGCCCCACAGGATAAAGACCATCGGTTTTTCTCTCTGATTCAGAAGCTCAATGATCCGGTCTGTCAGCTGCTCCCAGCCGTGTCCCCTGTGGGAATTCGCCTGGTGCGCGCGCACCGTCAGGACCGTATTCAGAAGCAGAACACCCTGCCTGGCCCACGGAACCAGACATCCGTTGTCCGGAGGCGGCGGCGCGATGCCCAGGTCGTCCTGAAGCTCCTTAAAAATATTTACCAGTGACGGCGGCTGCTGCACGCCCTTTTGAACCGAAAAGGCCAGACCCTGTGCCTGTCCCGGCTCATGATAAGGGTCCTGCCCCAGAATCACCGCCTTCACCTCATGGTAGGGTGTGTACTTTAATGCGTTGAAAATGTCATACATGTCCGGGTAGACCGTCTCCGTCTTATACTCATGATAGAGAAAGCGGCGGAGCTGCTGGTAGTTTTCCCCCGCGAAATCATCCTTCAGCAGGTCGTCCCAGTCATTTCCAATATGAACCATAAACAGCAATCTCTCCTTACTCGATGATGCGCCGGAATCATATCGCGGTCTTACCGCCTCCAGCGCCCTGTAATTTTAATATTACCACATCATGAATAAATTTTCATCAATAATCATGTGGAAATTTATTTAATCCGCTTAATTTCACTGTTTATATTTTGTCAATCTCCCACAATTTCTTCCTTCCGACAAAATCCACCCGCCAAGAGGCTGAACGGACGGACTGTCCGCAATGGAAATCCTGCCGGGACCGCCGGATCGCAGCCCGTTTTTCCCTTGCGCCCTTTATTTTTTGTCAGAATTACACAAAACTGACAATCCTATATTCCATGTTTTAACCAAATATGTTAAAATATACACAATTGTATTGAATCAGGCAATGGAACAGGAGGATAAAATGGATAAACAAAATGCGATTCTGACCGTTGTGGGAAAGGATCACACGGGAATTCTGGCCGCTGCAGCGACGGAAGCGGCAAAGGCAAATGGAAATATCGAAGATGTGTCTCAGTCCGTACTGAACGGATTCTTCTCTATGGTTATGGTCATCGACGTCTCTGCTCTTGACGGTACGCTGAATGATCTGCAGAGCGCAGTGCAGAAAGCGCTGCCGGATATGGAAATTCATCTGATGCATGAAAATATTTTCAAGGCAATGCATACCATTTAATAAAGGAGGTAATCATGACCATGCCACTGCCAATGGATAATATAATGGAAACGGTAAACATGATCCAGAATGAAAACCTGGACGTGCGGACAATTACCATGGGCATTTCTCTCTTAGACTGCGCGGACAGCGATATCGACCTGTCCTGCAGAAAAATATACGATAAGATTCTCAGAAAAGCGGACCATCTGGTAAAAACCGGTGAAAAGCTTTCTGATAAATATGGCATTCCGATTGTCAATAAACGGGTTGCGGTTACGCCGATCTCCATGCTGGCAGGCGTCAGCGGCGGCGATCCGGTGAAATACGCAAGGGTGCTGGACAAGGCGGCCCACGAGATCGGCATCGACTTCATCGGCGGATTCAGCGCGCTGGTGCACCGGGGATTCAGCGCCGGCGACCGGGAACTGATCGAAGCCATCCCGCAGGCCCTGGCAGAAACTGAGCTGGTCTGCTCGTCCGTAAACATCGGCTCTACCAAGGCCGGCATCAATATGGACGCTGTAGAGATGATGGGAAGGGTATTCCGCAAAACCGCGGAACTGACCAGGGACCAACAGTGCATCGGAGACGCGAAGCTGGTGGTATTCTGCAACGCTGTGGAAGACAACCCTTTCATGGCCGGCGCTTTTCACGGTGTGGGAAATGCGGACTGCTGCATCAGCACAGGTGTTTCCGGACCGGGCGTAGTCCGGAGCGTGCTTCAGCGCATGCCGGACGACGCGCCGATGGACAAAATCGCCGAAGCCATTAAGAAGACAGCCTTCAAGATTACACGTGTCGGCCAGCTGATCGGAAAAGAAGCCGCCTCAATGCTGGACGTCCCGTTCGGCATTGTCGACCTGTCCCTGGCACCGACCCCGGCCATCGGCGATTCCGTTGCCCGGATCCTTGAAGAAATCGGCCTGGAAGAATGCGGCGGCCACGGCACCACAGCTGCCCTTGCCATGCTCAACGACGCCGTAAAGAAAGGCGGACTGATGGCCTCCTCCAGCGTCGGCGGACTCTCTGGCGCTTTCATCCCGGTCACCGAGGACGAAGGCATGATCTCCGCCGCGAGAAGCAAGACCCTGTCCATCGAAAAACTGGAAGCCATGACCGCCGTCTGCTCTGTCGGTCTGGACATGATCGTCATTCCGGGCGACACCACAGCGGAAATCATCTCCGCGATCATCGCCGACTAAGCCGCCATCGGCATGGTCAACTCCAAGACCACCGCCGTCCGCGTCATTCCGGCCATCGGCCTTAAGGAAGGCGAAGAACTGAACTTCGGCGGCCTCCTGGGAAGCGGCCCGGTCATGAACGTCCGCCGTCAGTCCCCTGCCAAAATGATTCACCGCGGCGGACGGATTCCGGCTCCGCTGCAGAGTCTGAAGAACTAAGTATCACGGCCAGACTAGTCTGATGCCGCAGCGCGGAACTTCGCAGCTGTGGATCTGGGCTTTTTCCACCGCCCATTCCGGAAACGAAAAACGCCGGCAGCGGTCATCGTTCTGATGAATCGCTGCCGGCTTTCTGCACTGCAATGATTATCTCATTTTTATTTTTAAATCAATCTCAGAGACTTTTGCATGCTATTTAACGGTTACGACGGCCTTGTCGCGGATGCCGTTGACGCCCAGTACGTATACGGTTGTCTTTCCGGCTTTCTTCGCCTTGATCTTTCCAGTATTGTAATCAACGGATGCGATCTTGCTGTCTGCTGACAGGTAACGGAGAAGTCCGCAGTGTGTCGCGTCGAGGAACGCGCGCTTCTTGTTCAGCTTGGAGATGGATGCCTTAACCTTGTAAGTCTGGCCTTTCTTCAGTGTGACTGCGCGCTTCGATACCTTCACGGACTTCACGTTTGTGGAGCGTGCGCTGGTGTTTCCGGCTACGGAATGAACCGTAATACTGTTTCTGACGACAACTTTCTTCCCGTTCTTGATCTTGTATGCGGCTACATAGTACTTGTAATTGTGTCCGGTCTTCAGGTTCTTTACCTTATAGACGCGGGCCTTGGAAGCCTTGTATGTGGCTGCTTTCTTGAACTGATGCGGGATTCTGCCCTGCGCTTCGTCGCAGTGGTTGGTGTAGATGAAGTATCCGTCTACATTCTTCAGTGCCGTCCAGGTCAGGGTCTGGCTGTGCTTTCCTGTGGCGATGACCTTAGGAAGCAGGATGCCCGTTACCTTGCCGGATGTGCTGACCGGCTTTACCGCTGTGTTGGACTTTGTCCATTTTGCGTAGAGGGAAAGATCTCCCGTTACGCTCTTGGTAAAGTCATATTTTGTCGTCAGATCGGAATCGGTGTACCAGCCGTCGAAGGTATAGCCGTCTCTGGATGGTGTGTCCGGTGTAACGGCCTGGCCACCGTCCGGTACAGACTGTGTGACATCCGCAGTCTTGTCATCGTTATAATGGAAAGTCACAGTGTGTTCCTCCACCGGAGTCGAAGGGCTGACCGGAGTATTGTCGGACGAGCCGCCGGAGTTTCCCGAATTATTCCCTGAGTTATCGTCTGTATTATTATCAGAGCTGTTGTTCTTCGTCCACTGTGCCGTCAGTTTGATGTCCTTTTTCATGGTGATGGTGTCGTTCAGGCCGTATGTATGTCCGTCCTGATCCTCCCACCCGGTCAGCGTGTATCCGGCCTTCCTGACGCCGTCCGCGCTCTGGATGGATACCTCGGCGTTGTTCAGATATCCGGTGTTGTCAGTGACAGAACCGCTGCCGCCGTTCACATCATAGGTCACTTTCCAGACTCCGATGCTTCCGTTCAGGTGCCAGGCGTAGCTGCCTCCAGGAGCCTCATTGGAATAGTCCGTAGCTCCGTTTGCGGTGATCAGTTTCCATCCGCTGGTGTCTGCAGCGTTGATTAAAGTCTGCGATGTGTTTACATTGTAAGGACTTACGGAATTTCCGTGTGTCAGCTTATTTACAAGGGAACTGAAGTCGCCGGTGTATCCGCCGGTCGCTCCATCGTCTTTCGTCGTGTAAGACTGACCCGGTGCGATGGTCCATCCGCTGTTCGACGCGATCAGTTTTCCCAGGGTGATCCATCCGTCCTTATTCTTGGACTCCTGAATCTGTCCGTCTGAGGTCTTGGCCGACCATACGAACATCCCGTCAGATGTCTTCAGCTTTGCATAGATGTAAACGGGATAAGATCCTGACTGATTGCTGGAAGATCCTCCATTCTGATTATCGTTTCCTCTTGCATCCATCGCCAGTACACTGGTGAAGCTGAAGGATACGATTACGGCTGCGGCGAGGATCAGAAGCAGCAGCCTGCTTGCGCCTTTTCTCCATGCGTTCTCTCTTTTCATAATAAAACCTCCATTCTTGCGTTTACAGGAATGGCAGCTGGCTGTCTTTCCCATGCATCGATGCAGAGAAAGACCCTCTAGTTTTGCGTCCTGACCTCACGGCCAGTTTGCCTTTTACAACACTGTATCAGAGAAACGTTTAGGTGAATCATAAACTATCACACATTGCACTCAGAAGAGTTTTCTGATTTGTTTCAACCTTATCATTTATGCCGCCCCGTCACAAGGCCCTTTCTTAAATTCACTTATTTTTAAACGATATTGACGTCTTGCTCTGTCTGATTACAATAAACATGTAAATACAATAGTACATGTTTATTTCTACACAACCGTATAAAAACACGCTGCAGCCTCTTCAGTTCAGACAAAATTTACCCGTTCAAGAGGAAAGCCGGCAGGGCTCACCTGGATGATGAACCACTGCCGGCTTCTGCACTGCAATGTGTTAACTTCTCATTTTCATTTTCTGATCTCCTTCCGGAGAGGAGTTATTTTACAATCTTCACAGTTACATCCGTTCTTACGCCATTGCTTCCGAGGATGTAAACCTTTACGGATCCGATCTTCCTGCCTTTGACTTTTCCGGATGCTGTTACTGCTGCAATGGATTTATCCCTGCTGATGTAACGGATTTCCGGGCAGTGACCCTTAGACAGAACCTGTTTTCCGCTGCGATATCCCAGAGCAGACGCTTTCAGCTGCAGGCTGCCGCCCTTCTTTACCGTAACGGTCTTCTTTGTCGTTTTCACGGCTCTCACATTTGCATACTTTGCATTTGCATTTCCGGCAATGGAATGAACGGATACGCTGCTTGCGATGATCGTTTTCTTTCCATTGACGATCCTGTATGCCTTTACAATGTACTTATATGGAGTCTGGTATTTAAGTCCTGTACGCCTGTATGTCCTTGTCTGAGATGCCTTGACGGAAGTGACCTTCTTCAGCGGATATTCGTGGTATGCCGTATTGCACTTTGCAAAGTAGACATCGTACCCGTCTGCCTGATCGACTTTGGTCCAGGTTAATGTCTGTGCAGTCTTTCCCGAGGACAGAACACGCGGCAACAGGAATCCCTTTACCGCTGGCTGTTCAGGATTAACGGTTTCATTTTTCTTCGTCCATTTTGCATATAGTTCGACATTATTCTTAACCGGAGTACTGAAATCGTATGATTTTGTTAATTCTGCATCACTATACCAGCCATCAAATGTATATCCATCCCGGGACGGATTGCCCGGTTTTACAGCCTGACTGCCATCCGCTACGCTCTGTGTAACGTCTGCAGTTGTTCCATCGTTATAGTGGAAGATGACCGTATGATTCTCTGCCGGTGTGGACGGACTGACCGGAGTTACCGGATTCGTCGGAGTACTGTTTTCCTTTTCCCATACGGCATAGAGAGTCTTCGCAGTATCCGGCCACGTCATCGTGTACTTGCTTCCCGCTTTATAATCAGCCTTCTTCGCATCCTTATCTTCGGACCACCCCAGGAAGCTATACCCCTTTCTCTCTGGTACATCGGAAGAAAGTTCAAAATCCTGACGGCTGTCTGTGCTGTCCTTTATCTCTGCTGCTTCCGGAGCATTGGTTCCTCCATTGGCATCGTACTTAATGTTATACTTTGTTAATACTGTAAGATTAATCGTTTGATTCGATTGATAAAGATCCAAATCTGGTCCAACATCATAACTTGGATCCTGTTGGTAATTAGCACATTCTGGATTTTGACACTGAACATAACCATCAGTTCCAGGAAAATTGTATTTATAATAATATGTAAAATTTAGTTTAGCTTTTCCAGGCCTGTTTGCAGTAAATGTAAATCTAAGTCCCGGCTCGCCATTAAACTTATCAGAACTATTTACTCCAACAAGGTCATAACTATCATCTTTTACAATATCGTTTGTTCCTTCAGTTATCTTATATCTCGATACATAATAATTTAATGCTGTGTATCCATAAATGTATGTATTACATTTATCACATTGCTCTCCTTTAAATGGACGTGACTGAATATACGCTGTTTTTCCAGAATATAACGTAGCGTTTGTCGGACGAGAAACACTACCGTGGTATGTTTCCCCTGCAATTGGGGTAAGACCTTCCAATGTAAAAGTTTTCCCATTCACCTGCATGGATTTAGTGAATGATGACGAAGGCTCGCTCACCCCCCCCATTTTCATCCGCAAACGAAATACTCGTAAAGCTGAACGCCATGGTGACGACTGCAGCCAGGACGAGAACCAGTAATCGGTTCAGTCCCTTTCTCTTGTTCTCTCTTCTCATAGTAAATACCTCCATTCTTGTTTTACAGTTACAGGAATGGCAGCTGGCTGTCTTCCGGAACATATCGCTTAGAAACTCGGAAGACCCTGTAGTTTTGCGTCCCGGTCTCACGGCCGGTTTGCTCTTTTCATATCCGTATTGAGAAATGTTTGAGATTGAATCATAAACTATCGCAGTGCACTCAGATAGGATCTCTGATTTCTTCTTACCTTATCACCAACACAATTCCATCACAATGTCATTTCCTATATTCACCCGATTTCTTTCGATATTGACTTACCATACTCCTTTTCTACGATCTTATATTGCAAACAATAGTCCGTATTTTCTAACATCGAGAGCGCTTATGCATTCGGCTGTAATTCACGCTCCAATCATCCGCAGTCTCTTCCCATCCCTCTTCTGCCCGAACGTAAGCGTCAAAGCTAATGCACGTTGACTGCAGCAGTATTTACTGAGAAACTAA
>CAJMLL010000035.1 GCA_905214225.1 uncultured bacterium | reverse complement strand
ATGACCGTTGCTCCGAACATTGCGAACGTGTGCTGCAGGCCGAGGACCAGCATTTTAGGCTTGCCGAGCTGGCGCGCGTCGTAGATTTCCACAGGTTTCCCCTTGGACTTTTTTGCTTTTGTCATAATTACGATCCTTTCATGAATATATGAGTTCCGGCGCGGACAAAACTTACCCGGCAAGGGGACATCCTGCAGCGCGGCCGTTTCTGCGTCCGGGCACAAAAAAAGCCTTCCCTGGCAGGGCGCCAGAGCAGGCTGGTTGAGTTCCGTACATCAATGCAGTGCCGCATGTTCATGCACCGTTCCTGAATCGGTATGCGGCGGCCCCCTGGCAGCCGAAGTTCAGTTCCGGCGCCGGTTGATATTGTTAGGATTATCATATGATAGCGGCGCGTGGATTGTCAAGAAGAAAATAACGAACAAGTGTTTACAATCTGTTCGCGTCATGATAAAATGGACACAATAGAGGAAAACGCCTGCAGATAGTGCCGATGGAGGTTAGGTATGGATAAGCACAGCGAATTGAAAGAACGGGAGAAGAAGATTCTGGAGTTTATGGAGGCGGAAATTATGGAAAAGGGATATCCGCCGACCGTGCGCGAGATCTGCCATGCCGTGAACATCAAGTCTACTTCTACCGCGCATAAGGATATTAACAGCCTGGTGGAAAAGGGATTTCTGAAGAAGGATCCGTCCAAGCCGCGGGCACTGATGCTGGTTCAGGATAAGATCAGCAGTGTGCTGGATGATGTTCCGGCGGAATCATCTGTGGAAGAGCCGCCGGTGGTAAACGTGCCGATTGTCGGACGTGTTGCGGCGGGGGTTCCGATTACGGCAGAAGAGAATATTGAAGGAACCTTTCCGGTTCCGGCCCAGTATGCGGCAGGAACATGCTTTATGCTCCGTGTGAGGGGAACGTCGATGATCAATATCGGCATCATGGACGGAGACTATATTCTGGTGCGCAAGCAGAACACCGCGGAGAACGGCGATATCGTCGTTGCCATGATCGACGGCTTTGAGAGCGAGGCCACGGTGAAGACCTTCTATAAGGAGAACGGACATGTCCGCCTGCAGCCGGAAAACGACACGATGAGTCCGATCATCGTGCGGGACGTCAGCATCCAGGGAAAAGTGCAGGGCGTATTTCGTTACTTTAACTGATAAGCTGATGACGGATAAATGTGCCAGGACACGCAGACTCTGTGCCGGCCGGAAGAAGACGGGCAGGTCCGGCAGAACCGGGGAAACAGCGGCCGGGGGAAATCTGCAGAAGGCAGGGCCGGAAGCGGCGGAACTGCACGGACGATGCTGGCAGATAAACAATAGAAATTAAATGTAAATCATTGACAGAAACGGGCAGATGTGATAGCATAGAACGGTAAATCAAGTAGAAGTTATCCGCTTCTCACCTTGCAGATGCTGTAGTCTGATGGAACAGACACAGTTGTTTGCTGGTTTTCATTGATCGAAGATGGCATTTTAGCGTGTTTTCAAGGCGGGTACTTTACTGTGCCCGCTTTTCTGATGTAAAAGGAGGAAAATAAAATTAAGCAGGAAACTAGAATCAACAATGACATTCGCGCCAAAGAACTGCGAGTAATTGATACGGACGGTTCTCAGGCAGGAATTATGAGCAAGCGTGACGCACTGGCACTCGCTGAACAGAGAGGGCTGGATCTGGTACTGATGTCACCAAACGCGCATCCGCCTGTAGCGAAGATTCTGGACTATGGAAAGTACCGCTATGAACTCCAGAAACGCGCTAAGGAAGCAAAGAAAAAGCAGAGAACCATCCAAATCAAGGAGATTCGGCTGAGTACGTTTATCGAAGAACATGACGTTGAGGTAAAAGCCAAGACCGCATGCAAGTTCCTGAAGAACGGAGACAAGGTAAAAGTCAGCCTCCGCTTCCGCGGACGTGAGCGCGATTACGTAAACAAGGGCCGTGACGTTATGAAATCATTTGCAGATGCCTGCAGTGAATATGGCGTGATGGACAAGAAGCCGCAGTTCGAAGGAAGGAGCCTCACGATGTTCCTTTCACCGAAGCCAGCAGAGAAAAAATCCGGCGGCAAGCATAAGGACGAACAGTCCAGGTAAGCTGCTGTACTAAGAATTGGAGGGAATATCATGGCAAAGATGAAGTCGCACAGAGGCGCATGCAAGAGATTTAAAGTTACCGGAAACGGCAAGCTGAAGAGACATAAGGCTTATAAGGGTCATATTCTTACTAAGAAGACCGCAAAGAGAAAGAGAAATCTTCGT
The DNA here is from genome assembly GCA_905214225.1 of uncultured bacterium. Lineage (GTDB taxonomy): Bacteria > Bacillota > Clostridia > Peptostreptococcales > Anaerovoracaceae > Aminicella. The sequence continues at coordinate 22,448 of CAJMLL010000035.1, read as the reverse complement.
CAGTCCGCAATGGCTACAACCGCGGATGAGAAGAGAATCTTGAGATCCATGGGTAAATAGTTCTAGAAATTCAGGAGGTAAGAATAATGGCAAGAGTAAAGAAGGGCGTAAACGCTCATAAGAGACATAAGAAAGTACTGAAGCAGGCTAGAGGATTCTACGGCCAGAAGAGCAAGAACTACAGAGCAGCTAACCCTGCAGTAATGAGAGCTCTGGCTTCCGCATACGTTGGAAGAAAGCAGAAGAAGAGAGACTACAGAAGAATGTGGATCGCAAGAATCAATGCTGCAGCAAGAATGAACGGACTGAGCTACAGCAAGCTGATCAACGGTCTGAAGAAGAGCGGCATCGACATCAACCGCAAGATGCTCTCCGAGATCGCAATCAACAACGCAGAAGACTTCACACAGCTCTGCGACACAGCAAAGAAGGCTCTGGAGGCATAAGCGCATTACGCAGAGTCATACGATCAAGCTGAATATTAAATCCCGGACCACGGCAGGCTGGTAAACAGTCTGTCGGGATCCGGGATTTTTTCTGCCTTTCGGGCAAGTCGCAGCCAGCAAGTCGCAGCCAGCTTTCCGGGAACCCGGCTGGGCCGGCCGGGAAATGAGGACCCGCCGGGGATTGGTTTCGGATACCGGAGGGGCGCGGGCTGGGGAGACTGACAGGATGGTGTAAGTATACATTATACCTGGATAACGCCATTGCAGAGAACCATAAAGACGGTTGGTTTTCACGGTGCAGCAGCATGGGAGTTTGGAGATTGGAAGATGGGGAATTTATTTCCTGACTGTAAGGCGCGATATTTTGGATTGAATGGCAGAGGAGGGCTTGGAGCTTTGGAATATGATGGAAATGTGATGGAATTTTTCGAGGTTCGTTTTTTTTCGATTTTTGGGCGAAAGCGCAGAACTGAATATATATAAAAGCGAGTGGCATCTGGTAATTTCGCCTGCAAACTGTAAAATAATGGAATTATCTGGGCAGTTAATAATATACAATTCCTCAGAAATGGGAAATATGTGAGTCGTCTATCATACAGGAGCAGCAGAAACATGGAAATAGATGGGATCTGCTGTAATTTTTGAAAAAAGTTTTCAGAATATTTAACCCAAGAGAAAGCATGGGTCTGCACAAAATATAATAATCATGATTTAAACGAACCAGAAAAATAAAAAGTCAAATGGATACAAAACACATGCATATACATGAATGTTTATACGCTGCTTCTGCCCTCAACAGCATTTGCCTGTATGATCAGAGAAATATTAGCGGTAGTTTGTTGAATGTCTGCACAGAATTCATGATGTATGATTTCAATGATAAGTAAAATGATAGCGCTCGGGTCATTTACGTATACCTTGCATGTGTATCGTCGAAAAATGCCGAAAAAAGTTGATTGCTTCAACGCGGCCTCTTCCTGCATGATATATGGAGGGTATCCGTGGATATTTGATATATGGAGGGATTATGGATCTGAGAGACGAAGTCATTTATATGCGGTCAGAGATGGTATTAATGTCTGAAAAAATGAAGCTCGCTGAAAATGGGCATCCGCAAGGCAGAATGGATATTAAGCGAAAAGAATCTTCGACTTACTACTGCTCCAGAGTGATGACGGGTGATAAGTGGAAAGTCAGAGTTATCAACCAGAACCCGAAGCTCATCTGCGCATACTTGAAAAAGAAATACTACCGGCATCTGAAACCTGTGGTCAGGCAGAATATTGCTGCGGCGGACCAGTTTCTCGCGCACTACCGTCCTGTGAATGAAGTGTATAGGAAAATACGCGAACAGTACGCAGATCTTCCGGATGAATATTTCAATTTTTCCTGGTCCGCGCAGCAATGGGCCAGAGGATACCGGCAGCCGGAAAATTATTATGCGGACGGCCTGATCCACCGATCTGCTGACGGCGGAAGCTGCCGGTCTAAGAACGAAGTGATTATCCGTGATCACTTGTATCAGCATAATCTTCACTATAAATATGAAGCTGAACTGCTGCTGGAGGGAATTACCTTCCATCCGGACTTCACGATCATGAGGAACAGCGACGGCCGCCTGATTTACTGGGAACACTGCGGAATGGTCAATGATCAGAGGAAAATTGAAGCTCATAAAAGAAAATTGGCAGTTTATGAGCGAAATGGAATTGTTCCCTGGAAGAATCTAATCGTTACTTATGATAATGAGGATGGAGGAATCAATGCCAGGCTGATTGATGCATATATACAGGCAGTCCTGCAGTAAACAGTGGAAGGACATTAATTATTTTCCCACAAAGGGTAAAAGTGCGTTATAATTTTAACGAGCAATAGGTGTGGGGTGATGGTACAATGATTGTGTAGAACAGATAGAGAGTATCACAGGAGGAAACGACTATGTTTGAAGATAAAAAAGTTTTGATCGGGGTCAGCGGGGGCATCGCTGCGTATAAGACGGCATCTCTGGTCAGCCGGCTGCATAAGGCCGGGGTGGAAGTTCATGTGATCATGACTGAAAATGCGACGGAGTTTATCAGTCCGCTGGTTTTTGAGACGCTGAGCGGGCAGAGATGTGTAGTGGACACCTTCGATAAGAACCGGCAGTTTGAGGTGGAGCATGTTTCGCTGGCGAAACTGGCGGACCTCTTTATGATTGCTCCGGCGACGGCAGATGTGATCGCCAAGACGGCAAACGGGCTGGCGGATGATATGCTGACAACGACATTCCTTGCGAGCAATTGTCCGAAGATGGTGGTTCCGGCGATGAATACGCAGATGTATCTGAATCCGGTTACGCAGGATAATCTGAAAAAGCTGAAGCAGTACGGGATTCAGGTAATTGAGCCAGCAGAGGGCCTTCTGGCCTGCGGAGACACGGGAAAGGGAAAGATGCCGGAGCCGGAGGAGCTGTACCGGTATATTGAACATGCGCTTGCTTACCCACATGATCTGAAAGGAAAGCATGTTCTGGTAACGGCGGGAGCAACGCAGGAATCGATGGATCCGGTCCGTTTCATCACCAATCATTCCACTGGAAGAATGGGTTTTGCCCTGGCGAAGGAATGTATGCTGCGGGGTGCGGATGTAACACTGGTCAGAGCATCTGCAACAGCTGAAGCTCCGGATTTCTGTAATATTATCAACGTGAAGAGTGCAGAAGATATGTTTAACGCGGTTACAGGATGCGCTGACAGAATGGATGCGATAATGATGGCGGCGGCTGTTGCGGATTATACTCCGGCTTCGGTCAGTAATCAGAAGATCAAGAAGCATGATGATGATCTGAGTATTCCGCTGAAGAGGACCCGGGACATTCTGCAGTATCTTGGCGAACATAAGAAGGAAGGCCAGTTCCTGCTGGGATTCTCGATGGAAACGCAGAATCTGGTGGAAAACTCTTCAAAGAAACTGAAGAAGAAACATGCGGATATGATCGCCGCAAATAACCTGAGAGACGCGGGGGCGGGCTTTGGAACGGCGACAAATCTGGTTACGCTGATTACGGAGGACGGTGCAGAGGAGCTTCCACTGATGGGTAAGCAGGAAGTCGCGCATGAAATTGTCAACAGAATGAAAACTGTGATCAAATAGAATACAGTATACACCGATGCCCCGCCAGCAAATGCCGCTCCAGTGTGTGCTGATACAGCGAATGTCGATTGCGCGTATGCCGATTCAGCACATGCTTATGCAGGGTATTTCGATTGAGGATATGCTGATTCATCGTGTATCAATACAGCGTATGCCGACTCTGCGTATGCCAATACAGTGTATGCTGATACAGTGCATGCCGGTTCACTTGCCGGGAAATTTTCGACCGCGTTTTAGACAAAAGCGCGTGATTGTATTTTGTGTTCTCTATTTCTGGCCGCTATAATGAATACATAAAAAATAACCGGCGGATATTTTACGCCGGAAACGTTAAAGGGACCGTCTTTTGATCTGGAAGCGGTTCTTTTTAACAGGCGGAAGAGAATGGAGAGATATTATGTATAAAGCATCAATTAAGCATAAGATGGGAAGAGCGGCTTTCGGAGCGGCTATTGACATGGCGCTGAAGGAGTACCATAAGGACCGTGACAAGGCTGTCGGAACTGTTTTCGGGTATGCGGAGAAGTACCTTGGTGACGCAAACATTAATGTCGATCTGAGCAGAATGAAGAGACTTCTTGCTGATCCGGACAGTGCGATCAGCCGCTACGTCGACCGCATCATTACAACCCTGCACCCGAATGTCCTGAAAACATTCATTCTGAACTTCCTCTATGAGGCTATGTTCTGCGGAACAAAGAAGATTCATGAGGCAAGAGCGAAGTATCAGTGTAATGTGCCTTGGCTGATCCTGATGGACCCGACCAGTGCATGTAACCTGCACTGCACAGGCTGCTGGGCTGCTGAATATGGAAATAAGCTGAACCTTACTTTTGAGGAGATGGACAATGTCATCGAGCAGGGTAAGGAACTGGGCATTTTCTACTATATGTTCACTGGCGGAGAGCCGCTGGTCAGAAAGGATGACCTGATCCGTCTGGCTGAGAAGCATCAGGACTGCGCATTCGTCGCATTCACCAACTCCACACTGGTTGATGAAAAGTTCTGTGAGGACCTGGTACGCGTCGGAAATCTGGGACTCGCTATCAGCCTTGAGGGATTCGAGGATACCAACGATGCCAGAAGAGGACAGGGCACATTCGATAAGATCATGCATGCCATGGATCTCCTGAAAGAGCACGGCTGCCTGTTCGGAACATCCATTGCCTACACCAGAAAGAACCTGGACCTGGTAACATCCGACGATTTTGTCGACATGGAGATCCAGAAGGGCGTTATGTTCACCATGTACTTCCACCTGATGCCGGTTGGAAATGATGCTTCTCCGGAGCTGATGCCGACCAAGGAGCAGCGTGAGTACATGTATCACCGCATGAGAGAGCTCAGAAATATGGAAGACGGAAAGGGCTACTTCTGCTTCGACTTCCAGAATGACGGAGAGTTCGTCGGCGGCTGCATCGCAGGCGGAAGAAACTACTTCCATATCAATGCGAACGGTGACGCGGAGCCATGTGTATTCATTCACTACTCCAACACCAACATCAGAAAGAACACCCTGCTTGAGGTTCTGCAGAGTCCTCTGTTCATGCAGTATCATAACCACCAGCCGTTCAATGACAACATGCTGCGTCCTTGCCCGATGCTGGAGAATCCGGAGATCCTGCCGCAGATGGTTAAGGAAGCCGGTGCCAAGTCCACAGACCTGCAGTCCCCTGAGTCTGCAGAGCATCTGACCGCGAAGTGCAAGGAGTACGCGAAGGAGTGGGCTCCAGTTGCGGAGAAGCTCTGGAACGGCGATCCGGAAACTGCCAGAGTCAACCAGGAGAGAGTTGAGGCAGAGAGAAGAAGAAGAAACGGTTAAGTTTTCTCCTTGCAGATTCTCTTTTTGTCAGGACAAAACAGAAACGTTCAAGGGATCAGCGTGTGCTGCGGCCGCGCCGGTCCCTTTTCTATGCGCAGGAAAAGAACTTTATCTTCAACATCGGGCTGTGATCTTGCAAGGATGTTTGGTTCGTGCTAACATTTAGCATCAGAAGACGAATGTTACAGATGTAGAATAATTGGAAAAGGTCATATATGCAGCAATTTCATCAGGGGAAAAGGGTAACTATGGGGCAGGGCATTCTGACAGCCGCGCTCTGCATGATTCTGACCTGTGCGGCAGTTCCGATTTCGGGGCTTTTTCACGGGGCGCATGCGGAGCTGGTCGGGCTGATTGTCCGGGACGGCATTGCGCTTCTGATTGGGGCATTTGTTTATTTCCGGTCCTGCAGCCCGGACGATGACCCGGCATGGAAAAGAATCTGCGGAAAGCGGAAGTGGTGGCATGTCGAGGAACTGATCGTTCTGGTCATTCTGGTGTTTTTTGGATTTAAAGCGGCGTCGTCGCTGGGAACGCTGGTGGATCATGTTCTTCATGCGGGTCAGACGAGTGTGCTGGAAAGTACATCGGCAGAAAATATTTTTCTGGTGATTCTGGCCTATGTGGTTGCAGCACCTCTGATGGAGGAGTTCGTGATCCGGGGGATTTTATTCCGGTCGCTGAGGATGAGATGTTCGTTTGCGCTTTCAGCGGTCTTGTCATCTGCTTTATGGGCAGTCTGGCACGGCAGCCTGCCGCAGGCGGTGACTGCCTTCTTGACCGGGTTGATTTTGTCCCTGCTCTATGAGCTGTACAGAAATCTGTGGATTACCATTATCGTGCATGCGGGAAATAATGCGCTGGCGCTGTATCTGCTGCATATGCCGATGAACACGAGCGGGATGCACGCGCTGACCAGCGGCACGGGACTGGTGGTTCTGGGCTGTGAGATTCTGGTGGCGGTGTATTTCTATTACAAGCTGCTGAAGGGTGAGCCGGTGCGCGGAAGGTTCGCGAGAAGATAGGCTGCATGTATCAAAATGAATTACAAGTTAGCAGCTTAAAATATGCGTAAAATCTGTTTCCCGTGGTATATTCTAAGTGAATTGAAGGAAGGGGTTGAGAATATGGCATATGCATTACATCATATGATTCCGATTATTGTTGCGGCGGTTGTTATGGCGGCGGTCGGGCTGCTGACCGTTGTATTTGCGAATAAAAGTCAGAAGATCAATGAGGAGCACGGCTATGACCCGGCATGGGATAAGAGTCAGTACATGTGCGCCGGATGCAAGTTCTTTTCTGCCTGCGCCGGTCATTCTACGATGATGCACCCTAAGGATGAGGAAGATTTTAACCGCCTGAAAGAGCAGGAAAAGCAGGAAGGCCGCGTGATTCCGTTTACGGAGAAAGCAGGCGCTTCGGCAGATGCCGGGGCTGCGGCAGCGATCAAGCGTTACACAGAACTGAAGGAAAAGAAATAAGTGACTGCAAGGCCCGGAAGGCCGAGCGGGCATTTTGAGATTTGAAATGAACAGATATCCGTCTGCATGGATCAGGGGAAGCCTGAACCTGCAGGCGGTTTTTTGTGTAATTTCTCTAGATGAGGATTTATCGAGCAAAGCGAGATAAATCAATAAACCACCGGCTATGCCGGTGGTTGTGATTTACATCTGGCGGCAGCACAGTTTCCTGAACAGGCTTAGAGTATATCGGCGGAGGGTCATTCATCATGGGTGGAGCTTCCGGGACTCTGATGGTTATCAAGAACTGTGGAATTGCAAGAGACATACTACGCTGATCGAACTTGAGACTGCGTACAGTTCAAAGAAGAACATGCAGATCTGTCAATAAACATCTCTGCAGATCTTGATAACATTGTTGTGTACATGAACGATGCGCAGTAACAGATATTGTGGTACAATACTAAATACATGTAAATTTTCTCCTCAGAGGTTGACAAAATGCTTTAATGCGTTATCATGATAAAGTAATAAAGCGCTAAAGCGGGCGGAGGATGTGCAGGTATGATACGAAGCTGCCGGCGGGGCCGGCTGCGTTCACAGAAGCGGCGGATTTAATAAGCCGATGACCAATGACCGATAGCCGATAAGCCAGCTGATGGCCGGTAAAACGATAAATCCGTCAGCGGACTGATCAGCGGGCGCCTTGAAGAATGCCGCGGGCAGATGACCCGGGCAGAAACAGCAGTAGGAAATATAAGAGAAAAGAAGTAGTAAACAGTCAGAAGTTGATCATCACGGAGGTTGAAGTAGTGACAGCTGCAGGACAGACAACGGAAGAGAGAATGAGTATCGAGGAACGCGCGCAGATGCAGCTGCATGCGCTGTACCGCAGATACGGATATTCCCGGTATAAGATGGATAAGTTTGAGGAGTACGAGCTTTATCTGCAGAACCGGGATTTTATTGATTCAGAAGATATTATTGCTTTTCGTGACGGAAATGGCCACCTGATGGCGCTGAAGCCGGACTTGACCCTTTCCATCGTTAAGAATGAGCGTCACGACAGAGGCTGCACCCAGAAGGTCTTCTACAGTGAGAACATCTACCGTTCGGACAGGGAGACCCGGGCGCACCGGGAAATCATGCAGACCGGACTGGAGTGCATCGGCGATCTTGATCTTTATCAGATCGCAGAGGTTACGATGCTGGCGGCAGAGAGCCTTGAGGCGGTGTCCGGGGATTATGTGCTTCAGGTTTCCCACATGGGCGTGCTGAAAGACCTGATGCGAGACATCTCCGATGACCAGACAAAAGAGAATATTACCAAGTGTATAGGAGAAAAGAATCCGCATGAGCTGCGTTCGGTGGCTGAGGCTGCAGGTGTGGAAAATGCTCTGATCGATGTGCTGGAAAGGCTGGTTTCCGCCTACGGCTCCTGGGAAGAGGTTTCTCCGGTGCTGGAGAAGCTGCCGCTGTCCGATACAGGAAAAGCCGCGCTTGCTGAACTTGAGGGGGTCTTCGATGTCCTCAGGGCAGACGGGCTGGATCAGAACGTACGGATTGACTTTTCCATGGTCAATGACATGACCTATTATTCCGGAATCTGCTTTCAGGGATTTGTGAACGGCGTTCCGCACAGCGTCCTCTCCGGCGGTGAATATGATCCGCTGATGAAGAGAATGAATAAAGAAGGCGGAGCCATTGGTTTTGCCGTTTACCTGGATTATCTGGACCGGCTGTCTTCAGAAAAGACGGATACGGATGTTCTCCTTCTTTACACGGAGAAGGACAGCCCGGCAGACGTTTACAGCGCTGCCAGCCGCATTATTTTCCGCGGAAACTCTGTTCTGGCACAGAGACATGTTCCGGAAAATCTCCGTTATGGAAGAATCGAATATGTAAGTAAGGACGACAGAGCCGCGCTTCAGGATGAAGTGGAAAAGGCGGAGAAAGAGAACGGAAAGGAGGCGTCCAGATAATGGGTCAGATGTTGAGAGTGGCGCTTCCTAAGGGAAGACTGGGCGATCAGGTTTACGACATGCTGGAGCGCTGCGGTTATGAGTGCCCGGAGATTAAGGACGGATCGCGGAAACTGATTTTCACCAATGAAGAAAAAGGTGTCCAGTACTTTCAGGTAAAGCCGACAGACGTTGTAAAATACGTAGAAAGAGGAGCGGCAGACCTGGGTATTGCAGGAAGAGACATTCTTCTGGAATATGAGTCCGATGTCTATGAACTTCTGGATCTTAAGATCGGAAAATGCAGAATGTGTGTAGCCGGTCCGAATGGATTCCATGAGAATCCGGAAAAGCGGCTGGTCGTCGCAACCAAGTTCAAGAATATCGCGGGAAACTATTTTGCCGAGCAGGGCAGAGACATCGATCTGATCAAGCTGCACGGTTCCATCGAGCTGGCGCCGATCGTCGGACTTTCCGATGTCATCGTCGATATCGTGGAGACGGGAAACACCTTAAGAGAAAACAATCTGAAGGTGTTAGAGACGATCATTCCGATCAGCGCGCGGCTGATTGCCAACAAGGCGTCCTTTCAGTTCAAGACGAAAGAGATCGAGACCATGAGAGACGCGCTTGCGGAGCAGGTGGAAAAGAAAGAAGCAGAGAAGAAATAAGGGGAAGACTATGACGTTTTTAGATCCAAGATTTTCATCACTAGAGGAATATACACCGGGTGAGCAGCCGAAGGACACAGTCTACACCAAGCTGAACACCAATGAGTCACCGTATCCGGCAGGCCCGAAGGTGGTTGAGGCGCTGACCGACCCGGAAAAGGCCAGAAGACTCCGCCTTTACAGCGACCCGGATTCCGCGGCCCTGAAAAAGGCACTGGCAGACCGTTACGACGTGACCGAGAGAAATGTCTTCGTCAGCAACGGTTCTGACGACATTCTGAACTTTGCCTTCTTTGCCTTCGGCCATGATGGTGTCATGTTCCCGAGAACCAGCTACGGGTTCTACCAGGTATTCGGACAGCTGCACGGAAGAGACTGTGAGCGTGTTCCTCTGACGGAGGATTTCAGAATCCGTCCGGAGGACTACATGAACGCGGGGAAGATGGTGGTCATCGCCAATCCGAACGCGCCGACGGGAAGAACGATTTCTCTTGAGGACATCGGAAAAATCTGCGAGACCAATTCGGACCACGTTGTCCTGATCGATGAAGCCTACGTCGATTTCGGCGCAGAGAGCTGCGTTCCGCTGACGAAGAAATATGAAAACCTTCTGGTGGCGCAGACCTTCAGCAAGTCCAGATCCCTTGCCGGCGCCCGCCTGGGTTACGCCATCGGTTCCAAGACCGTGATTTCTGATCTGGAGAAGATCAAGTATTCCACCAACCCGTATAACGTCAACAGCCTGACGGCTGCGGCGGGAATCGCGGCGCTTTCTGAAGAGGACTATTATAAAGAGAATGCGAGAAAGATCATGGCCACCAGAAAGGCCAGCACCGAACGTTTTGAGAAACTCGGCTTCCAGGTCATTCCTTCCCTTGCCAATTTTATTTTTGTCAGCAGCGACAAGATCGACGGGGGAAAGCTCTATGAGGAGCTGAAGAGCCGCAGAGTCCTGATCCGCCACTGGAACGACCCGCTGATTGAGAACTGGAACCGCGTCACCATCGGAAAGCCGGAAGAGATGGACATTCTGTTTAAGGAAATCGAGGACATTCTGAAGGAGGCGTAGATATGACGAGAAAGGCAGAAATAAAGCGGGACACAAAGGAAACGCAGATCGCGCTGAAGCTTGAGCTGGAGGGCGATGGAAAGGGGACCATCGACACAGGCTGCGGCTTTCTGAATCATATGCTGGAGCTGTTCACGCGCCACGGGAATTTCCATCTTGACGTGAAATGCGTCGGGGATATCGATGTGGACTATCATCACACCACAGAAGACATCGGAATCGCCCTGGGAGAGGCCTTCATGGAGGCCCTGGGCGAACGGCGCGGAATTTACCGCTATGCAGACATTACTCTGCCGATGGATGAGGTGCTGATGCTCTGCGCCGTGGACATTTCCGGAAGAAGCTATCTGGGATTCGACGTGGAAATGCCGCAGGCGAAAGTCGGCGATTTCGACACCGAGCTGGTGAAAGATTTCTTCCTGGGCTTCGTGCGGAAGGCGGACGTGACCCTGCATTTCAAGGAGTTCGCCGGGGAGAACACCCACCACGTCATCGAGGCCATGTTCAAGGCCTTCGGCCGCGTAATGGATCATGCGACAGCGATTGATCCGCAGCATGAGGGAGAAATTCCATCGACAAAAGGGATCCTTTAGCAAGGGGAAAAATGAAACAGCCGCAAGATGAAATTCCTGTGAAGTTGTGATATTCGCATCAAAACAAGGCATTTACGGGAGTTCGCGTGGTTGCATAAATATTAAATTTTGAGTAAAATAAAGAGGCATGCTTGTAGATTATTCTGCAGGGCTGCCGGGAGGCTGCTATGATTGCGATTATTGACTACGGAGTGGGAAATATCTTCTCGCTCGTGCATTCATTCCGCAGAATCGGCGCGGATATCACCCTGACGGGAGACCGGAAGGAGATTGAAGCTGCGGATAAGATTATTCTGCCAGGTGTCGGCGCGTTTGCGGACGCGGCGCAGAAACTGAAGGATACGGGACTCGGAAGTCTGGTGAAGGAACAGGCGGCTGAGGGGAAACCGCTTCTCGGTATCTGTCTGGGCATGCAGATGCTGTTCGAGCGCAGCATGGAATATGGAGAGCATCAGGGCCTGGGTCTGATCGAGGGCAGTGTGGTTTCTATGGAGCCGGTTGTCCCGGAGGGGTACAAGGTTCCGCAGATCGGCTGGAATGCCCTGCATTTTCCGAAGGGACGCCCGAAAAGCGAGATTTTTAAAAATATCGGAGAGGGAGACTACGTTTATTTTGTTCATTCCTATTACGGCACAGACTGCGACAGCAGCGTGATCGCCACAACGGATTACGGAGCAGAATTGACGGCTGCGGTACAGAAGGACAATGTCTATGGTCTGCAGTTCCATCCCGAGAAGAGCGGAGATGTGGGTCTGGACATCCTCAGAGCATTCTGTGAGATGTAGGCCTCAGGTTACAGGAGGTTGTTTTAACAATGAAGATCTTTCCAGCTATCGATTTGCAGGGCGGCAATGTGGTTCGTCTGCTTCGCGGAGATTACAGCAAGAAGACGGTTTACAGCGAGCATCCGCTGGATATTGCGCAGGAGTTCCAGGATGCGGGTGCACAGTATCTGCATGTCGTCGATCTGGACGGAGCAATTGACGGAACACAGCCTAATTTTTCTGCGGTAAAGGAAATTATCGAAGAAACCGATCTGCTGGTGGAAATCGGCGGCGGCATCCGTAATGAAGAGATTATTACAGACTATGCTTCTGTAGGCGCTCTGCGCGTCATCATCGGAACGATGGCCATCAAGGATCCGGAATTCACCGCACGCATGATCAAGAAGCACGGAGACAACGTTGCCGTCGGCATCGATATTTCCGGCGCCAACGTATCGATCAACGGATGGACAGAGGTTACCAAGGTTACGATCGATGAGCTGGTCAGAACCCTGATCGACGACGGATGTCATACCATCATCACGACGGATATTTCCAAGGACGGCGCGATGGGCGGCACCAATCTGGAGCTGTATAAGAAGCTGGTTTCCGATTACGGCGGCTACATCGACATCATCGCATCCGGCGGAATTTCCAGCATGGACGATCTGGGCGCGCTGGCAGAGATCGGCGTGGACGGAGCCATCATCGGACGTGCACTGTACACAGGCGCTCTGGACATCGGTGAAGTCATCCGCGAGTTCGACGAGTAATGAAAGCGGGCAGCAGAAAATCTGCTGATCACAGATAGAATTTCCCCTGCATCAGGGAAAGGCCGCAGACCTGTAAAACGGCGGGCGGCACAGCGGGGGCAGACAAAAATAAAAATACAAGAATCCAATTCTGCGCGGGAGATCTTATCAACAGGTCTCCCGCGTTCTCTATTCAACATAAGATAAAAGGGGCAGACGATTATGATTACAAAAAGAATTATTCCGTGTCTGGACGTGAAGGACGGAAGAGTTGTGAAAGGTGTGAATTTTAAGGATTTATCCGATGTATCCTCTCCGGTGGAACTGGGGAAATATTACAGTGACCACGGCGCTGACGAGCTGGTTTTCTACGACATCACCGCAAGCGCAGAGGGCCGTCAGCTCTTCACCGACATTCTGAAAGAAGTGGCCTCTACCATTTTCATTCCACTGTCCGTCGGCGGCGGCATCCGGACCATCGATGACTTTGACCGGGTCCTGAAGTGCGGCGCGGACAAGGTTTCCGTCAACTCAGGCGCCATTGCGAACCCGGATCTGATTAAAGAAGCCGCAGAGAAGTACGGCGACCAGTGTGTGGTTCTTTCCGTTGACGCAGCGAGATCCGACGGGCATTACACTGTGTTCACCCGCGGCGGCCGTGAAGACACCGGCATGGATGCCCTGGAGTGGATCGCGAAGGGCCAGGAGCTGGGCGCCGGAGAAATCGTGCTGAACAGCATCGACACCGACGGCGTGAAAAAAGGCTTTGACCTGGAGATGCTGAAGGCCGTAGAAGAGATCGCGCACGTTCCGGTCATCGCGTCCGGCGGCGCAGGCTCCATTCAGGACTTCATCACGCTGTTTAAAGAAATTCCGGACATCGACGCGGGATTGGCCGCCTCGATTTTCCACTTCGGAGAAGTTTCCATCGCCGATCTGAAAGACCAGCTTGCAGCCGCAGGCATTCCGGTCCGTCCGGTCAGACGCGCAGAGAAATAATCCGTTGAACAGAGACAAAAGTAACACGGGACAAGGGAGTAATGAGCATGGTATCCATCGATGAACTGAAATATGATGAAAAAGGACTGATTCCGGCAATCGTCCAGGACGCAGAGACAAAGCGCGTTCTGACCCTTGCCTATATGAACCGGGAAAGCCTGAGGAGGACTCTGGAGTGCGGACAGACCGTATTCTGGTCCAGATCCCGTCAGGAATACTGGCATAAGGGAGAGACATCCGGAAATTACCAGCATATCGTAAAAATTATCGCCGACTGTGACCGGGACGCCCTTACTGTTCTGGTCAGAAAAGACGGCCCGGCCTGCCATATGGGGACTGAATCTTGCTTCGAGTACCCTTTGACCGAAGTGGAAGAAGAAGAGAAGAAGCTGGAAGAAAAGAAAAAGATCACGATGCAGTCCCTCTACGAACTTCTGGAAGAGCGGAAAATGACGAAGCCGGAGGGAAGCTACACTTCCTATCTGTTCGATCAGGGCATCGATAAGATCCTGAAGAAGGTCGGCGAGGAAGCGGCAGAGGTCATCATCGCCGCAAAGTCCGGCGACCGGGGGGAGACCGTGTATGAAACGGCAGACCTGGCCTACCATGTCATGGTCATGCTGGCGGAGATGGGCATTCCGCTCTCCGACGTGGAGGACGAGATGGCAAGACGCCGCGTGATCGACCAGAAAAAGAAGCAGACTTATGAGACGGCGCCGGTTTCTCCGGAAAACGGAGGAAAATCGGAGTAGCAGAAGCAGGAGGAAGAGATGGCTGAACGCATTCGCGGCCTGATCGGGCCGGCGGGAAAATATAATCTGCACACGCATTCGGTGTACTGTGATGGAAAAGACAAGCCGGAAGACATGGTAAAGCGGGCAGTTGAACTTGATTTTCAGCTGCTGGGCTTCTCCGGACACAGTTTTGCGCCTCACGATCTGGACTGCTGCATGACGGCAGAGGGAGAAGAGGCCTATCGGAAGGAAATCCTTGGTCTGAAAGAGAAATATGAAGGGCAGATCGACATCCGGCTGGGCATTGAAAAGGATCTCTACGCAGAGGATTCGCTGAAAGAGACCGGGATGAAGGCGGCAGAAGCCTTTGACTATGACTACATCATCGGCTCCACCCATTATGTAAAGAAAGACGGCGGTTATTTCAGCGTGGATGATACGGCGGAAATCATGGAACGCGCCATTGAAGAGCATTTCCGGGGAAGCGTCAGAGACTACGTGGAGTGTTACTTTGAGACGGAAGCGGACGTTCTGGAGAAAACCGGCGCAGACATCGTCGGGCATTTCGATCTGGTCTGCAAATTCAATGAAGGCGGGCACTACTGGGACGAGAAGGCTGAGTGGTACAGAGACTGCGGAATGGCGGCTCTGGAGAAGATTGCCTCCCAGAGATGCGTCCGTCGGAAGGGGATTTCGGATTTTCTGGGTGAAGAGGGAAAGCCGGTGTTTGAAATTAATATGGGCGGCATGGCAAAGGGATACCGTTCAAGGCCCTATCCGGATTTCTTTTTCCTGGACCAGATTCAGAAACTTGGATGCCCGCTGATCTTATCCAGCGACTGCCATAACAGGGAATTCCTGGATTACCGCTTTCAGGATTTCAAGCCGGAGTAGGCGGAGAAAAAAATATGATATGCATCAGAATAAGCTGCCCCGCATGGAAAAATTCCGGCGGGGCAGCTTATTCTTTCTGCCGTCAGAAAATGAAAAACAGGAGAAAAATCAGAACACTATGATAGACTGCAGCACAAAATGTATTGAAAACTATGCAGAAGTTACATAAAATTCGGCTTTGAAAGGGAGTGTTTTATGTAACTTCATCACAGAAACTCCTTAATTGACAATATATGCTAGAAAAGCTGTTGTCAAAAAAATAACTAGGTTTACAATTTACATGGAAATTTACGGGTAAAAATTTGTGTATATCACAAGTTTCACGCAAATCCCCGTTTTTCAACTTAATAATTCTTAGGAATCCATTAAGAAGAAATAAGCAATATGTAGTTTCTGTGTGGATGTCACTTTATCGCTTTACTTTCATAACAAAATGATTAAAATAGCTTTCAGCGAAGTTAGGAAAAGCTCCGCTGCAGATTCCCGATTCCGTCAGTGACTCCCGAAACAGTGCTGCAGAACTGTATTTCAGGGTGCGCGAACGCAGGATTCTGCTGGAAAAAGGAGGGAAAGCCGTGATTGATTTAAATCATATCGGACCGAGGATTATCCTCACGTTCGGAAATGGTCACGTCTTTCTGAGTGAGAGTGTCTGCTTTGAGATTCTGATCTGCGTGATCTTATCGATACTCGGCATCTGGATGGGAAGCAATCTGAAACCGGTCCCAAAAGGGAAACAGGCAGTTGCAGAGACCATCGTCGGGTTTATCTATAATTTTGCACACACGAATCTCGGCAAAGAAACAGGAGATGTATACGCACCGTACCTGGGAACGCTGATCATCTTTCTGCTGTTTGCCAACAGTCTGGGACTTCTCGGACTGCGCCCGGTAACAGCGGATCTGAACGTTACCGCCGCCCTTGCGCTGATGTCCTTCCTGATCATTCAGGTCAGCTCGGTAAAACACCTGGGCTTCAGAGGACGACTGCGTGAGCAGACGGATCCGTATCCGTTCATGATCGTCATGAATATTATCAGTGACATTACATTCCCGGTAACGCTTGCACTGCGACTGTTCGGAAACATCTTCGGCGGCATGGTCGTCGTCGACATGTGGCTGGCGTTCATGGGCAAGCTGAGTCTGAAATTCTGCTCCGTGCCGATCTTAAGGTGCGTGACCGGAATTCCTCTGAACTGCTTCTTCGATATCTTCGAACCAGTCATTCAGGCGTATATCTTTACTGTATTGACTGCTGTCAACCTGAACAGCGCTCTTGCCGGAGAGATGCCCGAGACAGCAGAGAAGCGCAGACAGAAGAAGCTGCGCCGTCAACAGAAACGTGAGCTGAAATCAGCTGAACAGGAGGCATAATAATGGGTGGACTTATCGCAATCGGTGCAGGACTCT
Organism: uncultured bacterium; assembly: GCA_905214225.1. Lineage (GTDB taxonomy): Bacteria > Bacillota > Clostridia > Peptostreptococcales > Anaerovoracaceae > Aminicella. The sequence goes on along the minus strand of CAJMLL010000035.1, from coordinate 5,739 downwards.
GCATGGGTCTTGCCGCAATGGGTGTAGGAATTGGACAAGGTATTGTATCAAACGGAGCGATGCACGGAATTTCCCGTCAGCCGGAAATGAGCAACAAGATGGTTGCTTACATGATCGTCGCCATGGCCATCATGGAGACCGCGCTGGTATTAGGATTCGTTGTCGCACTGATTCTTTTAGCCAAGATTTAGTGTATTCAATGCACAGTATATAGACAAAAGGCAGCCGGGCCAGGAGTTTCCGGGACGGATGTACCCGGCGTTTCCTTGCCGGTCTGGCTTTTGTCTACAGAGTAATATGAAGGAGGTCAGAGGATGAAAGTTACACAGGGATTGTTTGAATTCAACTGGAATTTCCTGTTTGCGATCATCACCTTCCTGGTGCTGTTCGGCATCCTGAAGCACTTCTTCTTCGAGAAAGTGCATAATTACATGGAAGCCAGAAGCAAGTCTGTACAGGATACACTGGATCACGCAAGTAAGACGAGCCGGAAAGCGGAGAAGAAGCTGAAGGCTTATGAGAAACAGATTGCCGGTGCAGAGGAAGAGGGACGTCAGATCATTCAGGATGCCCGTAAAGAGGCACGAGTGCAGGCGGACCGCATTGTCGACGAAGCCAATGAACAGGCGCATCAGGCAGTTATGCGCTCGCAGCAGGAAATTGAGCGTCAGCAGCAGGCTGCAAGACGCCAGCTGCGCAGGGAAGTCGGCGATCTGGCCGTAGAAGCAGCCGGCAGAATTATGGAGAAGGAAATTACTCCTGAAGACCATAAGGAGATCATCGATAAAGTATTGAAGGATGCCGGTGAGAAGAAGTAACCGGATCCGGAAGAGGTGAAACGGCTATGGAAATTGCAATCGCTGAAGTATACGCGAGAGGCTTGTACGGTGCCGCAATCGACAGCAAGAATACCGGAGAAGTCCGGGATGAGCTTCACCAGCTGGAGAGCATATTCAATGACAATAAAATGTTCTGCAGATTTCTGCAGGATCCGGCGATCTCTAAGGTCATTAAAAAACAGAAGATAGACGAGATTTTCAAAAATAAGATTACCGATATCAATGAGAATTTCCTCTGTCTGCTGGTAGATAAAGGCCGTGTCGCGCTGTTCCACCAGATCGTGAAAGAGTACGACGCAATTGATGACCATGAGAAGAACGTCGGTGAGGGCGTGATTGAATCTGCCGTTCCGCTGAGCGATGATGAGATGGACCGCTTTAACCGCGAGATTTCAGACTTCTATCATAAGAAGATCAGGCTGCATAATCGGATTAACAAGAGTCTGATTGGCGGCGTGAAAATTTACGCGGAAGATCAGCTGATGGACGCTTCGCTGAGAAGCCGTCTGGAAGAGCTGCACGAGAAGATTCAGAACGGATCGCTTTAACGGAAGCCATCTGAATGATGCGGCGGAGATAAGCCTGGAAAGTCGGGGAGGAAGATCGTTATGGATTTAAAACCTGATGAGATCAGTACATTAATAAAAAACGAAATAGAAAATTACAGTAGTGAATTAGATGTTTCCGATTTCGGCCGCGTCATGCAGGTCGGAGACGGAATCGCCAGAGTTTACGGCCTGCGTAACTGCATGTCCGGAGAACTGCTGAAGTTCCCGCATGATGTGTACGGCATGGCCCTGAATCTGGAGGAAGATAATGTCGGAGCCGTAATTCTGGGCGATGACTATGAAATCGGCGAGGGCGACATCGTCAAGCCGACGGGACAGGTTGTGCAGATGCCGGTCGGTGAAGAAATGATCGGCCGTGTTGTTGACGCGCTGGGCCGTCCGATTGACGGAGGCGCTGCCATTCATACGGAAGAATCCCGCCCGGTTGAGTGCCCGGCACCGGGTGTTCTGGACAGACAGCCGGTAGAGCAGCCGATGCAGACAGGAATCAAGGCCATCGACTCCATGGTTCCTATCGGAAAGGGTCAGCGTGAGCTGATCATCGGAGACCGTCAGACCGGAAAGACCGCTCTGGCTGTCGATACGATTCTGAACCAGAAGGGAAAGAATATGATCTGCATTTATGTCGCAATCGGACAGAAACAGTCCACGGTTGCACAGCTGATGCAGACACTGAAAGACCACGGTGCCATGGATTACACCACGATTGTATCCGCAACGGCCAGTGCCGCAGCGCCGATGCAGTACATTGCCCCGTACGCAGGATGCGCGCTGGGTGAGTATTTTATGTATAAGGGAAGGGATGTGCTGATCATCTATGATGACCTGTCCAAGCACGCGGTGGCATACCGTGCAATGTCCCTGCTCCTGAGAAGACCGCCAGGGCGTGAAGCTTATCCGGGAGACGTTTTCTATCTGCACAGCAGACTTCTGGAACGTGCCGCAAAGCTTTCTGACGAACTGGGCGGCGGTTCGATGACGGCAATTCCTTTGATTGAGACGCAGGCAGGAGACATTTCCGCCTACATTCCGACCAATGTAATTTCCATCACCGACGGACAGATCTTCCTGGAATCGGAGCTGTTCTTCTCTGGACAGCGTCCGGCCATCAATGCCGGAATTTCCGTATCCCGTGTAGGAGGAAAAGCACAGATCAAGGCCATGAAGAAAGTTTCATCCAAGATCAAGCTGATCCTGTCCCAGTACCGTGAGCTGCAGTCCTTTGCACAGTTCGGATCGGATGTAGATCCGGCCACAAAGAAGAGTCTGGAGCACGGCGCCACACTGATGCAGATTCTGCGTCAGCCTCAGTATCATCCGTTGGATGTCGCCGATCAGGTTATGATCCTGTATGCGGCCATTCACGATATGCTGGATGAAATTCCAAATGAGAGACTGGGACGTTTCGAAGAGGAGTTCTATCCGTATATGAACGACCGTTATCCGGAAATCGCGCAGGAAATCCATGAGACCGGCGACCTGACAGAAAAGGCGGAGAAGTCTCTGGTAAAGGGAATCAGCGCGTTTAAGGAGCAGTTTAAGAAGGAGATTGAACAGTAAAGGAAGGCAGGTGTGAAGTATGGCGGAACATATGCAGGACATTAAGCGCCGTATCCGGAGCATTCAGAGCACCGAGCGCATTACCAACGCCATGAAGCTGGTTTCTGCCTCCAAACTGAGGATTGCGAAAGCAACGCTTCTGCACAGTCAGTATTATCTTCAGCGTCTGATTGGATCCGCTCAGGAAGCCTTTGCGGATGCCTCACAGGTGCCGCAGCGCTACATTCTGGGCAGGCGGGAAGTAAAAACGACCTGTTTTGTGGTCATCACAAGCAGCAGCGGACTTTGCGGGTCGTTTAACGGAGATGTTATCCGTGCCGCCCAGGAAGCCGTTGACCACTGTGATCACAAGGTCAGGATGCTGTGTCTCGGATCCCGCGGCGAAGAATATTTCAGACGCCGCGGATACGAAATGCTGGACAGTAAGCTGGATGTAGACGCCTTTGCGGATAAGGTCGATTACAGTGCCGTGCACGAAATCGCCCAGCCTTTAATGCGCGAATTCCACGAAGGCAAGATCGATGAGATCGTCTTCGTGTCCACAGCTTACATCAATCCACTGGTGCAGAAAGTCACCACACAGCGGATACTTCCGATCGATGTGAATAAGCTGAAGAAGAAAGAAGATAAGGAAGTAAAGAAGAGCGGATTCCGCCACCCGGTTGAATACGACCCTTCTCCGGACGCCGTGTTTGCATACCTGGTTCCGGAATACGTCGAGCTTCAGCTGTACAGAGCAGCAATTGAGTCCGTGACCTGCGAACACGCCGCAAGACGTGAGGCAATGGAGAACGCCAACGACAATGCGTCCGATCTGCTGGATCAGCTTCAGACGCAGTACAACCGCGCTCGTCAGACACAGATCACCAACGAGATTATCGAGATCGTATCCGGTTCGGAAGCGATGGGTTAGAAATAGAGGAGGTAAGATCATTGAACAAAGGAAAGATTCATGAGATTATCGGACCAGTTATAGATATTAAATTTAAGCCGGACGAACTTCCGGAACTGATGAACGCCATTGAGATCAAGACGAAGGACGGCGGAAAAATCGTCGCCGAAGTCGCTCAGCATAAAGGAGACGACCAGGTTCGCTGCGTTGCCCTGTCCTCCACGGACGGACTGTCCAGAGGCATGGAAGCGGTAGACACAGGCGCTCCGATTTCCGTACCAGTTGGAAAGAACGTCCTCGGCCGTCTGTTCAACGTACTCGGTGATCCGATCGACCGCAAGGGCGAGGTAAAGTGCGAAGAGAAATGGCCGATTCACAGAAAGGCTCCTGCCTTCGAAGATCAGGATACATCATCCCAGATTTTCGAAACAGGAATCAAGGTCATCGACCTGATTGCCCCGTATACACGAGGCGGAAAAGTTGGTCTGTTCGGCGGAGCCGGAGTAGGAAAGACCGTCCTGATTCAGGAGCTGATTCACAATATCGCTACAGAGCGTAACGGAATTTCCGTATTCGCCGGCGTTGGAGAGCGTACCCGTGAAGGAAACGACCTCTACGGAGAGATGTCTGCATCCGGCGTTCTGGATAAGACCGCCATGGTATTCGGACAGATGAACGAGCCGCCAGGGGCCAGAATGCGTGTCGCCCTGACCGGACTGACCATGGCCGAATATTTCCGTGATCACGAGAAGCAGGACGTACTTCTCTTTATCGATAATATTTACCGTTTCACCCAGGCAGGTTCTGAGGTATCCGCCCTGCTGGGACGTGTTCCTTCCGCAGTAGGCTACCAGCCGACACTGGCCAATGAAATGGGTGACCTGCAGGAGAGAATCACCTCCACCAAAGACGGATCCATTACCTCCGTTCAGGCGGTATACGTTCCTGCAGACGACCTGACCGACCCTGCGCCGGCCACCACATTCGCCCATCTGGACGCGACCACCGTTCTGGACCGTTCTATCACCGAGCTGGGCATTTACCCGGCCGTTGACCCGCTGGCATCCACATCCAGAATCCTGGATCCGCTGATCGTCGGCAAAGAACACTACGAGACCGCGCGCCGCGTACAGGAGATTCTGCAGAAATATAAAGACCTGCAGGATATCATCGCCATCCTGGGTATGGATGAACTGTCCGAAGAAGATAAGAAGACCGTTTCCCGTGCCCGTAAGATTCAGCGTTTCCTGTCCCAGCCGTTCACCGTTGCGGAGCAGTTTACCGGCATGAAAGGCCGTTACGTTCCGCTGAAAGAGACCATCGCAAGCTTCCAGGGCATCCTCGACGGTAAATACGACGAGATCCCAGAAGAAATGTTCCTCTTCGCCGGCGGAATCGACGACGTCATCGAGAAATATAAGAAGTCGAAGGCCGACAGCCAGGTTTCCATGGCCGGAGCAGCAGACGAGGACGACGATGAGGACGACAGTGCAGAAGACGCTTCCGGCAAAAAGAACTAAGCAAGAGGCCGAAACGCTCTGAGAGTATATAATGCGGAGGAATCGAAATGGCTCGTAAAGTAAAAGTAGAGGTAATGACTCCGGAAGAATTATTCTACTCCGGTGATGTAAATTCCGTTACCGTACGGACAATCAGCGGTTCAGAAGGATTCCTTCCCGGACACGAGTGGTGCTGCAAACTACTGGCCGAAAACGGATCCCTGAAAATCCGCGAAGACGGCTCAAAAGTCAGGACAGCCGATATCAAAAACGGATACATCGAAGTCCGTGACGATATTATCGTGTTCTGCGACCAGGCGGAATGGAATAAATAACCGGTTATAATATAATAGGAAATCCCCGGACCTGCCGGCAATTCA
>CAJMLL010000034.1 GCA_905214225.1 uncultured bacterium | reverse complement strand
CACTGGTCAAAAATATTATATTTTTTCACTGTCTTCTTGACGGGGAGCAGTTCAGATGGTGGTAAGCGTTCGTGGGAGTTTTTGTTGACAGATCTCCAGGCTTTTTCTGTGAGCTGCATCGCAGCCTGTGCCTGGAACTTCTCCCTGCCCCCTTCGCGCATGCTCACGCTTACGACTCCGCCGGCCTGAATCCGGAGGCATAAAGCCCGGATTCAGGCCGGCGGTCGTCTGGCAGCGAAGCGCTCAGAAATTCAGGCATCAGGCTGCGTTACAGACTCATCTTCAATCAGCCTGGCAAATCCCTTACCGCTCCACAGCTCTCGAGCAGCATCTGGGTTACGGCTTACTTCAGTTTCGTCAGGAATCGCATTCCTGTCGGATTCTTCTCCTGAATCAGGGTATTGAAATCTACGACGATATCTCCCGCCTGATCCGGACGCTGATACATCGCAGACTTCGCCAGCCAGCAGTTTCCATTCTTTACTGCCTTCAGTTTCTTAATGACCGGATCCTTGGATTTCAGAGCGGACATGCTCGTCACGCTGCTGTCGATGCTGCCGTTATAGACGATGATATCGGCATTTTTCGTCAGTTCGTAGAATTTCTCCATGTTCATCGGAACGGAAATACTGGAACTGTTCTTTCCGACAGATTCATAGGCATACGTGCCGCCGGCCATCTTGATCATCGCCGGAACATAGTCATCCGAACGTCTTACAACCGCTTTTCCATCGGTTGAGATATAGAAGAAGGCCACCGTCTTATGAGAACCTTTCTTCAGATTCTTCGTCTTGGCCTCCTGTGCCTTGAAAAACTTCTGGGCTTCGGACTCTCTGTTAAAAAGCACACCGTACATCTTGATCCATTCCATGCGACCCATCGGCGTATCTTCATAGCTGGAGCGGTCGATCAGGACTGGAATATGGAGTTTTTCAATCATTTCCTTGACTTCCGGCGTATGATAAATCATCGTCGATTCCAGAGCCAGGTCGCATTTTTTCTTAACCAGAAGCTCATAATCCGGCTCGCTGTACTTCCCGGCAAACACCATCTCTTTATTTTCCATGCGCTTTTTCGGTTCCTGGAAGGACCATTCTGAGGCCCTTATGGAACTCATGGTGATGGCACTGTCTCCGTGGATGTCACAGCACAGGGACATGACGGCGGTTGCCGCCAGATAGACGTTTTTCAGCGGCTGACGGATGACGGTAATCTTCTTTGGAAGATTCTCCGGCTTCTTCTTTCCCTGCGGGATGACCAGGAATTTCCCTTCCTGCTTGATGTCAATCACACTGTAACCACCTTTATAGCGGTAGATGCTGAACTGTTTCGCGTAGTCCAGTTTGATTTTTGACTGATAGGTCAGACCGGAAATTTCCGGATGTCCGGAAGAAGAGGACGCCGAACCAGAAGAACCGGAGCTGCTGCCTGATCCTGAAGAACCGCCGCATCCTGTCAGCATGACTGCCGCCATGATCACGGCCAGAAGAAGCACGCCTGCTTTCTTGAATCTCATAAATTTACTGCTCTTCATCATTCTGTTATCACTTTTCTTTCTGCTTTTTTCCTTAGCTGGCGGAAAGGAAGAAGTTTCCATTCCGCCTCTTCATACAACCGGGACAGCCCCGCCTACTCCTGCTGGGCTTTTTCATAACTGCTGTACCAGCTCTGCGCATCGTCCTCACATCCAAAAATCGCTCCGTAGACTTTGATCCACTCCGCCTTTGCAAGTTTTGTTTTCTCTCTTGCAGAGCGATCAATCAAAACCGGCGTCTGCATCGCGGTAAAGAGCTGAATGGTCCTATCCAGCTGCCGGTACTGTTTCTGCGCCTTTTCTTTTTCTGTCATCTGCCTGCTGCCTTTTCCGGATGCCGCATGAGAAGACGGCGCGTAGGTCTCTACAAATGAACGCAGGCTCTTCACGAGCATTTTTTCCGGAAGAATTCCGATAATCGACGCAAAGAAATGTTTGACCGGATGTTCTTTTGCGATGGAAGATGCCGATGCGGATGAGCTGCTCCCGCTGCCCGATGCAGCGGCATTCAGGTTCTTAATCTCATGAGGAAGTGCTCCGGAAGGAAGGATGCACAGGTCCGCCTGGCTCTCCACCAGGTCACGGTAATTCACATTCTGCCATTTCCCCGGAAACTGGATTTTTCCGTTTTTCACACGTACACGCATCTCCTGCTCCTGGCTTGCAGACAGACTGCTGTATGCTTTCTGTCTGCTGAATCCCAGCGAAGTAAATTTCCCGGACTGATTCAGGATTCCTGCAAATCTCAGCGCACTCTGAGAAGCCGTATAGCCCTTCTTCGGCGTGCGGATGATCACACAGGCCTTGTCCAGTCCCGCCGGAATCGAAGCGCCCTTCGGAACGATCAGGTAATTGATGACATTTCCCTTATACAGTTCCTGCGTTCGCTCGCTCTGGGTTTTTCCTTCTTTCTGCTCGATCTCATCCCGGTCTTCGGTGACCTTTGTCTTTTTCTCTTTATAGCCGACTGCCTTTCTGGTGCTGGTATTTTTTTCCATATCCACCTGCACCAGAACGACCCCGTGGTTATACTGGAAAATCCGGAAGAGTTTCGCATTTTCCGCCTTGATTTCCGATTTGCTTTTCAGGCCGGCAATGACCGGTGCCTTCTTGGACAGTTTCTTTTGTCCTCCCTTCAGCTGCTGTGAAGATGAAGACGAGGAAGACCCGCTCTTTCCGGTCAGACCGATATAGAGTGTATAGGTAATCCAGTGGGGCTGGGACATGACGGTCGTCCGGCCGACGACGGTGTTATTCGCGTTCAGTTTTACTGGAATGACAAAAGTCGACGTGTCGGCGCCCTGCTTTCCGGTAAAGGTCCTGCCGTCTGCCCGGAGGTAGTCGTAGTGCGGACTCTGGAAGACGATTGTCGCGTAGGCCTTTCCATTGGTCACAGTGATCTTGTTACAGGAAATTCCCTTCAGTCTTCCGCTTCCGCCGGACCAGCTGAAGGTACTCGGTGTGTAGACGCCGTCCCTGAGCCCGGCATGGCTGTTGACTTTGGAGGTGCTGCCAGAAGTATCCTTCGTGGACTTGGACACGCGGTCCTTCTTATGATTGTTGCGGAAGACTTTCTGTGTAGTTGTTCCCGTTGTGCTGCTTCTTCTCTTGGTCGTGTTCCGGCCTTTCGGAATGTTCGTCGCAGAGGAAGCAACCTTCCGGATTCCAGCCGTGTAAATTTTTGCGGTATGGGCATACCAGCGGTTTTCTCTCTTGGAATGCCCCGCCAGAGCAAATTTCTTATTCAGCTTTTTCACAGGGAAGATGTAGGAATAGTAGTTGTTGTGCTCCTTGTAGTGACACCACTTCGACTTCGGCGCCTTCTCTGCCTGGGCTTTGGTACCTGGATAGACGTAATCGTATCCCTGGCCGGTCAGCGTCAGCTGCGCCTTCATCTTCCCGTTTTTCACCTTCAGAATCGCGTAAGTTCCGCCTTTATAGGGCTGGATGTTGAACATATAGTGGTCGGTCCAGGCCTGCACCCGGTAAGTGCCGTCCTTCAGTTTTCCATTTTTGAAATAGGATTTTTCCCGCTTCTTGTCTTTTGCAGAGGAAGTCTTCTTGATCGCCTTGTCATAATCGAAGTTTCCGGAGTTCTTTTTTCCGGAATCGGACGATGAATTCTTTTTGCCGGAGTTCGAGCTCTTGCTATTGTAGGTTTTCAGCTTCCCCTTCAGGCCCACATGCAGGGTGTATTCAATGCTGTGCGCTTCTGACATTCTGGTGGTAACGGCATGCACAACCGTCGCGGCATTCAGGTTCACCGGCACCGTAAATGAAGCTGTTCCCGCGCGCTCACTGACTTTCGACGTGTAGGTTTTATCTCCGATTGTCATGCTGTTGTAATAGGAGCTGTGAAAGACAATTTCTGCTTCCGCCTTTCCGTCGGTAATCTTCACCCAGCTGCAGGTAATCTTTACCTTACCGGTTCCTCCGGTAAAACTGAAGCCGGACGGTACGTAAGTTCCGTCTGCGATTTTGCTTTCTGACTCCGTCTCTGTTTCGGCATGCGCCGTTCTTTCCGCGCTGCTCCAGAGCTCAGGACAAAAAGTAAAGCAGACGGCAACCGCAAGGATGAGAGCTGCTGTCAGCAGTCTTTTCAATTTCGGCTGCAAATTGCGCATTCTTTTTCCCTCATTTCTATGCCTTTGAGATATGCGAAAATCTCCCCATCCTTGTATTCAGAGAAAACGGAGAGATTTCAGCAGAATCTGTGCTGCATGCACAGAATAACACATCATACATAATCAGAAGACCCATTAAGGATTTCCTGTTTATCCATGAATTACTTTACCTTGACGCTCTTTACTTTGCTCCATCCGGAGTATGCGGACTTATAGCCGTTGAAATGCTCTGTGCGGACACGGAAGTAATAGGTCTTGCCGCTCTTCAGCTTCTTGACGGTCTTGGAAGTCTCATCGTTGTAATAGAGATTCGTTTTAGAAGCCTTTTTCATCGACTTATTGGTGGAATACTGAAGCTGGTAGCCGCTTCCATTCTTTGTGATCTGTTTCCAGCTGACCGCTGCAGCTTTTTTCTTTGCTTTAACCTTCGTAATTGCTGTTTTTGCCGGGGCAGAAACTTTGGCGGTTTTCAGGTTCTGCTCATTGCCGGTATAGGTCATGGTCCAGGTATGAGTCGGGAACCAGCGATTCTCCCTTGCACTGTGTCCGGCAAGAGCCAGTGTGTTAGTTCCGACTTTCACTGCATAACCGTCCTTCGTAAGCGGCAGCGTGAAGTAATGAGAGTCGCCGCGCTTTACCTGTGTCTTGATCTGATGTGCAGGATCTTCTGCAGCTGTTGAATTACCAAAATACAGGTAATCATAGCCCTGTCCGCTCAGACGGAAGGTCAGAGTCTCTACACCGTTCTTTACCGTCAGAAATGCCTGGCTGTTATCCAGCTTGCTGATGCTGAGCATAAAATAGTCCGAAGTAACCGGAAGGGCGTAAACACCATCCGGAATCTTCGCAGCGTCTGCCGTATTGGATGAATCCGCTGTTGTATCTGCAAATGCGGACATGCTCATTGCCATTACGCCGGCGCATGCAAAGGCGCCGATTTTCATCCATTTTTTCATTGTAATACCTCTTCTTTTCATATTTTCACATATACAGAGATCCGCCGCATCATTGCAGCGGATCTCTGCCTTGCCCATTATATTTTGTCCAATCAGTCTGCCGCCTGAAGCGGTACTGAAAGCGGTCAGTTATTTCATCATAGCAGCAGTGTGCTGAACGTAAATGTTCTGAACGGTCTTCAGAGAACCAAGTCCCTCGATCTGTGCGCTGACCTTGAAGCCGGCCTTCTTCAGCTGTGTCTTCCAGGCATCTGCATCGTTTCCGGCGATGTCGTTATTGGCGTGGTCGCCTGCAACAACCATCATTCCGCGGATGACAACCTTCTTATATCCCTTCTTCTTCAGCTTCTTGATCAGGGATGTGCAGGATGTTGCTGCTGGCTTTCCTTCAACGGTTCCAACGAATACATTCTTATAGCCCAGCTTTGTGTAATCGTTCTGCATTCTTGTATAAGTAATGCGGTTTGCATGGGAGGTTCCATGTCCGATGAATACGAATGCGGTCTTGGAGCCGGATTTCTTCAGAGTTTCTGTCTTAACGCCGGCCTTCTTTGCTGCGGAAGCAGCCAGAGCCTTTGCGACAGTCTTTCTATCCTTATCGGACTTCAGAAGCGGGCTTGCGATCTTGATCGTCTTGATGCTGCCCTTGTTCGCCTTGACATTCTCCTTCAGCAGGTCATACTCTTCACCGCTCATCAGGGTGGTCGGCTGAACGATCAGGGTCTTGACACCGGCCTTGTTGGCTTTTTCCATGGCTTCTCTTACCGTGTCAATTCGGTACTCATCTCTTGCCAGGATGTGGTTGATGATGACCTGGGAAGTAAATGCTCTTCTTACAGAATATTTCTTGCCATACTTATTATTGATTGCTTTCTCGATTCCGCCGATGGTCTGGTAACGGCTTGTGTTATAGCTTGTACCAAAGCTTACGACCAGAATTTCGGACTTCTTTGTCGGTGCTGCGCAGACTTTCTTTGTCCATGCCTTGTCTTTTGCCGCGCTTCCGATCGGTGCTGCTGTGGAGAAATAATCTGCCCCGCCTGCACCCGGATACTCATATCCGTCCGGAATCTCCGGAACGGCCTTCTTATCTGCGGCAGAGAGCTTGTTATACGCATACTTCGCAACCTTTGCGACCTTTGCTATCATCTCTGTCTGAGCCTCCTGTTCTGCCGGTGTTGACTTCGGGTGAATGTAAATCTCGCCAATCAGTCCGGCAGCCAGAAGCGGGCAGTCGTTTTCATCGACGAATGCCTTTCCCTGCTCCAGTGTCATCTGGGTAATCTTTCCGGTGATTTCCTTGACGTTGTCCTTGGTAATCGTGACCTTTTCTGTCGTCTGCTGCGCTGCTGTGTCTGTTGCAGCTGTCGTGCCTGCGTTTGCAGACGTGCTCTGCGTCGTATCTGCAAACGCCGGAACAGCAAGCAGCATGCTGGATGCCAGGGCTGCAGAAAGAGCCAGCGTCATAAATTTCTTCAAGGATTGCTTTTTCATGAATTTCTCCCTTTCCCGGTTTCCATTGCTGAAGAAACCGCTCTCATTAAAAAACCTTCTGCATGGAAATAATGGTAGAAGGCATACGGATAGAATCCTTTCTACCGCATATGCCAGTTACTCGTGGCCGGAAAGAAAAAGCCTTCTTTCCACTGCGATCTTATTCAGGCAGGTCTCCTGACTTGCAGATTTCCGCGTCCGCCGCCTTCCCGCGCAGTGAGAGCCTGCGCAGTGGCATTACAGCTTCCGCAATCTGTTTACAGTGACGAAGTTCGTACAGGACTTCCACCTGTTTCCCTTTTCAACCGCTGCCTGCTCATCTATAGACAGCAATCACCTGAACGTAAAATATATTATAACATGCGTTCACAGGTCTTTCAATTTCCTGTCACAGAAAATATATGACTTACTTCCTGTTTTCCGGATTCAGCCAGCCCGCCGCCGTGTACAGCAGCGCATTGATGATTGCGGCGGCAACATTGCTTCCGCCCTTTCTGCCCATGGCAATGATCGCCGGAACATGATGTTTTTCACAGGCTTCCATCAGCATCTCCTTGCTTTCCACCACATTGACAAAGCCCACCGGAACGCCGACAACAAGGGAAGGCCGGAGTCCCTCTTCAATCTGCTCCGTAAGTGAAATCAGAGCAGTCGGCGCGTTTCCGGATGCAAACACCCCATGCGGATGAACTTTTCCGGCATATTCCATGGAGGCTCTCGCCCTGGTGCTGCCTTCTTCTTTTGCCCTCTTTGCAATTTCAGGATCTGCCATATAGCAGACGGCACGGCCGGAAAGTTTTTCCAGCGCTCTTTTACTGATTCCGGAAAGTGCCATGTTGGTGTCCGTAATGACAATCTTTTCTTCCTCTGCCGGCGCTGCTGCCTCTTCTCCTGCCTGAAGACCCCGGAGGAAATAACGGACGCCCGCCTCAGGTCCATTTTCCACGAACCTTAAGCTTTCCGCGTAATCAAAATCCGCACTGGTGTGAATCGCCCGCAGCAGGACGGCACGTTCTGCCTCATTTTCCGGAAGTGTGAATCCTTTTTCTTCCAGCTCCTTCCGGATTGTCCTCATGCTGGTCTTTTCAATATCTCCCGGTTTCACATGCTGAAGTCCCATAAATTCTCCTTCTTTCCTTTATTTTTTCAGCGTCATCGCGTAAACCGCATCCATATCCAGGGATTCCCGGACCTTTTCTGCGAGTTTGTCATACTGCTGGTTTTCATACTCTTTCCAGCTCAGGCGTTTTCCGCCGGTATAGGAAATTTCCTTCCGGCTGCACAGCCAGCGGCCGAGCTTTTCCGCGGCTTCACCGGAATCAAACAGACCATGCAGATAAGTTCCAAATACATTTCCGCAGCTGCATCCGTCTTCTTTTTTTTCTCCTCCGGCAGTCTCATTTTCCAGCCGGCTGAAGGAATCACCGGAAACTTCGGTCTTTCCCATATGAATTTCATAGGCATCCACCGAGGCTCCTGCAAGCGGTCCTGAGACGATTTCTCCGTGCACGCGGGTTCTCGTCTTTTCCCCGGTAAACACGGTCTGCACAGGAAGCAGGGATAAGCCCTTCATGGAATCCCGCTTTCCTTCTGTATGTTCCGGGTTGTCCAGTTGTTCTCCCAGCATCTGGTATCCTCCGCAGATGCCCAGGACGGCTCCGCCTGCGGCCGCGAACTTGCGGATCATCATTTCCAGGCCCGACTCCCTTGTCCAGACCAGGTCATCCAGGGTGCTTTTTGTCCCCGGAAGAATCAGAAGATCCGGATCGCCGAACTCTTCAGGACGGGAAATATAGCGGACGGACATCAGCGGATCGGCCTCAAGCGGCGCAAAATCCGTGAAGTTGGAAATCCGCGGAAGGCGGACAACGGCAATATCCAGAAGCGCATGCGAATCTTCATTTATCTCAGAATGAGAAAGCCGCGGCGCCAGGGAATCCTCTTCATCGATATCGACGTGAAGGTAAGGAATAATACCGAGCACAGGGATTCCGGTCTTTTCCTCAATCATCCGGACTCCCGGCATCAGAATTTCCTTATCGCCCCGGAATTTATTGATCAGCATGCCCTTAATGCGGCGGCGTTCGTTTTCCTCCAGCAGGGCCGCAGTTCCGTAAAGCTGGGCGAACACCCCGCCCCGGTCGATGTCCCCGGCCAGCAGAACCGGCGCGTCCACCATCTCCGCAAGACCCATATTCACAATATCATGCTGCTTGAGATTGATCTCGGCCGGACTTCCCGCACCCTCGATCACAACGATATCGTTCTCCTCTGCCAGTGACCGGTAGGCCTCCATAATATCCGGAATCAGCCTCTCCTTATACTTGAAATACTCGCGGGCTTCCATATCACCCAGCACTCTTCCGTTTACGATCACCTGACTTCCGACGTCGCTCGACGGTTTCAGCAGAATCGGGTTCATCCGCACGTCCGGCTCGACCCCTGCGGCCTCGGCCTGCATGACCTGGGCCCGGCCCATTTCCAGCCCGTCAGAAGTAATGTAGCTGTTCAGCGCCATATTCTGACTTTTAAAAGGAACGGCCCGGTATCCGTCCTGGCGGAAGATGCGGCAGAGGGCACCGCACAAGAGGCTCTTTCCGGCCCCTGACATGGTTCCCTGCACCATAATATTTCCTGTAATCCTATGGTCTGTCACGTTTACTCCTTTCTGAGAATAGTAACAAGCTTCTCTCTTTTCCCGGAAGATCCCCGGTCAGCGCTGACGGATTCCGCCTTCCTGAAGGCATTCTCTGACCGCCTGAATCAGCATCTGATTATCCTGACGGCTTCTGACGCAGACGCGGATCCAGTGTTCATCCAGGCCATGATAGTTGCTGCAGTCGCGGACCAGAATGCCTTTTTCCGCCAGCGGTTCAGAAAGCCTGATATCCGCACGGATCAGAAGGTAGTTGGCCTGTCCGCTGCTGACAAAAGGTATTCCTTCAAGGGATTCTAGCTGTTCTTTCAGATACGCCCGTTCTTCTGTATTCTGCTGCCGGTATCTTTCTATGTATTCCGATTCCCTCAGTGCGGCAAGGCCAGCTGCCTGCGCTCCTGTGGAAACTGCCCAGGAAGGGCCGCATAATTCTGCCCGCTCTCTCCAGTCCTTCCGGAAAAAGATTCCGTAGCCAAGGCGGATTCCCGGCATGGAAAAGATCTTGGTAAATGAGCGCAGAAGGATGAGCTGGCCATACTTCCCGCCTTCTGCAAGCAGCGTGTGTTTCTCCGGATCATCGAGAAGCCAGAGAAAAGATTCATCAACGACAAGCGTGATCTTTTTTTTCTGACATGCCGCTAGAAGCCGGAGAAGTGAAGCCTTATCCGTTGTCCTTCCTGTCGGATTGTTCGGTTCACAGAGAAAAATCATCTCCGCGCGCCCGCTTTCCGGAAATTCCGGATCTTTTTCCGCCAGTTCCAGAAGTTCGTCGATCCGGTTATTCAGAAGAAATTCGTCTTCTTCCCGAAGGAGAAAATGGCTGACCTGTGATCCTGCCGCCTTCAGTGCGCGCTCGTATTCACTGAAGGTCGGTGCCGTGACCACCGCCCTGGACGGCCTCCTGCTGAAGACAATCCGGTAAATGATGTCCGAGGCGCCTGCTCCCGGAAGGATCTGCCATGTTTCCAGCTGATTCTTCTCTGCCAGGGCATTTACCAGATCTCTCTGCTCCGGGTCCGGATACTCGGAAGCTTCAGACACTGTAGCTGCTGCGGCTTTCTGAACCCCTTCCGGCGTTCCTTCCGGATTGACATTCACGGAAAAATCCAGAGGCTTCCTGCCGTACTGCTTTTCAAAACCATAAATATCTCCGCCATGTTCACTGTTTGTTATAAAACTCAATGTTCCCTCTCCAAATTACTTCTTCATTTTCCGCATATTTTCAGCAGATTCCGCAGAGATTCTGCTGCGGTTTTCTTCAACAGCCTGTTCCGGATTTCCCGCATCCTGTCCTGTTTCTGTTCAGCCTTAATCTGCCCGGGCCGTGACTATCTCAGAATCAGCCAGAAAATCAGCGCCCGCAGGCTGAAGAATATGAACAGCCCCGCCGCAGAAGACGCGCCCAGCATCTGACAGCAGCGTAAAATATCGTTTCTTTCGATCGGCCGGTCAGAATCTCCGATTGCCGGCTTGTCGTAAATCTTGCCGAAATACTGGGCAGGACCCGCAAGCTGCACATGAAGAGAACCTGCGCAGGCCGACTCTGTCTGCGCGGAATTCGGACTCGCGTGTTTCCGGCTGTCCCTTCTCCAGATCCGCAGCGCGTTCCTGCCGTCATTTCCTGTCACTGCCGCGCCCAGTGCCCACAGGAGCGCCGAAATTCTGGATGGAATGTAATTGAACACATCGTCGATCCTGGCTCCGGTTCTTCCGAAATACAGATATTTATCATTTCTGTATCCGATCATGCTGTCCAGGGTGTTCACCGCTTTATAGGTCAGTGCCAGCGGAGCGCCGCCGATGGCCATATAGAACAGCGGAGCGATCACGCCGTCAGAGAAATTCTCTGCCACCGTTTCGCAGTCTGCCTTGATCACGCCGGTCTCATCCAGGACAAAGGTGTCTCTTCCGACAATTCTTCCGACCGCCTTCTGCGCATCTTCAAGACTTCCCTCCGGCGGAAGATGATGGTATACATTGACGGCTTCTTTCTGAAGGCCTCTCATCGCCAGTGCCTGCCAGCACCACAGTGTCTCCACCGCAAAGCCCAGAAGCGGGTGGATTCTGAGCGCTCCCCAGCAGACAAAGGCGGTAACCGCAAAAGTAAGAAGGATTGTGAGTATCGCAGTAAAGAATCCTCCGGCCAGCTCTCCTTTCTTTCCTTTCGGAAAAATTTTCCGGAAACACTTCTCAAACAGTGAGATACACTTTCCGATAATCACCACCGGATGAGGAAAATGGTATGGATCTGCCAGCAGCAGATCCAGCAGCGCTCCTGCGCATGCTGCCGCTTCCGTTATTATAAAATACATCACCCAGTGGTTCATCTGCACGCTCCTCACTTACTGTACTTTTTCCGGTTTTCTCCGCGCGGCTCTGTTTTCCGCCGTCAGGAAATCCTGTTCTCTTTTCCTTCTGCCGCCCCGGACTTATCTGCTGTCTTTTTTCTTCTCTTCCTTCTGCCTGTGACAGCGTTCTGCGGAAGCAATATAGCGGCTGACTGCCTCCGGACAGGCGGCCAGATAAAGGTGCGGAAATGCCGCATACATCGTCGGGCCCGCATATCCCTCGTCCCACTCTCTTCTGCTCATCGCTTTTTTCAAATGAAAAGCTTCTCCATCCTTTTCGGCAGCCCAGTAATGGAATTCATGAACAAACATGGACTCGCCTTTTTTCATCAGAAGGCTGTCTTCCTCTGCCGTCATCTCTGCGTAGCCGAAGCGGACCAGCTTTCCGGAATTTCCGCTTCCGCCCGGAAATACGCCGGCCATCGGGAATTCCTGACCCTCTTCATCGCAGATCGAATCCAGAAGGTAGAGGAATCCTCCGCACTCAGCGATCACCGGCATGCCGGATTCCGCCGACTTTCTGATGCTGTCTCTCATACTCTGGTTTTCCGCCAGCTCCTTCGCGTAAAGCTCCGGATAGCCTCCCGGAAGATACAGAGCATCTGCCTCTTCCGGAATGCGCGGCTCGTGAATCGGGCTGAAGTACACGATGCAGCCGCCCTGACGGTCCATTTCTTCTTCCGTTTCCCGGTAGCAGAAGGAAAAGGCCTCGTCCCGGGCAATGGCAATGACCGCACGCCGCGGCGCCCGGCTCTGCGGAAAAGCCGGAAAAGACGAACGGCCGCCGGCAGTTTCCAGGCTTTCTGTGTCTCCCTGGGCCGGGCAGGCTTTGTCCTGCAGAACCGGTACAGAGAAGGCCTTCTGGAAGGCATCCCAGTCCAGATTCTTCTCCATTTCATCCGCGACGATGCCGATGTTCTTCTGCAGATCCTCGATCTCGTCCGCCTGATACAGCCCCAGATGCCTGGATTTTACACGCACGTCCGGAATCTCCGGAAGACAGCCGATGACCGGAAGTCCCGTTTCCTTCTCCAATATGGTCTTCATCAGCGCCGCGTAGGAGGGCTTGCAGCGGTTCAGGAAAATCCCCGCGATATGGCTGTCCTGCCGGAAATTCTGAAGGCCCTGTACTTCCGCCGCCAGGGTCAGGCTGCTTCCTTCAGGGGCCAAAACCAGCAGCACCGGAACGTTCACGACATCAGCAAGATGCCAGCAGCTGCCGGTATCCGTCTTCCCGGACAGCCCGTCATACATGCCCATCACGCCCTCGATCACCGCGGATCCGTGCATTGCCAGCTCTCTTCTGTAGGCCGTTTTCACGTAATCCTCATCCGACATGACCAGGTCCAGATTGTGGCTGCTCACATTCAGAATGCTGCGGTGAAACATCGGATCGATGTAGTCCGGCCCAGTCTTGAAGGCGCAGGGATTCAGCCCCTTTCTCTTCAGAATTTCCAAAAGCCCGCAGGTAATCAGCGTCTTTCCCGAGTTTGAAGAAGACGCCGCGACTGCGGCCTGTATTTTTTTCTCCATCCGCTACTCCTTTATTGCGCTGACAATGTAAATCGGGTTTTCCGCCGTCATCATGTGAATGCCGCGGCTGCCGACTGTTTTCGAACGGCTGACAGAAATCTGCATGATATCCGGGTCTTTTCCCAGCTTTTCCAGCGCATCCATTCCCTGAAGAACCGTCTCCAGCACGATTCCGGTAAAGGCGATCCGGACCTGGGGATTCTTCTCCACTGCCGCCCGGATAACCTCTTCGATATGACCATTGGAGCCGCCGATAAACACAACGTCCGGCTCTGGAAGATTCTGCAGGGCTTCCGGTGCCTCTCCTTTAATGATCTCTAGATTTCCCAGATGAAATTTTCTGCGGTTCTGCTGAATCAGACTGCAGGCTTCTTCCTTACACTCCACGGCGTAAACGATCCCGCCGGCTGCCTGACGTGCCAGCTCCACAGAAACACTTCCCGTTCCGGCGCCAATGTCCCAGACCGTTTCTTCCGGAGAAATCTGAAGAAGCGATGAAAGGGCCATCCGGATCATCTTCTTGGTCATAGGAACTTTCCCCCGGATAAAGGCTTCATCCGGAATTCCACATGCAGGATACAGATCCTGAACACCTTCCACCAGCGCAACAGCAAGGGAGGAAAAGGCGATTTCTGCCGCCTCCCTGCAGCTGCAGGCGGTAATCTTCTGCCTGCTCATGCCTAAGTTTTCTCCGATCCAGACCTTTTGTTCTTCAAGCCCGGCATGGCAGAGTTCCTGACAGAGTTTCTGCGCTCCTGTGCTGCCTCCGGTCAGGAAAAACGCATCTTTTCCTTTTCTGACCGCCGCGGCAGGATCACAGTCCCTGCCGTGCGCCGAAACCAGGGTCCAGTCCTGCCATGGCTTTCCAATGGCGGAAGAAAGCATCTGAATCGAAGAAATTCCCGGAAATTCTTCAAGGGAAAAGCCGCTGAAGGCTTCTGCTTCCCGGCTCATCGGATCCATGTTTTCCGGAAGCCGCTTCCGGTATTCTCTTAAAAATGAACCTGCTCCGCTGTAAAATCCGGTATCTCCGCTGAACAGGAGGGCGACCTTCCATTTTCCCCATTCTTCCTTCTTTTCCATCAGAAGATCCGCGATTCTTCCCGGCCAGATCTCCTGGCGGAATTCTTGTCTGCTTTCCGGATAGGCGCTGCGGACCAGTTCCAGAAGTCTCGGTGCTCCGATGAGGATATCCGCATTTTCTACCGCTTCACGCGCTTCTGCAATTACCGTATTCATTCCGGCGCCAAGTCCGATCAGGGATACCTTCATCCATTCTGCTCCTTTCCGTGCTGTTCGTTTTCTTTCTTTTCCGGTTTTCCCGGATGCTTCCCTCTTGTTTCTTTATTTTGTCTTTCCTGGATCCAGGAAAGGATTTCCTCTTCACTGGAAGGCGGAATCACCTCTTCCGGCCGCTGAATCATCAGCAGCTGCACGCCGCATTCTTCTGCCGCTTCGATCTTCTGAAACAGTCCGCCCTGGCGCCCGCTTTCCTTGGTGACTATATAGGAGATATCATAGTCTCTTAACATGCAGCAGTTCATCGCTGTGGAAAAGGGCCCCTGCATGGCGATGATGTTTTTCCTCGGAATTCCCGCTTCTTCACAGAGCTGAATCGAGCGCACCGCCGGAAGAACCCTCGGATACAGCCGCTCCGGTCCGAGAACGGCATATGCCTTCAGATCCTTGGATCCAGTCGTCAGCAGGATGCTGCCCGCTTTCTGCTGAAGATAACTGCAGACTTCGGAGACAGACGACACCTTCTTCAGAAACTCCGTCTCTGGAATCGGTGCTTCTTCCCTGACGAAGCGGAATTCTTTTACTTTTTTATTGCTGCAGGCGGTCCGGATGCTTCCGCTGATATGCTCTGCGAAGGGATGGGTAGCGTCGATGCAGACATCTGCGCTGTCCAGCATGTCCTCGATCTCTTCTTCCGGCCGGATGCCGAACACCGCTTTCACGCCGGGAATCTGCCCGAGCGTTTCCGCGCCGTAGTCCGTCGCCGCGCTGTATAAGACGCTGCAGCCCTGCTCCGCAAGCTCCTGCGTCAGCGCTCTTCCCTCTGTTGTTCCGCCAAAAATTAATACTCTCATTCCGCCCTATTCTGCCTTCTTTTCATATCCTCTCGGTGTCACCATGCGGCCTCCGATGTTTTTCGTCTGGGAAGAGCCGATAAACACGGTGGTAAACATATCGATGTCCTCATCCGGAAGTTCCCGAAGAGTCAGCACCTTCTTTTCCATCCCGTCACGGCCGATGTTCTTCACCCAGCCGCAGACTGTATCTCCGCTCAGAGTCTCCAGAAGGACCCTGCAGGCCTTTTTCAGCGCGTCCTTTCTGTGATGCGACCTCGGGTTATACAGACAAAGGGCAAAATCACCTTCTGCCGCCATCCGCAGCCGCTTTTCAATGAGTTCTTCCGGCGTCAGAAGGTTCGACAAGGAGATGACGCAGAAGTCGTGTCCCAGAGGTGCGCCTAATACCGCGGCTCCTGAAGTCGCCGCCGTCACGCCGGAAACTACCTGTACGTCTGCTCCCGGATATTCCGGAAGAAGCTGCAGGAGAAGGCCCGCCATTCCGTAGATTCCCGCGTCTCCGCTGCAGACCAGGGCGGTGTCCTTTCCCTCCTGAGCATACTGAAGAGCCATCCGGCATCTCTGGATTTCCTGCTTCATTGGAGTTGAAAAAAACTTTTTGTCCGGATACTGGTCTTTCACCAGATTGATATACACCGTATATCCTCCGATATACGTACACTTTTCAATAACATCCGCTGCTTCCTGTGTCATGTATTCCGGTTTCCCCGGGCCGATTCCCACTGCATATACTGCTGCCATGGATTGTACTCCCTTCTTCCCTTGCTGATTCTATAGTTTTCTCCAGATTTTCTGGCGTTTTCATTTCTGCGTTTTTCTTACCAGTTCAGCCGAAGCTCTTCCAGCGCCGCTGCCATGGTAACCCCCTGAAAGCTGAACTTTTCAGCGATCAGACGCTCTCTGTCTCCGCCGGCTGCCGTCACCGCGCTCCGCTCACAGACATTGTCCGTTCCCACGGTCTTTTTCACAAAATCCGATCCTGTAAAGTTTCCTTTCCGTTCATTCAGTTCCTCTGCAGAATATGTCCGGAAGGGAATCTGCTTTGCTTTACAGAATTGGATAATGCCGGCTTCGTTCTTCTTCACATCGATGCTGGCGGCCGCTGCCAGCGCCAGATCAAAGAATCCGTACATAGAAGAAAACTGCTGCCAGCAGGCTTCAACTGCTGCCGCAGAGCTTCCCTTCCTGCATCCGATACCAAGTACCAGGGCCTTTGGGACCAGATGAAGCGCCCTTTCTTCAGGAAAGCTGCCGACATCAAGGATTACATCTGCCCTTTTCCGGGCATCCATGCGTTCTGCCTTCCTTCCTGCGTTTCCCCGGCAGTTTCCTTCAACTGCGTCGCGGATGTTGTCCTCCGAATGGTCTTCACGCTCGTTTTTCCCGCTTTCTTTCTGGAAAACCTGAAAGCTTCCGATTCCATCCGGAATAGTCCCAGGAATCTCCCATCGGGAAAGCACGGTGATCCCGGCCTTTTCATCCAAGACCTTCCCGGAAACCTTTACAATCCTCTCCGGCTCCAGAATCTTAAGCCGCTGAGAATCCGCCCAGCTGTCCACGGCAAACTTCTTATGGACATCGGTTCCCGTAGTGAGAACAGCCTGCGCGCCCAGCAGCCCTGCAAGGCGCTCTGCCTCACGGTTTGCGCCCCCGAGATGGCCGGAAAGCAGCGGAATCACGAATTTTCCCTTTTCATCCAGCACCAGAACCGGAGGATCTTCAAGTTTGCTCTTTAAGAGCGGCGCAATGCTGCGGACAGCAATCCCACAGGCCCCGATATATAAAAGGCAGTTTCCCTTATGAAAATACTCCCGGCTCCATTCCGATGCCTTAAGCGGCCTTCCCGACCGCTGCGAAAAGGCAGAAAGCCCCTGCTTTCCAAGCGCCTCTTCTATTCTTTCCGCCAGCCGGAAGCCGTCTTCAGAAAAGGCCAGAATCCGATAGACGAAGTCCGTTTTCCCGGCAGCTTCTGCCTTTTCAATTTTTCCGTCCATCTCACTCATCTTCTGCTATTTATTCCCTGACTTCTTTTCTTTTGCCTGCCTGAACTCCGTGCTGAAGGACGGGTCATATAACTTACTCTTCTCATAGCGGGAACCTAAAAAATCTCCTACCAGAACCAGTGCGGTCTTGCTGATACCGTTCTTTTCTGCTTCCTCTGCTAAATTTCCCACCCTGCAGCGGATAGTCTTTTCCTCCGGCCACGTAGCCTTATACACAATGGCCGCCGGAGTATCTTCCGTGTAAGCCCCCTGCAGAAGGTCCTCCTGCAGAGCCGGAATCATGCCGGAAGACAGGAACAGAACCATGGTAGATCCATGCGCGGCAAGCTGCGGAATGCTCTCTCTTTCCGGAACCGGCGTGCGCCCGGCTTTTCTGGTGATGATCACGGTCTGCGACACGTCCGGAAGCGTATACTCCGCATTCAGGGCCGATGCCGCGCCGCAGAAGCTGGAAACGCCCGGCGTATCGTCGTATTTAATTCCCAGCTCATCCAGCGCGTCCATCTGCTCTCGGATCGCACCGTACAGGCTCATGTCGCCCGTGTGAAGACGAACGGTATCCAGACCCTGCTCCTCCGCTTTTTTCATCTCAGCGACCACCTCGTCCAGCGTCATATGGGCGCTGTTAAAGATCCTGCAGTTTTCTTTTGTCATCTGAAGAAGCGCAGGATTCACCAGACTTCCCGCGTAAATCACCACGTCCGTTTCCTGCAGCAGTTTCTGTCCCCGCACCGTGATCAGGTCGGCAGCTCCCGGTCCCGCGCCTACAAAATGAACCATATTCTCCTCCTATTTTTCCGGAATCTGCACATTCCATTCCTTCAGTATTTTCTCTGCTGTCTCCGTCAGCCCCAGCAGCCGTTCGCCCTGGTAGACCGCCGCACCGATTTTCAGCCTGTTTTCCGCTCTCCGGTCCAGATGATGCTGGATTTTCTGAAGCAGCGCTTCCATGACCTCTGGAAATACGCCGGCCTCTTCCAGGATCCTCACCGCCTCATCGGTAACCGCGCACTGCATCAGCTTCTGACAGGTCTTCTGGTCTGCCCCCGCGCAGACCGCATGCGCAGTCAGGATCTCCATCCGGCAGTCTCC
The DNA here is from genome assembly GCA_905214225.1 of uncultured bacterium. GTDB lineage: Bacteria > Bacillota > Clostridia > Peptostreptococcales > Anaerovoracaceae > Aminicella. The sequence continues at coordinate 6,588 of CAJMLL010000034.1, read as the reverse complement.
CATACGGGAATGGGTGTTCATCATCCCGCCGGCCAGTTTCACGAGCTTTCCGATGTGTCCGGTCAGAAGAACCCGCTGAAAGCCACAGTTTACCGCGATATCCACCGCGTCGCCGATGAAATTGGAGCACTGCACCAGAGGCGCATGGTCCAGAACATTTCCCAGATGCCCCTGCTGAAGGAAGGTCTCTCCGTAATTACCCGGCACCAGAATCACGTCCCCTGCGCCAGTTCTCTTCTGCTTCATCTCTACTTCGATGGTGTCCACCAGCGCCTGCTCGCTCATCGGCTCCACGATCCCGGTCGTTCCCAGAATCGAAATTCCTCCGGTGATGCCCAGATGCGGATTGAAGGTCTTTTCTGCGATTTCCCTTCCTTCCGGGACAAAAATCACCGCGGCTGCGCCGCGTTTTTCAAGGGGATAGTCCAGCTGACGCGCACAGGCTTCCAGAGACTCCCGGATCATCTGCCGTGGCACGGTATTGATCGCCGCCGCCCCAACCGGCTGGTCCAGGCCCGGCTTCGTCACCCTGCCGACGCCTTCCCCCCCGTCAATCGAAATTCCCGGCTTTTCCGTCAGGGACACTTCCGCCCCGATCAGAGCGCCGTCCGTCGCGTCGATATCATCGCCCGCGTCCTTTTTTATCAGGCAGTAGGCGGTTGTTTTCCCTTCATCCCGGAATCCGGCTTCCTCCGGCGAAACAGATACAGAAATCCCTTTCCGCGTGACAATATTCAGCCTTTCCGGAACCCGTCCCGTCAGAAGAAGCTGAAGAGCTCCCGATGAAGCCAGCGCCGCACAGGTTCCCGTCGTGAAGCCCAGGCGCAGCATTTTACTTCCATTTCTTACCACTTCATCCATGCCCAGCTCCTTCTTATTTCTCCCTCACACGGAAAAACTCCTGCGGCGTTACGCGTTTTCCTGCCTTCTCCGCATAGGCTTCCAGCTGCTCAAGTTCCTTCGGAGTCTGCATGCCCTCCGGCACACCGGCGTCAATGACACAGGCAGCCTGATCAATCGCCTTCTCAGTCCGCTGAATCTGCTCGTCATCCGCCGTCTGAAAAGCCGGAACGACAACCGTTTCAGTGGACAATTCCCTGGCCAGATGGTAATCCACATCCGCTTCACTCAGAAGCCCCGCCGAAAAGCTGACCTTCTGCTTCTGCAGTTTCCGGTAAACCGCCACACCCGTTCCTCCGGCAGACAGGACGATGACCTCTGGCCGCTTCTTCCTTTGTCCCTGCTCCCTGAACTCCACGGTGCCGAACAGTGCATCGTAAAAGCCATGTTCCATGCCGTACAGCTCGCGGATCGTGTCTTTCCGGAAAATCTCCTCCGGAGCCCCGGCCTTCAGCTGCCCCCGGTTTCCGACACACACCACCAGATCCGATACTTTCTGCGCCAGATCGATCTCGTGAAGCGACATCACCACCGTCATTCCCCGGCTTCTTGTCATTTCCTGCAGCACCGTCAGAAGATCCAGCTTGTACTTGATGTCCAGGTATGAGGTCGGCTCGTCCAGAATCAGCAGGTCCGGCTCCTGACAAAGCGCACGCGCAAGGAGAATCCTCTGTTTCTGGCCGTCGCTGATCTGTTCAAAATCCCGGTCCGCAATTTCCTCCGCATGAACGTCTTTCAGTGCCTGGTCGATTTTCTTCTCATCTTCATCCGTCAGCAGACCAAAGGCTCCCGTATACGGATAGCGGCCCACGGCAACGATATCCCGGCAGGTCAGGAGTTCCGGATGGATCCGCTCCGTCAGAACCGCGGCGATTTCCGACGCGATCTCCCTCTGTGACAGGCCCTGCATGTCCTTTCCAAACAGAAGAATCTTTCCGGACAGCAGGGGAAGCTCTCTGGTGATGCTCTTTAACAGCGTAGATTTTCCGGCTCCGTTCGGCCCGATCAGTGTGGTAATCCTGCCTCTCGGAATTCTGAGGCTGACCGGTCCGACGATGGTTCTCTTTCCATATCCCGCGCAGACCTCCTGCAATTCCAGCGCGGCAGTCTCTTTTTCAGGGCCCCTTCCCTCTGTCCTAGGCATGACGCATCCTCCTTCTCTGCAGCATGATGTAAAGAACAATCGGTGCTCCGAAAATCGACGTCACCGTGCTGATATTCAGCTCCGTCGGCGCAAAGGCGGTCCTCGCAATCAGGTCGCAGATCATGCAGAACAGCGACCCTGTCAGGAAGGATGCCGGAATCACCAGAATCGGCCTTGACGTTCCCAGCATACGCTTCGCAAGGAAAGGCACCGCGATGCCGACAAAAGAAATCGGCCCGGCAAAGGCCGTCACGCACCCGGACAGCAGGCTGGAAAGGAGAATAATCTCAGCTCTGAATCTGCGGATATTCACGCCCATGCTGGCCGCATACGCCTCTCCAAGCTGATATGCCCCGATCGGCTTGGACAGCAGAAAAGTCAGAAGCGATGCCGCAAGAACAATCATTCCCGACACCCGGACATCCTGCCAGCTCATTCCTGAAAACGATCCCATGGACCAGCCGTGCAGATTCACCACATCCGAATCCTTCGCAAAGGTCGTCAGAAAATCCGTCACCGCGCTGCAGATATATCCGATCATAATGCCTGCCAGAAGCAGCGCTGCCGCATTTCTGATCCACTGCGAAAATAAAAGCACCAGACCCGTCGCCGCCAGCGCCCCGGCAAAGGCCGCAATCACCAGCACACCGGAACCCAGGCGCGATACGCGATTCATAAGAAGAATCATCACAATCGCAACCGCCATCTTGGACCCAGAAGAAATTCCCAGTACAAAAGGCCCCGCAATCGGATTCTCAAAAAACGTCTGCAGCAGGAATCCAGAGAGGGAAATCGCTCCCCCCAGCAGCATTCCGGTCAGAATCCTCGGAAGCCGGATCGTCCAGAGAATATTCAGAACATCCACTCTGCCCTGCTTCAGAAAAACTGCCCGAATCAGCTCTCCCAGAGAAATCTGCATATTTCCCGTGTTCACAGAGATCACCGTGACAACGGCAAGGCCCAGAAACAGCAAAAGAAAGACCGCCGTATAACGCGACCGCCTTCTCTTCTGTGTTTGTCTCCAGTCCTGCCTGGAACGATCCTGCAGCTTCTGAATACCTGCTTCACTTGTCTGTTTTCTGTCTGAACCCGAGCCTCTGCTCACCATATCTGCTCCCTGAAAACTTCTGTCTGAATACCATGTTACTGTCCATCTGACTCATCATAACAGTGTAACATAAAACCGCTCCCTCTGCCCGGCGATCTTTTCCTATAGAAGATTCCTATAACGCATTCCGCCTAGGAAATCCGGAAATGCCCGATGATCTCCTTCTCTTTCTTCGGCAGAATATCCTGGATATAGCTCTTCTGAGTCGGTTTTCCGTTGTGGATAATATAGGCAATGCCCTTCTTGTCACGCTTTGCGGAAACCACACCGATATGCTCCTTGAACACAACGATGTCGCCGCCCTGCCACTGGTCCGTATCGTGAATGTTCGTTGTCAGCGACTTGGCGTGGTGCTTCAGATAGGCATAAAGATTCTCCACGCGGCGGAAGTCGATATTAGAATCCGGAACCGAAACCGAAGTGTACCATCCGGGATGTTTCTCAATATCCCTGTTCACCAGCGTATGCATGTTATATCCCGCATTCAGCAGGGCATAATTGACCACATCCGTGCAGACGCCGTTTCCGTCCGTCGGCCAGCCTCCCTGATAATATTCGCTCTGATAATGCGGCTTCGTCTTCACATACTTCAGCGCACCTTGCAGAATCTCCGTCTGATCATCAATTCCATCGTGGTTCTTATCCACCTTCGATTTATATTCATTTGCAGCCGGGTCATTATATTTCTTCTTTGCAGACGCTGTACTGGTCTTCGCCTTAGCAGTGCCCGATCCTGACTTTTCCATCGCCTTGTGCGCCAGTCCCCCTGCAGCCCCGACCAGAACCAGGACGATCACCAGCGTCCGGATAAACATTCTTCTGTGGCGTTTCTTTCTGGCCTGTCTGATCCGTTTCAGCCTTGCCTCGCGCTCTTCCCTGTCCTTCTTAACCTTTGAATTACTGCTCATGTATATGAAAAACTTCCTTCCCGTCAGTTATCCTGCTCCTCTTGTTTTCCGTGTGCATTTCCTCCACAACTGCCCTATATTGTACCCATCATATATGTTATCTGTGTGATTAGATGACCCTTTTTACAACATAAATATCATCAGGCAAAAGATAAACGCAAGATATTTCACTCTTATTACGCATACAGTAAAAACAACAATAAGCACTCAGAAAAATCTCTAAAATGATGGTTTACTTAAGCGGCTCAGTATGCTAATCTGACCTTATCAAGGAGGTGAGGGCAGTAGAAACCGCCACAAAAAACAACGATTCCACGACGGCGGATCCTGCCATAAGATATGGATAAGAAGAAAATTGCACTGATCATCAGCACCATTGCCGCTATTTCCGCAGCACTTGCAACACTGTGCGTCGTCATCACAAAAAAGAAACGTGATGCATAGTTTTCTGTTTCAGTAACAAGCATAGACTGAAAATGACAACAGCAGAAAAGCCGCGCAGATTCATCAGCTGCCACGGCTTTTTTGTTGTTTTTTCAATTTCAGATAAATGAATCGCCAGACTCATTCCGCTATTTCTCAAGCTCCGCCTGATGCTGAAAAACTTCCCGGGTCACAAAATCCAGAATGTCGTCCGCATTCACGTCCGGATTTGCCTCCAGATAGTCGATCACCTTCTGCTGATCATCGCTTCGAATCTCCTGGCACAGCGCAGCGCCAAACTCATTCGTCGCTCCCGGCACATTAAAGAGCAGTGTCCGAAGCCTCATCATCCGTTCATAGGCCGGATTCTTCTCCGGTTTCTTCCCAAAATGTAAATGAAACATTCTCTTACTCCTCTCTGTATGTTAATTCCAGACGGTCCTTTTCCGTAATCTCTCTGATCACACGGCATGGAGTTCCTGCCGCAACAACGCCAGCCGGAATATCCTTCGTAACCACACTTCCCGCACCGATGACCGAGCCCTGGCCGATTGTGACACCGCCGATTACCGTGACACGTGCACCCAGCCAGACATCATCCTCAAGAGTAATCGGCGCAGAAGTGCTGATTCCCCTTGCCCTCTGCTCTTTGTCGATGGAATGACCCGCGCAGCTCAGCACCGCACCCGGCGCGATGAAGGCGTTATTACCGATATGGATCGGCGACGTGTCCAGAAATACCGCGTTATAGTTTACAAACGCATTCCCGTGAAAATAAATGTTGAATCCATAATCACAGTGAAATTCCGGCATGATAAAGGTATAATCATGCACCTCGCCAAAAAGCTTCTGCATGGCTTCACGCTTCTCATCTTCCTTCTCCGGCGGCAGATGATTGATCTTCCAGCAGAGTTCGTGGCTCTGCTTCTGCACCGACTGCGGAATTTTCATGTTATTAATCACGTAAGGCTGATCGCCCTTAAGAATATCTATATAACTCATTTTCTTACCCCTGAATTAATTCATATCAAAATTGACGTACAAGGATATTATACTATAGTTCTCTGAACTTGCCAGCTGTTAGCAATACCTTGATGGCGTCAAAAGGTAGTGGGAGTTTTTGTTGACAGATCTCCAAGCTTTTTCTGCGAGCTGAACGCAGCCTACGCCTGGAACGCCTCCCGGCTCCTTTCGCGCATGCTCACGCTTCCGACTCCGCCGTCTCCGTGAAGCACGATCTTCAATTAACTCAGAGATCAGATTTCCTGAATAAGCTCTTCATAGTGTGCTCGTACATCCTCGGTTGCTAATTATTTTATCAGGTAGTACGGCAGATTGACTAGAGATTCATCGTCAGCCTTCTTAATGTAAGAAATAAGCGATTGAAAATCATCATTCTTTTGATTCATTTTTCCCCTCTCCTTGATCATCTCACCTTATTGACTATGCCGACGATCTTGTCCTTGCTGGATTATTCGACACGAGCATTAGCTTGATCTCCTCTTATGATTTGTTTCAGAATTGTTTCCAGATCCGGTTCCATCGTCTTAACCCCGCCTTGAGATTCTACGCATACTTAATTGATTTTATTTCATCAATTGGAATACCTAATAAGACTTCACCCAGATCTGCTTCTATCTCCATTTTTCCTGACGATGCTTCAAACTCATCAACAAAATTCGTAATATACCCTTTGAAGCACTGATCGTCAATATCGCATATGACAACATCGTGATTAAGGAAAGGCAGAATTTCAGATACTTTCATTTGCGTCATCTCCTAAATAACTGATTCTGTAGTTAACGTTAGATTGTTACCTCGCTCTTCTTATCACCGCCGCAATGTCATTCCGTTTAAATAAATCAGTTTCCCAATCATCTTCGGCCACGTCTACATCTATAACAAAAGCATCCTGATCGCCTAAAATATCACCCACTTGACCAGTTCTTCCGTTGAAAATGTCGCTTAAATGTCGCTCAAGCAAAAAAAGCCCTGGAACCGAGTGATTCCAAGGCTTACAGAATGCGCAATGAGGGATTTGAACCCCCACCAGACCGTCCGAAAACGTTCATTTTTCAACGCTTCTACGGTCTATATAAGTTAAT
>CAJMLL010000033.1 GCA_905214225.1 uncultured bacterium | reverse complement strand
CATGATCAACAGTGTTTTATTTTTTCACTGTCTCTCATAAAGGGAGCATATCACTATTCCCCGGATCAAGGCAGGGAACTTCTTTCTTAAGAACCACTTCGCCGCCCTTTTCAGAATCCTCTTTTCCATCCTTCTTTCCTTTATCTTTCCCGGACCTGACGATTGATTTCAGGTCGACGGCCCAGGACTGACGATCCTTCTTCAGCGGCACTTTCTTTCCCTGAATCAGGAGCTGATAGTCGTTATAACTCTCTGCCAGCGCCCATCCCGCCTGCAGCAGTTTCTGGGTTGCCGCCGCCCCTGGCCCGGGCGTCAGTGCCTCCGCCATTGCAAGAGTCTTCTCGTTCATCTCCGGATCTTCCAGTACATAGATCAGATTCAGTGCCTCCCGGACCGCAATAATCCTGCGCTTCACGCCGGCGAGATTCTTCTGGTCATCCGGATAACCGCAGATGACGTATTCAATCTCATTGTCGAAGCAGCAGGCCTCGAGTTTTTTATCATGAATGTGGTCTCTGTAAAGGGCAAAAAGATACTGGTCAAGGAAATACCGATCCGTACCCTTCTTCACTGCACTTTTCAGCGAAGAAAGTCCCTTTACCGCAACAATGATTTTTTCCTTCTGCCATCCTCCGGATGCACCGGAAGAAGGAAGGGAAGAGAGAACCGCCTGATTGGAAATCTCCCCCGTCCGCTCCGCGGCAGGATGAGGCGGAATCCTCCCTGAATTTCCGTCATTTCCTGCGGAAGCTGCCTTTTCTTTTTCTTCCGCGCCCTTTCCTTCCTCTTCTTTCTGACCCGGCAGAATGATCTTTTTCGCCGCAATTAATTTTCCAGCACGCAGCATCTGATCTTTCATCTCTTCCGTGCTTCCCAGAGAATATGCGTCCAGATTCACCCTGCTTCCCTCATAGTCGATGTATCTTTTGTCCCTGAAATCCCGCTCGGCGTAGAAATCCAGACGCATGGGCGTTTCTCTGCAGGAGCCGTAAAATCCGAAAACGCAGTAGCGCTGCTGAAGAGGAAGATCGTATTCCGCAAGTATCGATTCACACCAGAGTCCGCCTAAAGCATCCGCTGCGCTTCCTGCCGCCGACTTTCTGGAAACGTCGATAAATGCGCCAAGCAGGGCAGTCAGCGATAGGAAAAACAGCATCACAAATACCGTGACCGATCCTCTCTTATTCCTTAAAATACACCGACGCCTCCTTTCCAATTGATACGATTTCTGCAGGCCGGATCAGATAATAACGGGCCCGGCTCTCCTTATGCATCACATTTTTTGTCAGCCCCCGCATGGACTTCTCTGTGCAGCCGGATGCGCGGCTGACCTGATACAGCTTCCGGCAGTGTTCCTGCCGGTCCAGAAGAACATGGTGCACATCGATCTGTGTCTGAAGACAGCTGTAAAAATAGATCAGCAGCAGAATCATGCTCAATATCGCAAGAAGCACCAGGGGCAGCACAATCGCAGCTTCCACGATTTCTTCTCCTTTTTTATTCATCCGCATCCGGCGCATACTAACCACCTCCCCGCCGGCTATCCGTTCAGTGACTGGAAAGTCTTATTGACAAACATCGTGATCTGATCATCGAATATAATGCCGAGGGCTACGGCTAAACCGATGAGAATCGCAACCTGAACAAGTTCCATCCCCTGCTTGTTATGCGAACTTGATAGAAATTTCTTAAATTTATTCCACATGATCATTCTCCTCTCTTAATAACATACGAAGTTAACTTCTTTTACTGCTGCACCTGAATCACGGCAGGCGCGGCAGTAATAACAATGAGCACCAGAAGCAGTACCGCAAGGGGAAGCGCCAGCCTGCTTTCTGCCAGCTTTCCCTTCTTCTGCGCGGCATTTTTCCGTTCTTTCCAGAGCCTGTCACGTTCTTTTTCCAAGGTTTCCAGCATATCCGTTCCATGAATCTGGCTGTCTGAAACCGTCTCTGCAAACCGGCTGAAATGCTCGTTATTCTCTTCTTCCGCAGTCTCCGTCAGGGCTCTCCGCAGGCTCAACTTTCCTTCCCGGCTCCTGTTCTGAACGCTCAGAATCAGGCTGCTGAAATAATCCTGCCGCTCCTGCGCCCTGTACCCGTCCGCAATCATCTGAAAGGCGTCATAGAACACCATCCCGCAGTTTAGCAGCAGAATCAGCTGATCATTGAATGCCGGAAGGGCGCAGAAAACCGAATCCATTTTCTTCCTCCTTTTTTCTTTCTCCTTCTCCCGGTCCTGAAGATACAGAAGAGCGCAGAGCAGCGGACCCATCAGAAGCAGCACAAGGAATTTGTAGTCTCCCTTTTTATTCCAGTTCATGACTGTGCCGTCTGAAAGCTCAGACGGCAGACTGACTTTTTTTGTTCCTGCCGTCTCCGCATCCCGGACCGCCTTCTGAATGGCCTGCTTCAGTTCCTTTTTCGGATCCTGCTTTTCCTTCACACGGACGCTTCCGTCCGCTTCCAGAACGATGGTCACTTCTTTTTTCAGCCGCTGCTTTCCTTTTCCCGCTTCAACCGATAGAGGGAATGCCGCTCTCTCTTTTGTACTTTTTCTCATCAGGCCGCTGATGCTGCCGTCTGATCTCCTGATGTACTTTTCTGAAGAGGCCAGGCCCTTTCCCGCCTGAACTCCGGATAGAAGAAGTGCCGCGGAAAGAAGCAGGCAGACTCTTTTTCTGTTTTCTCCTCTCTTAAGAAAGTCACGCAGCCGCTCCTTTTTCTTTTCCAGCAGTACATACGCATCACTTTCTTCCCATCTCCCTCTGACAGCATTTTTCCATTCTTTTATCTGCTTCAAATTATCCCGATCACCTCCCTGCAGCTTCTGCCTTTCATTTTCCCTTTCCAGGTCAGCTTTTGTCTCTGCCCAGCCTCTTTCATCAGACCTGAATCGCCGTGATCCTGTCGATCAGATAGTATGCGGCTCCTGCCGCAAGAAGGCAGCCTGTCATGATGATCCGCCCGGCGGCATTTCCATACAGAATGGAGATGTATTCCGGCGATGTGATGCGCAGAAAGAGGATGATCAAAACTGGCATAAGAGTAATTATTTTCCCTTCATAGCGTTTCTGTGTGACCATCAGTTCTATATCTTCTTCAATGCTGATCTTCTCCTGCAACACCGATGCGCATTTTCTTACCGCTCCGCTGAAATCACCTCCTGATCTTCTGACTGCACGGAAAACCTGGGCAAGATCCGCCGCCTCCTCGAGGTCCGACATCTTCGCAAATTCCTGCAGGGCCTCAAGATCGGATGCACCCGCATGTTCAATCTGCGCTCTCATTTCCCGCACGGCAAGGATAATCGGCTGCTTCTCATCGTAAATTTCAAGAAGGGGCTTCTCCGCTTCCCTCAGCGCTTCAGCGAATCCTCGTCCTACATCCAGCGACGATGCAATGCAGCGAAGAAAATCCTGAAACTGACGCCTCAGAAGCTTTTTCTGTTTCCGTCTGATGTACTCTTCTCCGAATTTCTCAGCAGGCCGCAGAAGAAAGGGCAGCGCGAGTACAGGAAGAAGACTGCGGTAAAACAGCAGTCCGGTTTCCGCAGTCAGCAGAAGCAGGAGCAGCCTGATCTTCCATTTTTCTGCCTTTTCAAGCTGAAAATCAGATAAGCTGCGCATCTCCGTAACCTCGCTCACTCAGTTTCTGCCGGTTTTTCAAGCTGCTGCCGAGTTTCACCTGCATATTACCGTCGTACAGAAACAGCGGATTCAGGCAGTAATTCCCATCTTTAAATCCCGTCAGTTCACAAAGTTCGGAAACCACCCTTCTTCCATCCGGAAGCCGGATCAGATGCACCATGATGTCAAGCGCCTCCACGATCTGACAGCGGATGGAATCGACCGGCACATTTGCGTTCATCAGGCACATCGCCTCCAGTCTCCTCAGCATGCCGTTTACTGAATTTCCATGACCGGTGGAAAGGCCGGAATGTCCGGTGTTCAGCGCCTGCAGCATCAGTGCGGCTTCCGCTCCCCTGACTTCCCCGACAATAATTCTGTCCGGCCGCATTCTCAGACTCGTCCGGATCAGATCTTCCATGGAGATTTTTCCTTTCCCGGAAGAATTTGCCTGCCTGCATTCCATCTGAACGATATTGGGAATCTGGTCCATCATCAGTTCCCTGGAATCCTCGATCACGATAATCCGCTCTTCCGGCCGGATATAGTCGCTCATGGCATTAAGGAAAGTCGTTTTTCCAGTGGACGTTCCCCCGCTTATAAACAGGTTATAGCCGCAGCGGATGAGAATACGCAGCAAATCCGCACAGTCCTTCGTCATCGTTCCGTTTGCAATCAGATCCTCCGCCGTCATCCTCTTTTTTCCGAACTTTCTTATGGTCAGCGCCGGTCCGTCCAGAGCCACATTCCGATACACGGCATTCACCCGGGAACCGTCCGAGAGACGGGCGTCCAGAATCGGATTCATCTCATTGATTTCACGGTGGACACCGGCAGCAATCTTCCGAATGCATTCCTCCAGTTCCTCGGTGCTGGCAAAAACCTCCCCGCAGGGAACAATCCCTTCCTCCGTCTCCAGGAAAATCTCATCTTTTCCGTTGACCATAATCTCCGTAACCGAATCATCTAAAACATAAGGCTCCAGGATCCCCAGTTCTCCCCGGATCCGGAAAAACAGATTCCAGGAAATCTCCTCCATTTCTTCCACACGAAGATTCAGATCTGAGTGAATGGCCAGATACAGAACCGTTTCATCCACCAGCTCCTCGACAGCCTGATCGGAAAAGTCTTCTTTCAGACGATTGTTCCTCAGGCTGACCTGCACATGCTGATAAGCTTCTTCTGCAAACTGTTTTAACTTTTCTTCTCTTCTGTTATTCAAGATTTTCTCCTTCTGATACACATCCATCTCCTTCCTCAATCCAGACCGCCAGCCGGCTCAGCTCTGCGCCGAAACAGCCGGACAGGTCGATCTTCCATCTTCCTCCCATATGAATAAACGCTTTTTCACAGACAGACACATGAAATTCAGGAACGAGGGTCTGCCTCTCCTGCCTTTCTTCCTCCCCTGCCGGTTCTTCTTTTCGATCCTCCATCTGGAATGTTTTTCTTCCCTTCTCATTCTCACCATCCTCTTCTTTCATTTGCGGCTCTGTTTCCAGATTATAGCAGTCTTCCCACTGCGCCCCTTCCTGCCTGCCATCATCCATATTATGAAGAAGTGCAGTATTCGGCAGAAGATTCAGCAGCTTCTTTTCCCACATTCTCTGAAACAGAGGCCTCAGTGCCCGTTCTCCCTTTCCGACAAGCACTGCCGCGCTGCAGCACTGCATCATCTCTATATGTTCTTCCGTAAGGCTGGTCCCGAAATCAAGAATAATGTGCTGAAAATCAAGCTGACAGGAAAGCTCTTTAAACAGAGCCTCCATGCTTTCTGCCCGGACATGCTCATCCAGCCCGCTTTCTGTCCCTTTGAAATACCAGACACCGTCCTCCTCATTCAGGTAGGGCTGAACCGCTTCCTTCTTTCCCCTGTGAATTGCGTACAGAAGACGGAGGAGGCTGCAGGATCCGTCTTTCCGCAGATAATTCCCCGAATCATCCACCGGATTCATGCTGACATACAGACACTTCGACCCGTAAATTCTGTGAAGAAGCCTCGCCGTACTCAGCGCACAGGCGGTGACACCGCATCCTCCGCTTATTCCAAAGAATGCCGTCACCGAAGCCTGCTGCAGAAATACATATTCTGCCGGCTGCCCGGTTTTCTGAAACCAGAGCTGATTCAGCCCGCTGAGCAGACTGTTTCGGTTCAGCGGAACGCCTGCATACATGCCGCCTTTCTCTTTTTGTTTATTCTTCTGTGAATGTCCGGTCATGGGGTCAGCTGGCGGAAGCATCCTTTCCGATTTTTTTCCACAGCGGTCAGAATCGTCCCGGATCCATTCCGGCTCATGCCCTGCGTCCGATGCAGAAAGTAAAATACAGCTTGACGGATATAACTGACAGACCGATTCCTGATCGGTGATCCAGAGATCAGCATCCTGTATTCCGCTATCCATATTAAGCATGGAGGTATCATCCGCTTCCCAGTCTTTTCCTATTTCTGCCTGCAGCTGCCTGAACCGCATCCTTCCCGCCTTTGCACTCATGCCCCGGACAATTGCTTTTCCGAGCTCCCGGTCCGATACAGCAACGTTTACCTGGATTCTTTTCACACCCTCCTCCTTTCCTTCCGCACATCCAGAGTAACACAGGGACCCGCGTCGAAGAAATCAACTTTTTTCAACTTTTTTCGACGCTCGTGAAACATTTATCACACTCTTCTATACTATTCAATGTCTCGAACCCACTGAAATTCCAATCTTTCCCGACATGAGAGTTTTATTTCAAAAAAGCACTTGATTTTTTCGCTTAAGAGACTACAATTATAGTCAGAAAAGTTAAATCTTCAGGGCCGTGTGAAAGTCACGACCGGCGGTAGAGCCCGCGAGCCTTAACAGGTATGATTCGGTGAAACTCCGAAGCCGACAGTAAAGTCTGGATGAAAGAAGATCGTTAACCAATCGAGCGTGAAATTTATCTGCCCCCGAAGCAATTGCTGCGGGTATTTATTACCGCCGGAATTCAGCAGCCGCGGTAAACCAAACAGATTATTCATCACCGTCTCGTCACACACTTCAAACCCTGAAATCCTTTGATTTCAGGGTTTTAGTTTTTTCTTCGCCTTCTTCTTTCAGTTTCAGATATTTAACTTTAACGGAAAGAAGGCACATTTCAATGCATCATAGATTTACAAGCCAGCAGCAATCCTATATGAAGCGGGCCATTCAGCTTGCGGAAAATGCCGGAAACTTCATGCATCCAAACCCTCTCGTCGGTGCCGTCATCGTAAAGAATGGACGAATCATCGGCGAAGGCGCACATGAAACGTTCGGATCTCTTCACGCCGAGCGGAACGCGCTGAAATCCTGCACAGAAAGTCCGGAAGGAGCGGACATCTACGTCACACTTGAGCCCTGCTGCCATCAGGGAAAGCAGCCGCCATGCACAGAGGCTCTCATTGAAGCCGGCATCTCCCGCTGCTTCATCGGCTCCTCCGATCCGAATCCGTTAGTCAGCGGAAAAGGCGTAAAGCTTCTCCAGAATGCAGGAATCACCGTATTTACCGGTCTTTTAAAGGAAGAATGCGATCAGCTGAATCCATCCTTTTTCCATCTGATGAAGACCGGCCGCCCGCTCGTCAATTTAAAATATGCCATGAGTCTGGATGGAAAGATCGCCTGCTTCAATGGAAAATCCCAGTGGATCACCGGTGAAACTGCCCGGGCGAATGTATCGCTTCAGCGTGCAGCATGCATGGCCGTTCTGACCAGCGTGGAAACGGTAATTGCTGACAATCCAAGGCTTACCGCCCACGGAAAGGCATCTCCTGACCCCGTCCGCATTGTCTGCGACAGCCATTTGAGGACCCCTCTTGACAGCTTTCTTTTGTCGGATATTCCAGATGGGACAAAAAACAGCCAGCAAGGAGCTGAACTTCCGCCGGTAACCTTCGACGAGCACAGCCGTTACCCGCGGACCATCATCGCCACTTGCGAAAGCGATAAAGAGAAGCAGAAAGCCTTCCTTGAAAAAGGCGCGGTCATGATCACGACTCCGCCGGATGAAAACGGACACCTTGATCTTTCCATTCTCCTTCAGAATCTTGGAAAGATGGGAATTGACAGCATCTACACTGAATGCGGCGCGGGACTTCTCGGAAGTCTGATGGACCAGCATCTTGCAGACCGGGCAGAAATTTACCTTTCTCCGAAGATACTCGGAAACCCAGCAGCAAAATCGCCGATTGGAGGAAAAGGAAGTGGCGATCCGAACCTTGCTCCTGAGCTTTGTCCCATGGAGATCAAAAGAATCGGAGAGGATCTTCTGATGGAAGGTCCGATCAAGTATCCGAAGGAGGCAGAATAGAATGTTCACAGGAATTATAGAAGAAACCGGAAGCATCGCGGAAATGCCGCCGTCAGGAAAATCCGGGGTTCTGACGATCGCCTGCCGGAAGGTTCTGGAAGGAACGAAAATCGGCGACAGTATCGCGGTGAACGGCATCTGCCTGACGGTGACGAAAATGACCAGCTCGACCTTCTCCGCGGACGTGATGCCGGAAACGATCCGAAGAAGCTCCCTGTCCCGCCTGACTGCGGGAAGCCGCGTCAACCTGGAACGCGCCATGGCAGCGGACGGCCGCTTCGGAGGCCACATCGTCTCCGGACACATCGACGGCACCGGAAACATCATTTCCGTAAAAAAAGAAGGAAATGCAGTCTGGTACCGCGTTAAATTCCCAGAGGAAATGCTCCCCTGCATGGTAGAAAAAGGCTCGATCGCCATCGACGGAATCAGTCTGACGATCGCGGAGCTGGCCCCGGGACATACGCCGGAATTCAGCGTTTCCATTATCCCGACCACCATGGGAGAAACGATTCTGGGAGAAAAGCGAGCCGGGGATCTGGTGAATCTGGAGACCGACATCATTGGAAAATATGTCGCGCGGAACCTTGATCTTTACCAGAGCCGCACGGGAATCCGGACACTGGGGCAGACAAAGTCGACAGAATCCGGCCAGAAGCAGGCCGGAAACTCATCCGACCAGGAATGGAAATCCCTGATCCGGTCACTTTAACAGCGAAATACCATCATTTAAAAGGAAATATACCGTCATTAAGATTATATGAGGATTAGAGAAAAGAGGAACTTATCATGACAGACACAAAAGACTTCAAATTCGCAACAATTCCGCAGGCGCTGGAAGATCTGAAAAACGGCAAAATCATCATCTGCACGGACGATCCGGACCGTGAAAATGAAGGCGATCTGATCTGCGCCGGACAGTTCGCGACGACAGAGAACATCAACTACATCGCCTCCAAGGCCAAGGGCCTGATCTGCATGCCGATGGGAAAGGAAGCCATCGACCGCCTGCAGCTTCCGCAGATGGTCACTGACAACCAGGACAACCACGAAACCGCCTTTACTGTCAGCATCGACCATCGCGACACCACAACCGGAATTTCCGCCGTTGAGCGCGGCCTGACCGCCAGAAAGGCAGCCGACCCGAAAAGCCGTCCAGAAGACTTCCGCCGCCCGGGCCACATGTTCCCTCTCCTTGCGAGAAAAAACGGCGTATTCGAGCGTCAGGGCCACACAGAAGCGACCGTTGACCTGCTCCGCCTGGCCGGAATGGAGCCAGTCGGAATCTGCTGCGAAATCATGCGTGAAGACGGCACTATGATGCGCACAGAAGAGCTGAAACAGTTCGCCATGAAATACGGCCTCTCCTTCATCACCATCCACGACCTGCAGGAATACAGGAAGAAACACGACGTTCTGATCGACCAGGTCGCATCCTGCAATCTGCCGACCCGCTACGGCACATTCCGCGCCTACGGCTACGTCAACCGCCTGAACGGCGAGCACCACGTGGCACTGGTCAAGGGCGACATCGGCGATGGCGAGGACATTCTCTGCCGCGTGCATTCCGAGTGCCTGACCGGAGAAGTCTTCGGTTCTCTTCGCTGCGACTGCGGCCAGCAGCTCGCTTCCGCCCTGAAGCAGATTAATGAAGAAGGCCGCGGCGTTCTTCTCTACATGCGCCAGGAAGGACGCGGAATCGGCCTGATCAACAAGCTGAAGGCCTACAATCTCCAGGATCAGGGCATGGACACACTGGAAGCCAACCTCGCCCTCGGTTTCCCGGGCGACGCCAGAGAATACTACATCGGCGCGCAGATCCTCCGCGATCTGGGCGTCCACACCATGCGCCTGCTGACCAACAACCCGCAGAAAATCTACGATCTGAAAGAATACGGCCTGAAAATCATCAAACGCGTGCCGATCCAGATGCAGGCCAACCCGCAGGACCTCTTCTATCTGAAGACCAAGCAGAAGAAAATGGGCCACCTGCTGAACTATTAATCTAAAAGACAAAAACTACCCGCGCAAGGGAGCAGGCCGGAAGGTGACACGGTGACACGGATGCCCTGTGCAGTGAGCGTCTCTGGTCTGCGGAATGGCGATACAGCCCGCCGTCCTTAAAGCATCTGTGCCTTTCTCCCCTGCGGCTTATAGGACTAACTAGCCTGTCCCTTTTAACCGGTGAGAATGGCGTGCGTGTATTCAGTATACGTGCTTTCCCTGCCGGGGATGAAAAGAGTGAATTCATACCATCTATACATCATTAAACAATTGGAAAAATAAGGAGATTAAAATGAACATTTTAGAAGGAAAAATCGTTGCTGAAAGCCCTGTTAAAATCGGAATCGTCATCGCACGTTTCAACAGCTTCATCACCCAGCACCTGCTGGAAGGCGCCGAAGACGGCCTGCTCCGCCACGGCGTAAATACCGATGACATCGACGTCGCCTATGTTCCGGGCGCCTTTGAAATTCCACTCGCCGCAAAGAAGATGGCCGACTCCAGAAAATACGACGCCGTCATCTGCCTCGGCGCCGTCATCCGCGGCCAGACTCCGCACTTCGACTACGTCTGCGCAGAATCCTCCAAAGGCATCGCACAGACCTCCCTGGAATCCGGAATCCCGGTACTCTTCGGCGTCCTGACCACTGACACTATCCAGCAGGCCGTCGAGCGCGCAGGCAGCAAAGCCGGCAACAAGGGCTTCGAATGCGCAGAAGGCGCCATCGAAATGATCAATCTGATGAAACAGCTGTAAACGAACCTATCCCTGATTTTTCAAGCGCCAGCGCAGAAAAATCAGCGGAAGGTTCGTTCGCCAAAGACTCCCGGCGAATCCAAGCCGAAGGCGACGGACGAGCCGCTGGAGTCCACTGGCCCAAGCGGAGCGACTTTCCAGATCCCTGTTTTCGCAAGCGCCAGCGCAGAAAAATCAGCGGAAGGTTCGTTCGCCAAAGACTCCCGGCGAATCCAAGCCGAAGGCGACGGACGAGCCGCTGGAGTCCACTGGCCCAAGCGGAGCGACACTGGCCCAAACATCTGTTATTCACCGCAGACTATATTTTCAATCTAATTAACCTTTTTACTTTGAAGAATCTGAGGTGTGATCATTTCAATTTTAGAATAATTATTCATATACACTTTTAATTATAGCTTTCATGAATAGGCCTGCCCTATCGCAGCGATCTGAATACATTTATTTGGTATACATCGCGATTATGATTGTATCGTACAAACATTTTTTGTTTTTGTAGAACGACTTATTTTCTGTTGTTTTTACAAACGATATTTCCGCAGCATATATTCAAACTGAATCATATTGATAATTTATGTGTTATCTTAAACGTTTACCAAAGCATAATTTTACCTGTCATGTGAACGGCTAAAATGATTCACAGGCTGTTACTATTTCTATCGTAAATATTTCACTCGCATATAATTTATTATTTCACCGAACATTTTGATACTTATACATCCTATTATCTTATATCAAAACTTAAACAACCGGCGCCGCAGATTCTTCTGCAGCGCCGGCTTCAATGCTAGTATTCCGTTAATCCAGCCTTTAAAATCGCCTTTTAAATTATTACGGTCTCACAACTACGGAAATTCCGTTCGGGATGCAGGTCAGAGAAGCATCCTCGCCCTTGATCTCTCTTGCACGTTTGTAAGCGGTCTGAAGGTCCGGTGCGTACTCGACTTTCAGTCCCTCGATCATGTCTTTCTGATCCGGGTCAGCAACGAAAATGACGTGGAACTGGAGTGCGATTCTGGCAAAAATCTGGGAACACCACTGGTCAGGAACGGTGTCTTCCTGTTTGGTAGCCAGGGTTTTGTCGTAGAATGCCTGCATGGTCGGCTGGTCGGCGATGGAATGATAGAATCCGTCTCCTCCTGTTCCGTCACAGCAGCATGCGAGCATGATCAGCACTCCGCCCGGCTTGCAGGTTGCTTCTCCTGCTGTCATGCCCTTCGGGGACTGGTATGCGTTCTGGTCCAGAGGGTAGCCGCCGTTGGTGGTGATGACGATGTCTGCAGGCTCTGGCTTTACAGCAACGTAGCTGCTGATGAAATCACAGCCCTTTCTGTGTGCAGTCTCAAAATCACCTGCGAATGCGGCAACGGTCTTCTTATCTTCGTCAATGACAACGTTGACGATGTAAGCGAGTTTTGCCATTCTTGCGGCTGCAACCATGTCTGTGTGGATCGGGTTGTTGTCCAGAATTCCCGGACGGCAGTTCGGATCGTTGATGAATTTGGAGCAGTGGTTGCCCATTACGGTAACGGCGTCTGCAACGCCCGGCAGAATGCTCTTTCTGCCGCCGGAGAAGCCTGCAAAGAAGTGTGCCTCGATGAATCCTTCTGCAACCAGCAGGGATGCCTCTGCGGCGACTTTATCAATGATGCAGTCCGGGCCGGACGGCAGTGTGCCGACCTTGACGTTCTTTGAAGGATCGTGAGCGTCATGAACGACGATGTTGTCCTTAAACTCTTCATAAAGGTCATCGCCCAGTTTTTCTCTCAGTTCTTCTACGCTGGTCGGACGGTGGAAACCGGTCGCAACCAGAAGGGTAATCTTGATGTCCGGGTTTCCCTGACGCAGCTCGCGGACCATATTCGGGAGAATGTCCTTGCTTGGAACCGGACGAGTGTGGTCAGAAATGATGATTGTGCAGTCCGGTTTACCTTTTGCCAGATCATACAGATGCGGGCTGTCGATCGGATTATCCATGGCTTCCTTTACGATGGTCAGGCCGTCGCGGTCGCTCTTCAGCTGGTCAACACGGGAAGTCAGAACCGGGGTATCGTCCGGAACCTGCAGGTCATAGGTCCCGCGTCCATACAGAAATTTTACAGTTTTCATGCGCTTTTCCTCCAATATATGTGTTTATAGATGGTTTTGATTACAGCAGATACACTTATGTGAATACAGTATACACGATTTAGGACAGATGAAGGGCCGCCAGCTTGTCAGGACATCCCCTTCTTATTCCCTTGCATCTCTGTTTTGCCGCAACTTAATGTATACATCAATTATATTGAAATTCGCGGGCTGTGTCAAACGCCGGACAGGTATTATTCTTCACTTTTTCAGCCTGCTCACCCACTGGACAAAATACAAATGAGCAAGAAAAAACCGCGCTTTCTGAAATGAAATCTGAAATTCCATTCTGCGGCGCGGTCTTTTAAATTTCTATTCCTGATGTATCAGAAGGGCCTTAATTAACGGTTCTTCTCAACGATATCAACAGTATCTCTTGCGATCATAAGCTCCTCGTTGGTCGGGATCAGCATGATGGTTACCGGAGAGTCATCTCTGGAAATGATGGCTTCCCTGCCTCTGATCTTGTTCTTTACCAGGTCGAGCTTGATGCCCAGGTTTCCGAGGTCGTTGCAGATGATGTCACGCATAGCGATGTCGTTTTCGCCGACACCTGCTGTGAATACCAGTGCGTCCAGTCCGTTCATCTCTGCGATGAATGCTCCGATGTATGCTCTTACCTTGTGAGCAAATACCTTCAGTGCGAGCTGTGCTCTCTCGTTGCCTTCCTCAGCAGCAGCTTCGATGTCTCTGAAGTCGGAAGAAATTCCGGAAATTCCCAGAACTCCGGACTTCTTATTCATGATCTCATTCATCTGCTCTGCGGACAGGTTCTCCTTCTCGGAAATGTAGGTTGTGATGGACGGGTCGATATCGCCGCAGCGTGTTCCCATTACCAGTCCCTCGAGCGGTGTGAATCCCATGGATGTGTCGATGCACTTGCCTCTCTTGATGGCGGAAACGGATGCTCCGTTGCCCAGGTGGCAGGTGATGATCTTCATGTCGTCCAGGCTTACGTTCATGATCTTGGAAGCTCTGTCAGCAACATACTTATGGGATGTTCCGTGGAATCCGTATCTTCTTACGCCGTACTTCTCATAGTACTCATACGGAAGAGCGTAGATATAGGACTCTGCCGGTATGGTCTGATGGAATGCAGTATCGAATACAGCAACCATCGGTGTGTTCGGCATCAGCTTCTGGCATGCTCTGATTCCCAGGATGTTTGCCGGGTTGTGCAGTGGAGCCAGCTCAGACAGCTCGTCCAGATGAGTCAGTACTTCCTCATCGATCAGTACACTGTTTGCATAACGCTCGCCGCCGTGTACGACTCTGTGGCCTACAGCGCCCAGCTCACTCATGTCATGCAGTACACCGTGCTCAGGATCTACAATTGCATTCAGAACCTGCTCGATTGCTTCCTTATGTGTCGGCATCGGAACCTCGTTCTTCCACTTGTCATCGCTGCCGATCTTTGTGTGTGTGATAACAGAACCGTCCATGCCGATTCTCTCAACCAGTCCCTTAGCCAGCAGGTTTTCTCCGTCCATGTCCAGAACCTGGTACTTCAGGGAAGAGCTTCCGCAATTGATTACTAATACTTTCATCTGAAATCTCCTTTATCCTATTTTCGTGCAGAATCAAACTGCAGTACGTGCGTAAAAGTTTTCCACATACGGTATTATTATACTACCTGAAGGCAGGAGTTTGCAACCGTTTATCACCCTTTATCCTGACAGGAGCACATGCGAATTCCCTGTAAGAAGAGGCTGTCAGTATTTTCTGGACTCCAGCACCCGGTAACGAGATAACAGGAAATTTATTGCTGTACTGGAAGTCTTGTTTTTTCAGTGTGCACATTGAATAGCAGGGAGAAGTTTGAAAATGTGATGGGAATGTGATGAAATTATTCGGGGTTCGTTTATTTCCTTTTTTTAAGAGAAAGCGCAGAACTGAATATATATGAATGCGCGGATAAACCGGAAATACAAGGGGATAATTGTCAAAAACTGGAACATTATGAGTGGTTAAATGTTGTTAACCTCTCTGAAAAAAGAGATGTACTGTAAGAAAATAGAAGAATGCACGGAATCCGAGTAAGTACACCACAATGTACAGCAGAAGTTTTCAGAACACTTGTCTAAAAAGAAAACCCGGTTCTGCAGAAAATATATAAATCATGATTTAAACGAACTAAAAAAATACAAACAACGATGGATACAAAACGCATACATAAACACGAATATATATGCAAAATCAATCCTCTCTGTGTATCCTCTATATTAATTAGCAGGCATAAATGGTCACAGTGTACATACTGAGTATTTTTATCGGAGCATAATACCCCCCTTCTCAATCATGCTGGGCTGCACTTTCACCCGTTCCGAACACAGTATATTGTATACCCACATCTCTGCGTCTGCCATTCCCTAAAGCATAAAAAACAGCCGCCGGGTTCATTCATAACCCGGCGGCAGCTCCCGTCATCAGTATTCAAACTGCGATATAAACTTCTTCCTGCTCAATCATTTAATGAAAGGCAGATATCGATACAGCTTCAGATATTCTAAACCCTGTCCGGAGTCACCCGGAAATCTCCAGGGCAGGCATCACAATGCTTCACTTCTTTCTGATCCTGGCATTCCTACTTATCCAGCACCTTATGGAAAATCTTCAGCGCTTGATCGATCTCCTCCTTTGTGATCGTCAGCGGCGGAAGCAGGCGCAGACGGCCGTGGGTGGTGATGGCCAGAACGCCGTTCTCGCAGAGTTCCTGGACAACCTGCGCGTAATCTCTGGTCTTGAAGTCGACGCCGATCATCATGCCCAGGCCGGACAGGGACTTCACTTCGTCAATCTTCAGAAGCTCGCCGCGCAGATAGTCGGCCTTTTCCCTCACGTCTTTCAGGAAGGCGTCGTCCATCTTGTCCAGGACGACATTTGCCCCTGCGCAGGCCGCCGGGTTCATGCCGAAGGTGGATCCGTGTTCGCCCGCGGAAAGGACGTCACAGGTCTTCTCATTGGTCAGCACGCCGCCGATCGGAAGACCGCCGCCGATGCCTTTTGCGAAGGATACGATGTCCGGCTTGAAGCCGTACTGCTCATAGGTAAAGAAAGTTCCCGTACGGCCGATGCCTGCCTGGACCTCATCATCGATAAACAGGATGTCGTTATCCTTACACAATCTTACTGCTTCATCCACGAACTCCTGATCCATCGCGATGACGCCGCCCTCGCCCTGTACCAGCTCCATGATGATGGCACACGGATTATGCTCGGCAACCTGCTTTTTCAGATCCTCGATGTCGTTGATCTTCACTGGGAAGAATCCCGGAGTCAGCGGGCCGAACTTAGCGTCCATGCCAGGGTAAGATCCTGTGGATGCCGTTTCGGAAATCGTCCGGCCGTGGAAGGAGGTCTGCATGTAAAGAATGGCATTTTTATGCACATCCGCAATCGTGTTACCATATTTTCTCGCGATCTTATACGCCGCTTCATTGGCCTCGCCGCCGGAATTGGCGAAGAAGACCTTCTTCATTCCGCTCTTTTTCACCAGCTTCTCCGCGACGATCCCGCCGATTTCATGGTAATACAGATTGGATGTATGCTGGAACTTTTTCAGCTGGGAAATGACCGCATCCAGCCAGTCCGGATCCGCATATCCCAGAGAATTCGCGCCGTAGCCTGCGCACATCTCGATGTATTCCTTACCGTCCTTATCCCAGACTTTTGCGCCCTCCGCGTGGTCATACACCACCGGAAAACGCGCGCCGGTATTGACGACGTATTTATCAAAGGTATCCATGACTTCTTTACTGTTCATTTTCTGCTCCTCACTGCGCTTTCCGCGCATTTTTGACAAAATTTACCCGTTCAAGAAGTTTCCTGCGTCCGCCGGTCCCGGGCTTCCGTGACCGGCAGACCTCTGTCATATTTCTATCTTCTGTTATTTTTCCTTGTAGTATCTGCGCTCGCTGTCGCTTAAGATCGCCGTTCCTACGCCTCGGTTGGTGAAGAACTCCAGGATCAGTGAATGCGGCACCCGTCCATCCAGAATATGGACACGCTTTACGCCGTTCTTGACCGCGTCGACACAGTTTTCGATCTTCGGAACCATACCGCCGGTGACGATTCCGTTCTGGATAAACTGCTCGGCCTCTCTTGCGTAGAGCTCAGAAATGACACTGTCCGGATCGTCCGGATCCTCATAGACGCCGCGGATATCGCTTAAGTATACGAGCTTGTCTGCGTGGACCGCCTCTGCGATTGCACTGGCAGCGTGGTCAGCGTTGACGTTGTACGCCTGACCATTTTCATCTGCAGCAATCGGATATACAACCGGGATGAAATCATTAGAAACCAGATCGTGAAGAACCTTGGTATCTACCTGTGTGACATTTCCTACAAAACCGATATCTTTTCCGTCCGGCTTTGCCTGTTCAACGGTCAGAAGGCCGCCGTCAATGCCGCTGATGCCGACTGCATCTGCGCCCATAGCTTCTGCCATGGACACCAGGTCACTGTTGACCTTTCCCAGAACCATCTTCGCGATTTCCAGGGTATCTGCGTCGGTAATACGCAGACCATTGTAGAAATGCGGCTCGATTCCCGTTTTTGCAACCCACTTGCTGATTTCTTTTCCGCCGCCGTGCACGATGATCGGGCGCATGCCGATGAGTTTAAGCAGCACGATATCCTCGATGACGTGGTACTGCAGCTCTTCATCCTTCATGGCACTTCCGCCGTATTTTACGACGATGATGTTATCGCGGAAACGCTGGATATATGGGAGCGCTTCGACCAGAACTTTTGTTTTTGTTAAATCTTCCTGACTGACCATTTGTTTTCCGTCCTTTTTCCTTTCCCTCTCCTCACAGGAGGCAGTATGGCTGTTTAGCAGCCGCTTTTCTGTCTTGAAAGTTTTCCTTTGTCAGAATTAAGAACGGTACTCCGCGTTGATCTTAATGTATTCATAGGTCAGATCGCAGCCAAAGGCGCTGGCCTCAAAATCTCCATCGTGAAGGTCGATTTCAACGTAAACGGCATCCTCGCCCAGAACTTCCGCTGCCTTCTCCTCGCTGAACGGAACGGCTGCAGTGGCCTTGCAGACAGTGATTTCACCCTTGTCGGAGTGAATGCTGACGTCCACATTGTCGGCGCTGAAATCAGCGTCGGTGTAGCCGATGGCGTCGAGGATTCTTCCCCAGTTGGCATCAGCCGCGAACATGGCGGCCTTGACCAGATTGGAGCAGATGACACTCTTGGATACGGCTCTTGCGGCTTTCAGGCTCGGTGCATGAACGACATGGGCCTCGATCAGGCGGGTTGCGCCTTCGCCGTCTCCGGCAACCATGCGGGCGATGTCTACGCTGACTTCATGAAGTGCCTCGCAGAAGGCCTTGTAATCTGCATTTTCCTCAGTGATCTCCGCGTTTCCTGCCTTGCCGTTTGCCATCAGGAATACCGTGTCGTTAGTGGACGTGTCACCGTCGATGCTGATCTGGTTGTAGCTTGCCGGTGCCTCATCGGACAGGGCTTTCTGGATCATCTCCGGAGAGATCGCGCAGTCTGTGGTGATGAAGACCAGCATGGTTCCCATGTTCGGATGGATCATGCCGGATCCCTTGGCAGCGCCGCCGATGGTGCAGGTCTTTCCGCCTGCAGTGAACTGAACTGCCATCTCCTTCGGATAGGTATCCGTCGTCATCATGGCTTTGGCCGCGGAAGTGGAACCTGTATAGCTCAGACCTTCCTTCAGCTTCGGAACACCGACTTTAAAGGGCTCGATCGGCATCGGCTCGCCGATAACTCCGGTGGATGCCGGAAGAACGTCGTATGGGGAAATTCCACAGGCATCTGCAGCGAGTCTGCAACCCTCTTCCGCAACGTCAACGCCGTCTGCTGTGCAGGTATTCGCGTTTCCGCTGTTGCAGAGAATGGCCTGGGCCTTGCCGTTTTCCAGATGCTTTCTGCTGACCTTGATGTGGGCGCCCTGAACCTTGTTTTTGGTGAAAATCGCTGCCGTGTTGCAGACTGTATCACTTAAAATCAGCGCCATATCGCCCTTTTCTTCATTTTTTCCGATTCCGCCGAATGTTCCGGCTGCCTGAAAACCCGGTGCCGCGCAGACACCTCCGTTAATCTTTTCCATCGTTTTCCCTTTCCTCTATTTCCATATATCTGAATTTCTGTTTGAAACTGCGTATTCCTCTTTACAGCAGACCCTTTGTCTCCTCGATTCCAAGCATGATGTTCAGGTTCTGCACCGCTGCTCCGGACGCGCCCTTGCCCAGATTATCGAATCTGGAAATGACCAGAGGACGCTCATCGTTTCCGCTGACGAAAATCTCCAGAGAGTTCTTTCCGGCCTTCAGATCGCTGTGGATGAATCCGTCATCCGGAACCTCTTCATTGACCGTGATCAGTTTCTCCCCCTGATAATAGTCCTGATACATCTTAATCAGGTCTTTCACGCCGTATTTCTTCTCCATCAGCTCTTTTCTCAGCGGAACCGTCATGACCATTCCGCTGTAGAAGTCGCCGACGATCGGACAAAACGAAGGCGCAAGGGAGATTCCTGTCATCTTCATCATCTCCGGCAGATGCTTATGCTGCTGGGTCAGTCCATACTGTCCCGGGCTGACCAGGTAAGACGGACGGTCCGGATCCTCATGACGGGCGATCATCTTTTTTCCGCCTCCGGAATATCCGGTTACGCAGAAGGAAGTAAATGGATACTCACTTCCGCAGATGCCTTCCGCCACAAGCGGCTTGACCAGCGAAATGAAGCCGGTTGCGTGGCAGCCTGGATTGGCAACGCGCTCTGCCTGCCTGATCTTTTCTCTCTGCCCTTTCTGAAGCTCAGCAAATCCGTAAACCCAGTCCGGATTCACGCGGTGGGCTGTGGATGTGTCGATCAGGCGGACGCCCTCCGGCACCGCTTTCGCGAGCTCCTCAGATGCGCTGTCCGGCAGGCAGAGAATGGATACATCTGCCTTCTGCGTCATCTTCACCCGTTCGTCCAGGTCCTTTCTCTTCGCCTCATCGATTTCAATAATTTCTATATCATCCCGATCTTCAAGATACTCTCTGATCTTCAGTCCCGTAGTGCCGTGCGCACCGTCGATAAAGATATGGAAAGCCAATCTGACCGCCTCCTTAAACTCTCAATAATATATTCTCTGCTATAGTTTCTGTAATGGTGTAATCATACTCTTTTCCGTAAGAAAATGCAACATGTATTCTGTGTTTTTTTCACCATATTTATTCACAACATAAGGAAAACAGCAGAACGGTGCGATTTACACCAGTCTGCTGTCGTTTTTCAAACATAAATGATGTCAGAGATAAGGATTAATATTTATTCACAATATCCATCCGCATATTAGTCGAAGAAGGTGATCTCTTCCAGTCGCTGAAAGCTTACATTTCCCATGATATCGACGATTTTTACCACGATGTGGTCCAGATGCTGAGCTTCCAGGGCATCGATCATCTTTTCGGAAGTGGTCTGCAGTTTTCCGTTTCTTCTCAGGTAAATCTCCTTAGGACGGAAGACTTTGCCGTCAAAGTTATAGTCGATGCTCCAGGCCTGCACCAGATCGAGCGGCTTCTCCTTCTCGATCTTTCTGACCTGGGCAGCGGACTTTTCATTCATCTCCTGCTCCAGGCGCCGCTCCTTTACGTTCTCAAGGGAAATCTGCAGGATCTTCTGCGGGCTGGAGACGATGTCCCGGACCTCGGCATGAAGTTCCGCCTCAAATCTCGGCCGCAGCGACTTGACCAGAGCGTCTTCCAGCGGTTTGGTGCTGTAGACCTTCAGGCGGCCTCTTTGGGAGGCGATTCTGCCGATGGTATTCTCGATAGCTAAAGCGCCGTTGTCACAGGCAACGAACCTTCTGCCCTTTCTTACGGCTACTGCCGGAAGGGTTCCGCTTCCGCAGAAGAAATCCGCGCAGATGTCGTTCTCGTTGGTACAGCAGTCGATAATCCGCTCCAAAAGGGCTTCCGGCTTCTGGGTCGCATAGCCTGTGCGCTCTGCCGAGGTTCTTCCAACCATGTCGATGTTCCAGACATCTTTCATGTTCACCATGGTGTACCAGCCGACTTCATCCCGGTACTCCTGTACCCCTTTAAAATGATAAGGCTTGAATCCCCGGTTGTAGGACTTTTCCTTCAGAGCGTGGAACATGTATTTGCTGGTCTTGGAATAGACCAGAATATTGTCATGTTTTCTGGAAAAACGGCGCTTAGTGCTTCCGCCGGATTTATAGGTCCAGATGATTTCATTGACAAAATTCTGTTCACCGAAGATCTCGTCCATGACGACTTTGGCATAATGAACGGCGTGCCAGTCCAGATGAAGGAACAGAAGTCCCTCATCGGAAAGCAGGTCCTTCATCAGGATCAGCCGGGCGGTCAGCTGGCGGAGATATTCATACATGCCGTGTTTCCAGCGGTCATTGTAGGCCAGATGCTTGACCTTGTCTCCGTCCGTGCTCAGCACCGCGTCATAGTCAGCCTTGCTGAAAAACGGCGGATCCAGGTAGATCATCTGAATCTTTCCCTTCCATTTCGGGTCCATCGTCATCGCCTTGATCAGATGGATATTGTCTCCGCAGAACAGGCGGTTCTGCGTATGCTGCCCGATCTCTTCCGTCAGCGTGAACTCCTGCGGCTTGACGTTTGCCGCCTGCACCTTTGCGCGCTCGATTACTTTTGCGATATCTTTCAGCAGACTGCTCATTCTAATGCTTCTCCTGTCACTTACTGTAATTTACTCTTGTGCGGACTCTTTCTGTTTCTGCGCTTCCTCGTCAAAATTCAGCCCTTCCACAGATGCCGCCAGAGTCTTCAGCACATTTCTGGTGATGAACGCCGTCATTCCCCAGATTACGCGGCCTTCGATTTCATAAATATAGATGGGAGACTTTGCGACTCTCCACGGGTAGTCTTTTCCGATTCCCACTCTCGCATAGGGAAAATCTTCCGGGATCACCGGCTTTGCCTGCTCCAGGTGTTTCTCCGGCGGATTCTCAAAAAAGGCCGTGAGCGGAATCAGGAAGACCTCCTCCACCTCATCCTTTTCCAGCGCAAGATGCTGAAGATCCTCTTCCTGTATGATCCCAATATAGGTATACAGCGTAAAATTCGCGATTCCGTAAAGGATATCCCCCGGCCCGGCCAGTTCAATCCGCCCTCTTGGAATGCCGATTTCTTCTTCCGTCTCCCGGAGCGCCGTCTCAAGCGGGTCCTCCCCGTCCTCCAGATGGCCTCCCGGAAAGCAGCTTTCTCCCGGCTGCGTCTTCATCCGCGTGCTCCTGCGCTCATAGAGAAGATACAGTCCGTCTTCTTTTTTCACCAGCGGCACCAGAACAGAATATATTCTGTGTTTTCCCATAGAAACTGGCTGGTGGCAGCGGTAGGCGTTCCGGACATGTTCAAGCGTCAGCTCATCCCAGTTCATTGTTTCCCTGCCCCTTTCTTTTGTCCCTGACATATGAAAAAAGGGAGCATACACTGCTCCCTCATAATTCATCGGATGAGACGCTACTGATTTAATACCTCGTACTTGGAGAAATCAACACCGATCATCTCTTCCTTGTCAGCAGACAGGCTTACGGTGAAGTCCATGCCATACTGCTTGGAGATGTTGTCCAGTCTCTCCAGGAACTTCGGAAGATCTCCCAGGGAGAAGTTCGCAAACTTTAAAATGCTGTCTATGTAAATCGCCTCGATGTCGTGGTCGGAACTGATGATGCCATAGATGAATCCGATGTATTCATCACTGTCTGTGACACCCTGATAATCTTCCATTGTCACGACACGAATCTCGTGTTTCAGATCATATGTAAGTCTGGCATTTTTATTGATGAAGAGGACTGTTCCGTCCGCCTTCCCGGCCTGCTCGTTCGCAAGGTCAACCATCATCTTAGTCTTGCCTGTTCCCTTGTGTCCGACTAATACTTTAACCATAACCATCCCTCCTGTCTTAGATATAGAAATATTATACACTACGGGCCGGCGCCATTCAATGAATATTTCACCGGATGAGGCTTGTGGAGGAAAGTTGTCTGCACTGTCGTTAATTTTTTCCCCTGCAGCGGGGCTCTCCGCAGACAAAACCTGCCTGGCAAGGCGCCGACTAATAATCATAATTATTAGAAAATATCGTTATATTTATATTATAACTGTTTTTGCGCTTCCCACAAGAGTTATTTTACATTTCCTGAAAATAACCTTTATTTGACAGTTACGCTGCTGTCACCTGACTCGGGAGTTTGACAGTTTCAAAGCACAAAAATCGCTGGAAGCCTTGCAATGGCTTTCTTTTTTTGTCAAATTTCGTAAAAATAGTTGTGGTATTGTTCGGTATTGTGTGATATAATAGTCTTAAGTGTAACCACTTGAGAACGTTGCAATTCCAGTACACAGGAGAGATATTATGCGCCTCAATATCGTCAAGTCCAAGAATGCTGAACAGCTGTACATCATCAAGTCCTATCGCAAGGAGGACGGCAAATCAACAACCCGGATTTTTAAAAAGCTCGGTACGATGCAGGAACGGCTTCCGGAGCACAACAACGACCGTGACGCTGTTATTGCCTGGGCCAAGGAGCAGGCACGCAAATATACGGAAGCAGAGAAACAGGGCACTCTTGATGTTTCCATTGACCTTTCCGGAAGCAGGCAGTTGGAGCCGGACAAGATGACAACATTCAATGGTGGATATCTCTTCCTTCAGAAAGCATTTTACGAACTTGGGATCGATAAGACCTGCCGCAGAATACAGAAAAAGTACCGTTTCAAGTTTGACCTGTGTGAAATCGTCCGTGATCTGCTCTACGCCAGAATTCTGGATCCCTGCTCCAAGCGATCCACGCTGGAATACTGCAGAAGTCTGTTGGAAACTCCCGGATATGAACTGCATGATGTTTACCGTGCTCTGGATGTTCTCCAAAAGGAGTCCTCTTTCATCCAGGCCTCCCTGTATAACAACAATCAGGGCATGCACAACACATCCGTTCTCTATTACGACTGCACCAATTTCTTTTTCGAAACAGAAGAGGCAGACGGACTGCGTCAATATGGAAGAAGCAAGGAACATCGTCCTAATCCAATCGTTCAGATGGGACTTTTCATGGATGGAAACGTACTGCCTCTTGCACTCACCGTTTTTCCCGGGAACCAGAACGAGCAGCCATCTCTGATCCCGTTAGAGAAAACGGTTCTGTCCGATTTTAACCTTTCCCGGTTCATCGTATGCACAGATGCCGGGCTTGCTTCCCGGACAAACCGCCATTTCAATAACATCAGCGGCCGCTCCTTCATCGTGACGCAGTCTCTGAAAAGCCTGAAAAAGCACCTGAAAGAGTGGGCACTTGATCCTTCCGGATGGAGACGTATGGACGACCCAAAAGAATACAATCTGGAGGAACTGGACGAGAAAAGCCATTTCCACGATATTTTCTTTAAGGAAAGATGGATCAATGAGAACGGACTCGAGCAGAGACTGATCGTCTCCTACTCTCTGAAATACAGGGAATATCAGCGGTCGATCCGTTCCAGACAGATCGACAGAGCACTGAAAATCATCGATCAGGGAAAGAAAAAGGAGACCAGAAATCAGAACGACCCAAGGAGATTCATTGAGGAGCAGCAGATGACCATAGACGGTGTTCTGGCAGAACTAAAAACACAGGCGTTGAATGATGAGAAAATAGCAGAAGAAGAACACTATGATGGTTTTTATGCAATATGTACAACCCTGGAAGATGATATTGGCAGCATCATCAGGATCAACAAGCAGAGATGGGAAATCGAGGAGTCATTCCGCGTCATGAAATCAGAGTTCCGTTCACGTCCTGTCTATCTTCAAAGAGACGAGCGGATTGAAGCGCATTTCCTGACCTGCTTCCTTGCCCTGCTGGTATATCGGACGCTTGAAATTAAGCTGGATGGAAAGTTTACAATCCGCGAGATCATTGATGCTATGAAGACGATGAAATTCCGAAGGATTGAAGGGATAGGGTATATTCCCTGCTACACCAGAGATCGGATAACGGATGCTCTGCACAAAGCATGCGGCTTCCAGACAGATGTCGAGTTCATCTCTGATAAACAGATGAAAAAAATTTTGAAAGAGACAAGATCATAGAGAAAATACTACAATTTCACAAAAGAAAACAAGTGCCACAGCCGTTGTAAATTCGACGGTTATGGCACTTTTACTCTTTTTAAACTGTCAAAGACGGGATTATAACTGTTTTTGCGCTTCCCACAAGAGTTATTTTACATTTCCTGAAAATAA
>CAJMLL010000032.1 GCA_905214225.1 uncultured bacterium | reverse complement strand
ACATTATGGCCACCGACATTCCGATCATCGTCTTATATCCGATGTAATTTCCCTTCGCCTGTATCTGTTTCTGCCTCTCATCATAGTGAGAAAGCTGGCCTGCCTTCTTTCTCCTGTACACCCAGACAAGCCGTACCAGACACACAATGGCAAAGCCTACTGACAATCCTGCGCTAAACGAAGTACTCATAATATTCCCCTTTCCCGCGGATGAATCCGCATCCAGAAGGCATCTTTTTCCTGTATCCTCAAAGTACAATATATGCGCGGTTTTGTCAATTATATTTTACATCTTGCTTTTTATATTTGTCATATTCCAGCACATCTCTCCGCGATGTTATAAGATGTTATAATCTGTTAATATCTTCCCTGTTCATTTATGGTACAGTAGAACTCAGGAAAGGAAGAGAGCAATGAAGCATTCACGACAAAATCAACCCGGCAAGGGGAAAACGAAAAAGCGCTGGTCCGCGGCACTGGTGTTTATTCTGCTGTTTGGCATCGTCAGCCTGTTTTCTGATATGACCCATGAAGGCGCGGACAGCATCCGCGGCGCCTATCTGGCGGCACTGGGCGCTTCCGCAGGAACCATCGGATTTATTTCCGGCCTAGGAGAACTGGTCGGCTATTCTCTGCGCTATGTGTTTGGAAAACTGTCCGACAAAACTGGAAAATACTGGTTCATGACCATTGCCGGCTATGTGCTGGACGTGATCTGCGTGCCGGCTCTGGCCCTGGTTGGAAACCACGGCTGGATTGCCGCCTGCATCCTTCTGGTCATCCAGAGAATGGGAAAGGCAATAAAAAAGCCGTCCAAGGACACCATCATGTCCTTCGCGGCAACGCAGGAAGGTGTGGGAAAGAGTTTCGGCATTCAGGAAGTGCTGGACCAGATCGGCGCCTTCGCAGGGCCGGTCTTTCTCTACCTGATTCTTTTGATGAAGTCAAGCGGAACGACCTTCCAGCGCTACCGCCTATGTTTTGCCATGCTGGCGGTTCCGGGCGCACTGACCCTGCTCTTTCTGATCTTCACGCGTCAGAAATTCCCGAACCCGGAAAAATTCGAGCCGGAACCGGCTCATGAAGAGCCCTTCCACATGAAGAAAAGTTTCCGCATTTACATCGCCGGAATCAGCTGTTTCGCCTTCGGATTTATCGACTACTCTCTGATCGCCATGCATGTTTCCAAAGTCTATATCGCATCCGGCGGTTCCTTTATGACTCAGGGAAATCTGCCCCTGCTCTACGCGCTTGCCATGCTCGTCGATGCCGTCTCTGCGCTGGTCTTCGGCTTCTGGTACGATAAGAGGGGCGTCAGTGTTCTGGTCTGGTCCACGTTGCTTTCCGCATTTTTCTCTGTCTTCGTTTTCGGCATGCATTCCATGTCTTCCCTGATGCTTGGCGTCATCCTCTGGGGCATCGGCATGGGCGCGCAGGAATCCATCATGAAATCCGTCATCGCCCAGATCGTCCCGAAAAGCAGCCGGGCGACGGGATATGGAATCTTTGAATGCTCCTTCGGCATCTTCTGGTTTCTGGGAAGCTGGCTGATGGGAATCCTCTACGATTTCAGCATGCCGCTGATGATCACGTTTTCCGTCTGCGCCCAGCTCATGGCGATCCCCTTCTGCCTGTACACGGGAAAACTGCAAAAGAAAAACAGCAGGCACTGAGCAAATTCCCTGCTGTTTTCAATATATTGGTGAGTGATGATTAATAGCTTTGTGGATATATGTAATCGTAAGACTTGCGAAGGGGCGTTTCCCCCTTGCGTTTTTTATTTGCCGCCAAAAATAAATCCGGTCATCGCCATGGACCCGAGATTGCAGACGTTGTTGAAGACCTCTGCAGAATCTCCTTCCGACGCGCCGAGGCAGTAGAGGAGCGGCAGGAAATGGTCCGGCGTCGGGACGGCATATTTCGCGTCCGGGTGCCGGTCAAAGCGAATGACGCTGTCAGCATCACCGCTGAGCACGGCCTCGCGGATGTAATCATTGAATCCTTCTGCCTCCGGTGTGCCGCCTTCATTGTCCCATTCCACACGGAAGAGGTTGTGCACGACGTTTCCGCTTCCGAAAATCAGGTATCCTTCTTCACGAAGCGCCGCCAGTTTCTTTCCAAGATCGTAACTATCCTGCGGGCTGAGTCCCTGGTTGACAGAAAGCTGCACCACCGGAATGTCCGCCTTCGGGAACATGTGCACCAGAACCGTCCATGTTCCGTGGTCAATGCCCCAGTTATTATCTTCGGAAACCGCGCTTCCAAGCAGCGTCTTTACTCGGTCCGTGAGCTCTGCGCTGCCCTTCACCGGATATTTCACCTCATACAGCTCCCTCGGAAAACCGTACATATCGTAGACCTGTCTCGGTTCCGGCGCGCTCTGAACCAGCGTCCCCGGCACAAACCAGTGTCCGGACACCGCCAGAATCGCCTTCGGCTTTCCGAAATCCCGCAGAATCCATTCACCGACGGCCTGCATACCCTGTGTAATTTCATTATCTTCCAGCGCCACCATCGGGCTTCCGTGTCCGGAGAATACAACCGGCATTCTCTTTGTCATCTTAATCCCCTCGATTCATGTAATTTCTGTATAACTTTAATCTTTATACTTGCTTTAGATTTCTTTTCTCTATATGATAAATATAATTGGACAAAATCAAATGTGCAAGAAGGATTTTTCTATTTACTTGGTATGTTTTACATTGGAATTGGAGAATCAGAATGAAAAAAGAGAAATGCAATCAGGCCGGCCTGTTCGGCGTCTGCCCCTTCGTCACCGCCCAGCAGGTCCTTCAGGGAAAATGGGCCATCCTCATCCTTCACGAACTTTCAGACGGCCCGAAACGCTTCAACGAAATTCAGAAAAACATCGAAGTCACCCAGGCCACCCTTTCTACGCAGCTGAAGAAGCTCCAGAACGAAGGCATCATCAGCCGCACCGTCTATCCGGAAGTCCCGCCGCGCGTAGAATACGAGCTCACCGACATCGGCCAGTCCTTCGGCCCTGTGCTGGACAGCATCGAAGTCTGGGGCGATAAGTATATCGATTACCTAAAGAAAAACCGGGCATAAGAGACTCTGTGAGTTGTGGCAATATTCCAGGAAATGTTATATACTTAACGTATGAGCAATAATGATGAGAAATCGCCCAAAAAAGAAAACCGACAGAAGGGAGAACATATTCTATGGAGAATTTAAATTACTATGACCTGATCATGAAGCGTGAATCCTGCAGAGCATTCACGGATGAAGATGTTGAAGAAACTGAACTTCAGCAGATTAAGGACAGTGTTTCCAAGTGTGACGCGCTGGATGACAACATCGCAACGGAATTTCATATTATCGACCATGAAGAGGCAGCAAAGTTTGAGAGTACCGTCGGCTACAATGGATTTATGATTCATTCCCCGCAGTATGCGCTACTCTTCTCTGAAAAGAAGGACCATTATCTGGAAAACGCCGCTTTCATTATGCAGGCACTGACCCTGAAGCTGACGACTCTGGGACTGGCTGCATGCTGGCTGACCATCAATGATGCAGACAAGGCCAAGGCTCAGATCGGCATCAGCACAGACAAGACACTGGCTGTCGTCGTCGGATTCGGCTACAGAAATAAAGACAAGAAGGGCACCCGCCTGGATATCAAAAGCCCATCCGATGTCAAGGTCAACAAGACAGCGACACGTGCAGCATCCAAGATTTCCCTTGACGAGTTTGTTTTTGACGGCACATTCGGAAACAAGGCAGAAATCGACCTGGTCGCTCCGCAGTATCCGCAGCTGAACGACGCGCTTCTCTGCATGAGCGTTGCACAGTCCTTCTTCAACCGCCAGCCGTACCGCGTTATCCTCACAAAGAATGCTGTCTGCCTGATCGGCCTTGACGATGAGATGACCGGTGAAGCAGATACACATCTGAATTACGGAATCGAAATGTTTAATTTCTACGCGGTCAACGAGCGCACCCGCGGCGAAGGAGACGCCCTGAAGAAGTGGTCCTTCGAGGCACCGGAAGAGGACCTGCAGCTGCCTGAAAACGCACACTTCATCGCACAGTGCAGACTGTAGATAAACACGAGAAAACAATAAGAACCCGACCCTTCCACGACGCTGAAGCGTCGGGTGGGTGCCCGGGAACCTTGTTGTCGTCTAACGGGCAGACAATAGAAATGCATACAGAAACTTTCTATCAGTTTAAAAGTTTCTGTATGCATATTTTATTGTCATGACAATAACTGTTCTGCTGCTTTTATCAATATGATAAATGACAATGCAAATCAAAGCATAATTATACCATTTTTCTCTACGGGAATCTAAACCGCTCTTCTGCACACAGCTCCTACTCCACACTCTTCAACGACTCGATCATGTCGATGCGCCGCATGGAAATCGAGGAGATCCCATTCACGATGACGGCAAAAACCACCGTCAGGAGTGCAGCAAGGAGGAAACTGGACCCTGCGACCGTCCGGCCGAACATCAGGTCATTGGTCTCTGCCGTGGACATAATGAAGGTCTTCAGCCAGACGCCCAGGAAAAGCCCCAGAACGATGCTGATTCCGGTCAGAATGATGTTTTCCCGGAAAATGTACATGGACACTTCTCCGTCGTAGAATCCCAGCACTTTCAGGGTTGCCAGCTCACGCCGCCGCTCGGTGATGCTGATGCTGTTCAGGTTGAACATCACGACAAAGGCCAGCATGGCCGCGGCGCCGCTCAAGACCCCGACTACCGTCCGCAGCAGATCGACGGTCTTTTTCATCGCCTTTTCTGCGCTGCTGGTCAGGCTGATCTGTGAGACTGCACCGTTCCTGAGAAGTTTATTAGAAATGGACTTCTCATGGATGTTTTTCCCCTTCCAGTTCAGCAGAATGCTGTTGCTTTCTGCGCTTTTTCCGGTCAGCTGCTTATAGTAAGCAGGAGAAATATAGACATAGTGAAGGACATAGTTTTCCGCAATGGCTCCGACTCTGGCCCGGGCGGTCGTGCCGGCGTTCAATTTCAGTGTAACCGGGGAACCTTTCTTTACATTGAGAAGACTTGCTGCCTTTTCCGTCAGGATGACCGAACGATCGTTCAGATGGTATTTTTCCCCGGATACCCGGTCATGCAGATCAATAAACTGATGCAGCTTTCCCGGATTTTCCGGAACGATGACGTATCCGCTGTAAGACTTCCCGTCTTTCTTCAAGGTGACGCTGTCCTGATACAGCTTTTCGGTGCTTCCGATTTCCGGCACATTCTTCAATGTTCGGCTGAGCGAAGCTTTTGAAGAGGCAGAGGCGTCCGAATTGATCAGCAGCTGGGCATCATACTTCTGCACCCGTCCGGATTGATTCACGGAAATTTCCGTCACTGCGTCCCGGATGCCAAAACCCGTCAGAAGCAGCGCTGTACACCCGCCGATTCCAATGATGGTCATAAACAGCCTCTTTTTATAGCGGAAAATATTCCGCAGGGTCGCCTTACTGCTGAAACTCAGCCGTTTCCAGAGCGGCGTGATCCTCTCCAGCCAGATCCGGCTTCCGTTTTTCGGCGCTTCCGGCCGCATCAGCTGGGATGGAACTTCCTTCAGCAGATGACCGCAGGCCCAGAAGGTCGCGAGCAGATTGCAGAGAACCGCCGCAAAGGCCGCAAGAAGCGAGAACTTCCACTCATACGGGATCACCGTCTGATCCATATTCACGAACTGATTCCGATAGGCATTGATAATGATGTAAGGCAGCATTTTTTCACCGATCAGAACGCCCGCAATGCTGCCTGACACTGTCGCCAGCAGGCTGTAGCCCGCGAATTTTCGGAGAATGACGCCTCGTCCGTATCCCAGTGCCTCCATCAGACCAATCTGCTCCCGTTCTTCTTCCACCATGCGGGTCATCGCCGTCAGACTGACCAGGGCCGCGACCAGGAAGAAAATGAGTGGAAAAACCTTTCCAATCGCCGCGATGCGTTCCGCATTCTGAAGATATTCCGCATAAGCCTGATCCTGCTCCCTTCCCTGCACATACCACTTACCCGTTCCAAGGGATTTCAGCTGCTCCTGCGCAATCGCCCCGGCAGAAATCGGATCAATTCCAGGATACGCAGCCTGCACGGTCTGAACCGCCTGCTGCTTCAGTTCATTGAGCCTGATCCGGCAGCGGGAAGCCGCCATTTTCCTGAGATTCTTCTGCGCTGCACGTACTTTTTCTTTATACACCGCAGATCCTGTCGTGTATTTTTCCGCGCCCTTCACCCGGCAGTAAACCGCGGAATACGTGCTCATAGAAAAAGCCGACGGCTTCACGGCAATAAAGCCGTCTACCGTACCATTTCCAAGGGTCGTGCTGCCCCGGTCATTCGTCAGGTAAGCCGGACTGCTGCCCGTGCCGGTGACGGTGAACGTGCTGTATTTTAAACTCTTGCTGAGTTTGTCTTTTGTCCCTGAATAGATGTGAATCTTATCGCCGATGGAAAGATGGCGCTCCTTCGCAAGTTCTGCGTCCACCAGACACTCATTCTGCCTGCGCGGAAGCCGCCCCGACTTCACCGTAAAACTGTTCATCCCCCGGACCGTGCTCATCACGCGCACGACCTGCGTCCGGTTCCCGGAATCGCTCAGAACATCAACACTGTACGCGCCCTCCGCCGCTGAAATTCCGTCCGTCTGCCGCGCCGCCTTAACATCCACGTCCGTCAGCCCAAGCGTTGACTGGATCTTCACGTCCATGTATTTATGCCGGTTCATATAGGCCGTCAGACTCTGCTGCATATCCGGCTCACAGGCTCTTACCCCGGACAAAAAAGACACGCCAAGGATGACAATGAACAGAATCGACAAAAATCGACCCGGATACTGCATGATCTCGCGGTAAAAGTTTTTCCAGACGGCTGTTTTCATCTTATGAACGGTCCTCCTTCTCTGCAGTCACTGTATTCTCTGCGGTCTCGGCTTTCTATGTGATTTCTACCAGACAATTTCATCGATGGACTGCGGTGATGCGTTGGTGTACACGCGCTCTGCCCTGCCGTTTCTGATCTCGATTACGCGGTCGGCCATGGCGGTCAGGGCATGATTATGTGTGATCATCATTACGGTCATATGGTATTTTCTGCAGCTCTGGTGGAGCAGGCGCAGGATCTGCCGGCCGGTCTGGTCATCCAGCGCACCAGTCGGTTCGTCGCAGAGCAGGAGCTTCGGATTCTTTGCCAGCGCCCGGGCAATGGCCACCCTCTGCTGCTCGCCGCCGGAAAGCTGAGCCGGGAAATTATTCATCCGGTCTTTCAGACCCACGCCATCCAGAACCTCTTCAGGATCCCGGTAATCCTTACAGATCTGCACGGCAAGCTCCACATTTTCCAGCGCCGTCAGGTTCTGCACCAGATTGTAGAACTGGAAGACAAAACCGATCTCTTCTCTGCGGAAGCCGATCAGCTGCTTTCTGGAATATTCCGCGATGTTGTTTCCGTCCACCCAGACTTCACCGGAAGAAACTGTATCCATGCCGCCTAAAATATTCAGCACCGTAGTTTTTCCGGCGCCGCTCGGTCCGACGATGACCGCAAATTCTCCCTCGTTCACGGAAAAATTAACACGATCCGCAGCACGGATCTCCACGTCACCCATATGGTAGATCTTGCTTACGTCCTTTAATTCGATAAACGCGTGCATGAACGTCCTCCCATCTCATTTCTGCAGGCTTTCCTGAATAATGACACTCTTTTCTGACATTTCCGGACATCGCCGGCGCTGTTTCTATGTTCACTATACCATAAGATAGCGCGAGATATAAAACGCATTTCGAGGATGAATGGCGGATGACGGAGTTCTTCTTCAAGAAGCACAGATTTTATAAATTGAAAATCGAACAAAATAGCATTCCTGCATAGATGACCGCATTCTGGTGCTTGCTCCCCGGTAAATATTTTAGAATGCGGGGGATTCTGGCAGGGTGTACGCCGCAGTGAAGGCAGTTAAAGTATACCGTAAAATAAGCACGCCTACGATCGAACGAAGTTCGGGATTTGCCATGTTATCCGCTTTTTCCCGAGCTCCTTTTTTCAAAGTTCGGGAAATACAGTTAAAACGCGCTTTTCCCGAACTGTGTACAGGACATATTCGCTCTATATAGATATATTATTGATAAAAATTCAAGTAAAAGAAAATTAATTCGTGTGCATTGTATAATAATCATGATTGATTATAATATCGGACTAGTCAAAACTGCGCTTCTGACAATTTCCCGATCGGTGAACCTCCTGAGTTCGGGAAATCGTCACTACGATGCCATTTCCCGAAATACCAGACCTGGAAAGTTCGGGAAACGACCCAGATAAGAGGAGATTCCCGAGCCACATAAAATGGACCTCGGGAATCTGACATTTAATAAGCAATTCCCGAACGTTTATGAACGCAATGTACAGTGAAATGTACAATTCGCCATGAATATTACACAAACAGGTATACTGTATACGTCACTCCGCTTTCTTTCTCAGGGACACCCTGAGCCAGACATCAAAAACTGATCCGCATCTGCCTCTCCACCCAGGACTCCTGCGGCACATCGTGAACCACATCCCCATCCCGATAGCCGCCGATCAGAAACGGTGACTCAGGATCGTGCAGGCGGCTGTTCTCCAGCACTCTTGTGGCCTCCGCGTTGGCGTAACAGTAGCGGCAGAGATGGCGGCAGGTGTTGTAGGCGCCGATATCGCAGGCCAGATAACAGGCACATTCCTTCCTTGCGCCCTTTCTTTTTGGCGCATGAAGAGGCTTTCCAATCGCCTTCTCATAGTCGCGGATCTGCATGCAGCCGCTGCAGTCGGCACCATAAGG
The DNA here is from genome assembly GCA_905214225.1 of uncultured bacterium. Taxonomy (GTDB): domain Bacteria; phylum Bacillota; class Clostridia; order Peptostreptococcales; family Anaerovoracaceae; genus Aminicella. The sequence goes on along the minus strand of CAJMLL010000032.1, from coordinate 19,410 downwards.
AGCCAGTTCATCGCCTTCCGCGCAGGGCTTCACGGTCATGCCGTGTGCGGCGGCGATATCAATCATTGCCTTCCCCAGCATCAGGCGCTGCTCCTGTGTGACTTCGCGGGCCTTCGGAAAACTCCGCCGGACTTTTGGGTAGAGGTCGATGAAGCTGATGACGACCGTTTCTGTGTATCCGTCCAGCGCGGAGGCCATCGTTTCAAACGCCCGCAGATGATAGGCCACAGAATAACGCTCGGAAATGAATATCGGATCATAGCGCCAGCCGATGGACTGGATGCCGACAGCGTCTGACAGTCTCTTGAAATCATCCAGCAGGCGGTGCTTGTCGGGGACATTCGGCTCAATATCTCTGCCATAGGGCGTAATCGTGACGAACCAGAACTGCCCGTAATCCTTCAGCAGATTCATGTAGGGGAACATCGGTGCCGGGTTCTTGGTGCAGAATCCGATCACATCCACGACGGAGGGATCGAGGCGGTAACGGCTGACCTGAACCGGGTTATAGGGATTGCGCACGCAGACAGATCCCGCCTTCAGCCGCTCTGCCAGCCACGGTGCGTAGAAGGCCGGAATGTCTGTTCTCTGCCCTGTATTGATAATCATTTCCCTGCACCTGCCTTTTCTTAATTCTCATCGATATCATTATTGTAGCGCATGAGTCATCATCTGACAAAATTTACGCGCGCAAGGGCATCACGCGCCGCGTAATCCACGCTGTTTCAGAATATCCGGCAGGCCGAAGGCTTCTGTCTGCCCGTGACTTTCAACATAGAAATCATAGATTGAATGGGAGATTATCGCAAGAATGTGCTTTATAGTAATATACTTCCCTTTCAGGAACTATAAAACCGCTGAATTTCAAGCCTGACAAAACTCAGCCGTGCAAGAAACCACAAGCCGTCTTATTATCCGGGACATTTCCGACAGCCCGGCATTCTGCGATGTTCACTTGCAGGATGGTTCTTTTCCGGATATTTCTCATGCTGCATGCAGAAAACAAAAAATAGCGGGAAATGTCAAAACTTCCCGCTATTTTCGTATGGTAATAAACGAAATATTCAAAGTGCCTTTTATCACTATACTTCAAGCTGAACCAAACGCACAGATCGGCTCTTTTTCATTACCTGATCACGACGCGGTTTCTTGTTTCCTTCGCTTCGTACAGCGCTGCATCTGCTTTTTCAAGCTCATCCTTCAGCTGCCCCTTTTCATAAACGCCGCCGATGCTGATGGTCAGATGGACGCCGGGATAACCCGGAATTTCCGCGGAACCTGCCGCCTCTTCGATATCTTGAAGTTTTTTTCGGAATACTTGCTCCGGAATATCTTCAAACGCCAGTATGAATTCATCTCCTCCGTAGCGCAGGACCAGATCGCTTTTCCGCACACATCCGGAAATCGCACTGGCAACGGCCTGCAGTGCCGCATCTCCCGCCTTGTGCATCCAGGTATCGTTGATATTCTTAAACTGGTCGATATCAATCATCGCGGCGGCCTGTACCGTCAGCCCGGAAACCTGCTCATCATAATACCTGCGGTTTCTGACCTGTGTCAGAGAATCTCTGTACAGACGTTCATTAAACTGGGTGATGCGTGAAACAAACTCATTTTTCCCGCAGGCGTCAATCATAACCTGATCATTAAGATGCAGGATCGATTCCAGAACGCATGGCTCTTTGTTTACTTCCAGATATTCTGAGACCAGAAGATAAATTTCATTATCTACAAATTCAAATTTGGATGCTCTCTGTTTTGTTGCAAAGGTTTTTGCAGAAATACAGTTCGCGCACGGAACATGCCTTTTCCAGAAGGAAAAACAGTAACTTTTAAGTATTTCATGTGTGCCGTCTGCATGATAGACGATCTGACGATGGACCGATGGGTTGACGACTCTTACCGTATCAAAAACCGTATTCAGCCCCCGGATCCGCTCCAGCAGTTCCGTATGGGTAATGCTGAAGTCCGGTACAGCTTCCTTTCTTGGAAATTCTTTGTTCATCATTAATTTTGTCCTCTCCTGATAATTTTCGCAACTATACGTAATTACCTGATTCCTGTATTCTGAAACAAGATATCCCAAAATGTTCCCACATTACTGTTTTCCCAGATCTTCCACATCCTGCATCAGTCCAAATGCGATTTCACCATTTGTATCTGGCGCCAGAAAAGCGATAAGACGCTTACATGTGAACCTGCCGCTCTTCATATCATAAATGGAAAGGATGATGTTATCCCTGCCTTCCTTGGCGGGAAGGCGTTCATACCGTCTGCGCATGCATATTTCTGTCTGATTCTCTTTTTGCGGATGCCCGCTGCGCCCGGCAGCAGATCCTGCAGGTCTAAATATCCAGAAGTTTGCTGTATTCTGCCAGCGCGCCGTCTGTGTCGTGAGCAAGCACGCGTTTTGCCAGCACCTTTCCCAGCTGAACGCCTTCCTGGTCGAAGCTGTTCAGATTCCAGACAAAGCCCTGGAACATGACCTTATTCTCAAAATGCGCGAGCAGTGCGCCCAGGCTGCGCGGCGTTACTTCCTCGCCGATGATGATGCTGGAAGGACGGCCGCCCTCAAAGTTCTTATTCCGGTTCTCATCCGGCTTGCCGCAGGCAAAGGCGACAATCTGTGCTGCCACATTGGCACAGAGTTTCTGCTGACTCGTGCTGCCCTGAATGCTGTCGTCTTCTCCCAGCTGACTCTTCCGGAATCCGACGAACTGAAGCGGCACAATATTCTTTCCCTGATGCAGGAGCTGATAGAAGGAATGCTGTCCGTTCGTTCCCGGTTCACCGAACAGTACCGGACCGGTCGGATAGGATACCGGCTCTCCAAAGCGGTTGACAGATTTTCCGTTCGACTCCATATCCAGCTGCTGAAGATGAGCCGGGAAACGGCTGAGCGCCTGTGAATACGGAAGAACTGCCGTACTCTCATATCCCAGGAAATTTCTCTCATAAACACCGATCAGGGCATCCAGCATGTCCGGATTCTTCAGCGGATCCGTCTCCTTTGCCAGCTGGTCCTCTGCGGCAGCTCCTTCCAGGAATTCAGCGAAGACTTCCGGTCCGAATGCCAGAGAGAGCACAGCGCCGCCGACTGCCGATGTAGAGGAATAGCGGCCGCCGATATAGTCGTCCATGTAGAAGGCAGCCATGTAGTCATCGTTATGTGCAAGCGGGGATGTTTCGCTGGTGACTGCAATCATGTGACGGGATGGCTCCAGACCCTGAGCGCGGAGCGCATTCTGCACAAAAGTCTCGTTGGTCAGTGTCTCCAGTGTCGTTCCTGATTTAGAGACCAGAATGAAGATCGCGTGCGCCACATCAACCGATGCCAGCACCGATGCGGCGTCGTCCGGGTCGACATTGCTGATGAAGGCGGCGTCCATGTAATCTTGCTTATTGGCTTTTGCCCAGTTCTGAAGTGCCAGATACATGGCACGCGGGCCCAGGTCGCTTCCGCCGATTCCGATCTGGACAACCGCGGTGAACTTTTCACCCTGCTCATTTACGATCTTTCCTTCATGCACATCCCGGGCAAAATCCGCAATCCGCTTCTGCTGCTCCTGATAGAACGCGCGCTTGTTCACGCCGTCTGCCATGACATCGCCGCCCAGCTGCCCGCGTGTAAGATGATGGAGCACCAGACGCTTCTCACCCGTGTTAATCACTGCGCCCTCATACAGCTCCTTAAACTTATCGCTGAGCTCCGCTTCCTGTGCCAGCTCTGCCAGATCCGAAAGAATCGTGTCATCCACAGACTTTGCGGCAAAATTATACTGCAGACCTTCCGCCATCGGAACACTGTATTTTCTGACACGCTCTGCCCCGGATTCGCCGGCCATCACTGCCGGAAGATCAACCTTCTGCTCGTTTTTCAGTGTCTGAAAGGACTTCAGCTCATCAAAATTTCTCCATTCTGTCATCCGTAACTCCTCCTGATTGTTCAATCCTTTTCTGTCACGCAGTCTCGCCCGAACTTCTGCACGTTCAGGCCTGCGCCGCTGCTCACCTTCATTTCTTATTATTATACAACAATTCTACAGCATTTTGCGTATCACCTGCGAGTTTCAGAGGGTATCAAATGGCTGTGGAGTTTTGCTGACAGATCTCCGGGTTTTTCTGTGAGCTGTACGCAGCCTGATGCCTGGAACGCCTCCCGGCTCCCTTCGCGCATACTCACGCTTCCGACTCCGCCGGCCTGCTTCAGACTGTGTATCTTCTGCTTCAGGCACTTGTGCTAATTATTTCCCACGTTTCTATCCGAAAAATGTAGTTCAATCATCTTCAATCGCAACTGGAGTGAAGTCATGCAAAATCCCATTGGTAAAACCCGTGAAAAATCCATCTTTTTACAAACAGAGGATTATTATTGGTAGTATTGAAAAATAATCACGATTCATACCAAACTTCTGTATCTTTACATGTACATTTTCATTATTTGATTACCAGGATTTATAATAACAAATAAACATGTATAAATTTTCTGCAGCCGCTCAGTAAATATAAGAGAGAAATCAACGATAAGCCAAAATATCAGAATATTGCCTCGTTCAGCGGGATAAACCTACTAAAATTTTCCCACCTTCCCAGTCTTAATACCTATACTCGCTCTGGGTATTTGGTAAAAACACACGGCTTCTCCTGATCTTACCTAAATAATACTGCATACTTGGTACGATACGCAGATTATAAATATTTCTACCAAAAATATTACCAGATTACGAGAATTCATGCTGATAACGTCTGCATAATCGATGAATATCTGAAACAGGGGCCGCTGCAACAGGTCATATTTTCAATACCTGGTGTAACAGCCCCTGTCATCACATTCTCCCACTCTAAGATATAAACGTGGTCCGTCTTTCATTCTTCAAAAACTATTCCTCAGCAGCCCCTTCAAACTCTGCCGCTACATCCTCCAGCAGTTTCCGGATTTCCAGATGCTGCGGACAGACACGTTCACATCCGCCGCACTTGATGCAGTCGCTTGCCTTCCCGTGACCGACGGTCAGAACATTGTTATAGTAGAAATCCATATTTGTACTTTGGAATGCATTTTTCTTATTCAGGCAGGCGAACATGTCCGGAATACGGATTTCTTTCGGACAGTGGTTTTCTTCTACACAGTAATGGCAGGAAGTACATGGTATCAGGTCAAGCTTGTGGAATTCCGCTGTCACTTCATCGACCGCCTGCTGTTCTTCTTTTGTCAGCGGCTGAAAATCCTTCATAAAGGAAATGTTATCCTTCATCTGCTCCAGCGTGCTCATGCCGGACAGCACCATGCGGATTCCGTTGAACCCTGCCGCAAAGCGGATTGCATAGCTGGCATTGGAATTATGTGTGCCGTTTTTCCGATTCAGATCATCATAGATCTTCTGCGCATCTTCCGGCAGATTCACAAGACTTCCGCCCTTCATCGGCAGGCGCATACAGCCAAAGCCAAAGTATTTCTTCATTTCCGGGAACGATTTATCCATGATCTGCCTCCTGCTTTCTTCACAATTGCGGGTTTCACCTGTTATTTTATGCATTCACCATTGAGATGTACAATGCCGTTTATGAAATATGCTATAACTATAGCACATACTGACCGGTAAATAATCCCCGGCCGGCAGCCGCAGTCCCCTTATCTGGGATTCTCCTCTGCTCATTTGCGGCGTGAATTTTGTCCCTTAACTCTCCGGCAGCCAGATCTCACCGCTGCAGGAATCAAGATCTACATGAAGGTGCCCGTTTTCATTGACGGCTTCTGCATTGGTCAGGGCGCCCCGGTATCTGCCGCAGTCGCAGCGGACATCGAAGGCAGCCGGATTTTCATCGTTGTTCACCGTGACGATGACATCTCTTCCGTCCAGTTTTCTCGCAAAGGCGTACTGGCGGTTGGTCAGGTAACGTTCTTCATAAACGCCGTAGGAAAGCGCGGGCTCAGACTGGCGGACCCGTCCCAGGCCAGTGATCAGCCTTGTCAAGTTATTCTTTTGTCCCGCGTCCTGAAAGTCCTCCAGATTCAGCTGCGGCCGGAGGGAGGCATCGGAACCCTGCTCCTTCTGCCCTTCGATGCCGAATTCCGAGCCGTAATAGACCGACGGAACGCCCGGAAGCGTGTAGAGCAGGATGTAGATCGGGCGGAGATGGTCCTTATTATTGACCTTGGACGCGATGCGGGCCACATCGTGGTTGTCGACAAAATTATACAGGCCAAGGCGCAAGGGGCCGCCGCCGGCCATGTCCATCAGCCGCTTCACATTATGCGCGATCTCAAAATAATTATGATCGTTGTGGCCGGAGTAAAGGGCCTTGTGCAGGGCGTAATCGGTCACGGCGTGCAGCATGTCGTCGTTCACCCAGCGGATGTATTCCCCGTGGATGACCTCGCCCATCAGCCAGAAGTCCGGCTTGACCTCATTCGCAGTCCTGCGGAGGGCCTTGAGATACTCGAAGTCCATGACGTCGGCTGCGTCCAGCCGGAGACCGTCGATATTGAAGGTCTCCACCCAGTATCTGATGATGCCGGAAATGTAGTCCCGGACCTCCGGATTCCATTGATTCAGCTTGGCCATGATGTTGTAGCCGCCCCAGTTGTCATAGGAAAATCCGTCGTTATACTCATTATTTCCGCCGAAATTTACATTGCAGTACCAGTCCTTGTATCTGGAATTTTCCCTGTTCTCCCTTAAATCCTTAAAAGCGAAAAATTCACGGCCGGTGTGGTTGAAGACGCCGTCAAAAATCACCCGGATGCCCTTCTCATGGCAGGTCCGGACGAAATTGATCAGGTCGTCGTTCGTTCCCAGCCGTCGGTCCAGCCTTTTATAGTCGGTCGTGTCGTAGCCATGGCTCACGGACTCAAACAAGGGGCCGATGTAGAGAGCATTGCAGCCGATTTCCTTAATATGATCAATCCAGGGAAGAAGATTGTTCAGCCGGTGGACCGGCTCCCCTCCCTCGTTATTGGCCGGCGCTCCCGCCAGACCGAGCGGATAAATATGATAAAATACAGCTTCATGGTACCATGCCATGTTAATCACCTCCGATCCTTCCAACACAAACCTCATATCCCCGTCTTCTAAGCTCAAAATAGATTACATTTTCAAGAGAAAACCTGAAATCATACCGCTATAATTTCGGAGTCCGAGATCTGAAATATAGTATGATGTCAAACTATTTTCTCTTCAAATCTTTCAAAGCTTCTCTGACCGGTCTGACCTTTCCGGCAGCTATCTGTGCTTCCGAAATTTCCAGGTTTTTGTATATCTGCTACTTCCTGTGCATTTCTTCAAAGGTTTCCATGCTCATGAAAACCATATCGCCATATCCATTTTTCGTAACATGAATCGGCTCCGATGTTTCGTGGCACATTTCTGATATTTTAGCTGTATCTTTAAGATCTTTAATTGGAAGAATCTGTGGCATAAGTCTCACCGCCTTTCTGCGAAATAATTATACCATATCTTAAACACATCTTCTTCCCAATCCTCCCAACGCTGCACTTCAAGTTTCTCAACTAAAACAGCTGCCCCGGAAGCCGTCTTTTCTCCTTCTTCGGAAACGATGCCTCATGCGGAAGCAATGCAGCACATAGTGCTCCAGACAGCCGGGGCGATAGACATTCCAGAATGCCTCCCGCGTAAGATTTTCAACATTTCGGTAGTCGGCCTGGGTTTCCAGACGGATGATAATATTCTTTTCTGACATAACTTTTCTCCTTTTCCCTTCAGAGAATGATCCGTGCGATTTCCACCGTCACGATCTTCAGCATCACCCCGCCGGACATCATAAAGAAGCAGATCTCGCGCATCTGCTGTGTTCTTGCGATCAGGGCAGTGATGGCGGCAACAATTATTACCACAGCACCGATGCAGCCAATAATATTTGGTACGCTGACAAGCGGGAACAGTCCCGGCGCGCAGCTGCCGTCAATGGCATGCTGAATCGTCTTATCCAGACCATCCCGCGCTGCCGCAAAGCAGCAGACGACCAGACCGAAACCCATCAGCAGAATCATTCTGCGTCCCCAATGCTGAATATCGGCATGGTGAAAAGCAGACCATCCGACAAAGCCCAACAGGCCAAGGATCATAATTGTTGTGACTGTCGATACGGTATTTCCAAAATATAGTTTCATAATTATTCTCCTCCTTCTCAGAATGAAAGCAGAATTAATCTGCAGTCATCACAACAGCAGGCTTCTACACTTGCGCGGGCGCCGGCCTTCAGTCCGGTGATTTTTACATAACCGTCTGCTTTTCTTGCAGGCTCCAGTGCTCTGGGAAGCTCATCCGCAAAGCTGAACGCCCCGTCTTTACTGCTGAACAAATAACCCTTTCTCATTTCTCTTCCACATTTTGGACATCTCATACTTTCCCTCCTGAAAAAAAGACGCAGCACATGACCGCTTTTGCGATCAGCACTGCGTCTCAGCGTCTGGCTTCTTTCTTTTTAACAACAAAATTCTTTACATCGATAATGCTTTCCCTCTTGCATTTGGGACAGAACAAGGGAAATTCTTTCAGTTCCGTCTCCCTGAGTATCTGCAATCGTGTTTTCGCTCCGCATCTGGGACATAAGACCCAGCGCTTCTCTTCCGCGTCTGTCATAAGCTCTCCCTGTCCTTCCTGTAAGTGGATTCTACCCTGGCGATAAACCGGTTGATATGAGCTTCCAGCACAGGCGCAACAGCATCCTTATCCTCTGCCTCATCATAAACACTGTACAGCAGATACATCGGTCCATAAAACTCCAGCGCCAGCTGCATGGCCGCTTCATCAGAATCCGTCAGTTTCCGGAAGATCGCCGCCATATAGGACAAAGGTCCCCCGGCAAGATAATCATGGTGAAGCTGTGCCATTTCCGGGCTGCGGTACTGTTCCAGGGTTAACATCTTGCGGAAATTGGCGGAGAAACTTTCCTTTGTCCAATGATTAAACTGCGCCATGCTGTATGCGCGGATCTGTTCAACCGGAGTCTGCATATAGGCCTCCGCAAATCCATCCCGCTCGGTTTCCGGCATCTCGTACTGTTCTGCACGCTCGTAATCCATCTGCTGCATCCGCTCGATGATGCAGTCCAGGATTTCCTGCTTGCCCGCATAGTGCTTATACAGGGCCGCTTTCGTAAGGTTAAGTTCCCTTGCAATTTCACTCATAGAAGTTCCCAGATATCCATTCTGCGCAAACAGTTCTAATGCCGTTTCGAGAATCTGCTCTTTCGTATCACTCATCATACTTTCACTCCATAACACAAGTAACCGATCGGTTACCTTTATTATGGTTACCAATCGGTTACTTGTCAAGTGTATTTTGTCAATAACTACTGCTCTCGTCTCGATGATGTATACGTATGAATTAATTAATAAAAAGCCCTCAACTTTTTACGGTTGAGAGCAACGTAAAATTCGTTAATTTTTACATGTTAGGTTCTATAATCACTTCAACAAAGCCTTCATGTTGTTTATTTAGATCTCTCATAATACCTTCAGGATTACCTATTCTCCCTTCAGGATCATAAACGAAACATATTAATTTCTTACAGTCTTGATGGACCTTATAGCGATCGACATCAATAATCAACTGATCTCCCACTTCTTTATCGGTCAATCCTTGTCGAGTCTTTTTTACTTCGATTACTATGCATTCATTCTTCAACAGAAAATCCATTCTTGCAGATTTACCAGCATATGATGGTGTCCATTCTTCTGTCCTGACATCATCAAAGAATAACCTGAGTAGAGCATGCAGTAAATCTTGCACATCATATTCATCAGATATATCAAGAGTCTCACGATTTTCATGCCGTGATCTAAGCTGTCTTGCAACTCTATGAAATCTGGAAAAGACTGTTTTCAGCGCAACTTCTGTATCAACGGACTTACTTTGTTCAGGTACAATGAAACCCTTTTCAATGTATTCAATTAAGCTTTCGAGAATTACTAGACCTGTTTCAGCGAATGAGTATAGGTTTTCACTACATTCAGAAAATCGGCTTAAAAAGACATCGCCTTCTGGTAAAAAGAGTTTTAAAAACGAGAACGCTTTTGTAAACCATCCTGAATACTTATCAAAACTAACTCTGTAGGGCGAACCTATAACGCCTTCAGCAATCCATTTTGTGGGAAGAATTTCTTCTCTTGATTCCTTTATTAAGCTTTGCAATTCGGTAATAATAGTATTGGTGTTCATTTTTTATTCTGGCTTTCATACATTGTTTAATTGCCTGCGATTCTTTCTGAGCTACTTTGCAGCAGCCGAACATCATCTTCAATTTCTGTCTATCCCAGTCTCTCTCAATTATCATTCAGATATGTTTGCATATACCCACAACTGCGCCTCAATCGCTCCGACAATTATCCGCAGTTTCCCTAACAACATTAATAAGATGAATCGGGTTCATATTCATACGGCTCGCAAACACTGTGTCCATTAATGAATCAATCGATCTCAAGGGAGTATGGAACAAATTCTGTAGATAAAATTCTTTCATGAAAATGTGTATTGGGCTGGTCAGTATTTACTTCACATTGACAAGTGATTTAATGCAGTTTTCAACATCCCGCTATATTCATCTACCACCGGCTCCGGCGACAGGGGACGCATCTTCCCAGCGAATTGGAACAACCAGCCGTAAAACGTAGGGCTGATGCTTACCATTGCACGTAACCTGAAGTGTGTCTGTGATATCCGCCAGGTCTCCACATCTTCACCGAAGTGATCAACCACAGACTTCATGGTTTCCGCCACACATTCCAGCACCACTTCCTGCTGGTCTCCCGGATACATCTTGAACACTTTTTTCGCAAAATTGTCAAGATCGAAATCAGTCGGCTGGATCACTGCCGGTTCACTGCTGCGATTCAGATTCGTGATCCGATCCACCCGGAAAACATTTACCTCGTCTCTCTTGTCCAGATATCCCACCAGGTAATAGTGGTTGTCATCCCAGAGCAGGGCATAAGGGCTTACTACATAAATCTCACCATCATGCTTCAGAATCCGGTGCTTGTCGATAGTATAGTCCATGTACTGGAAGGTCACCTTTTGGTCACTGTTGATGGCGTCCGTCAGGAGATCCACGTCATAATAGATATTGCCATTCTCAGAATCCATCTTGCCAGCGGTGTAGAGATGACGCACCAGTTTCTCGGCTTCATATTTACTGGTCAGATGACTGAGCTTCCAGATGAGCTGGTCGCACTTGCTTTTGGAAATGAAGCGAGAAGAAGAAACCGCGTCAATAAGTAGCTTCAACTCCGGCGGTTCAAACTCTCGGCTGGCCATGAAAAAGGCATTATAGTAGCTCTTGATGGTGACGATATCATATCCTTCCGCCACCAAGATATCTATGTCATCCTTTATCGTCTTACGCGTTGCATTGGCATTTTCTTCTGTAAAAATCTCAACCAGTTCATTTGTAGTAACCGGATGATCCTCATCTGTTTCGTGATATAGATATTTCAGTAGCCTTAAAAGGCGCTGCTTATTGCGTAAATGAGTCATGATATTCCTGTTATATTGTGATAAAATGTTTTCTTATTCATCTCTAACTAAATTTCTAAAACTATTTTCTTTACCTTCTTTACACACTCATCAGGATTCTTTAGAACATCCCGGCTCCAAAACCTGATTACTCTCCAATTGAGTTCATTCAAAGCTGCCTCAACTTCTCGATCACGTTCCATGTTTCTTTCTATCTTTGGAATCCAATATAATGGATTATTTCCACGCTGAACTCGTTCTTTTTCTCCTGAATCCCAATTTTTCCCATGAAAATATTCACCATCGACAAAAATACAGATTCTTTGCTTTGTCAAAACAATGTCTGGCTTCCCAGGCAGTTCTTTCCAGTTCTTACGATAACGGAATCCCTCATGGTAAAGTCGCTTTCGCAATAGCACTTCTGCTTTCGTATCGGAAGATCTGATATGTCTCATATTTTTACGACGCTGTGCAGGTGTCATATCATCCATATCTTTAACCCCTCTTTATCTATTCATCATTTATTATCAACAGAAACAATTTTTACTCTCGTTTTCCCATAGGAAAATCTGTTCCCTGGTTTGAGTCCACGAATATTTTGGGGCGTTGTCTTAAGCAACGATTTTCCAAGGTAGGTTCCGCCATTGGAACACGTTAACAACATGGTCTGACCAGAGTCAATAGTTTTCACTTTTATTTTTGAATTCTTTTGTACGGAAGGGAGAGAAACTACATAGTCAAGGCATTTTTTACATAGATCACTAGCATTCTTTTCAGATAGTGAGTCCAAAATTTCGATGCCACAGGCACGGTTTATTTCGGCAAAATATGCTCTGGTATCATCTCTATTAATATCTCCGAACTCCTTTAGGACTTTCAATGCGGCCAGAATAAAAGTTTTATTTCTTGCCAATACACGTTCTGTAGCTGCAACGAAAAGATCCTGCTTACTAAGAAAATACCTTGTCATTTCATATGGATCATCAGGATTGTTCTCATCGTAAGTAAGCAAAGCGCTCCAATATAATCTTGCTATTCCTTGTCTAACAAAGGCTTTCCCATTGGAAGCTCCCAAAAAATATCGAGTATTAATTCGACTATACAGTTTCTGTCTTTCAGAATCGTTTTTCTCATTTTCATCGGTTTCATCTGGAACCTCAATAGGCCATCTTTTTATCATATATGGATAAAAGTCCTTATGTGTTAGATAAGCCCACAGTCTTGGATCTGATGCCATTCTTGGATTCAATGTGTTTTTCAATGCTTCAAAAAGTTGGGCTGCATTTTGTGCGTCTGTTTCAGGTCCGCCTATAATTAAATTAACATCCGGTACAGCCAAACCTGTTGTCCTAAAATAATTTTGCATTGATTTTTCGTTGAAATATTCATCAATCCATAAATGATCAGTACTGTACTTCTCAATATTGTCATAAATGTCTGATCTTAACCGTTCTAAAGCAGATCTCTTCAATATATTTAATTGCATAGCATGCTCTCCTTAAACAACAGTAATCAACCATGATTCCAGATCTAAAATAGCTTTATCCATACCACCCAGCAATTTCTGAGCTGTTTGAAATGGATTGTTGAGAAGATCCCAATATTTTTCCTGATCATTTTCGGCAAGCTGCATTATGGATTGTTTCATCGTATTTGCCCATGCATATTGAATATAGGTATCTTCATTATCCCGAAGCAGTCTTATTCCCTCTGTCACTGCAGGCAGATAGAACAACATGCTTAATACAGAGTATTTTTCTGGAGTGACTTCCATATGCGAATATGCATCTTTCGACTTTCCTGGTACAAATACCATAATAGAAGGATTTTCAAAGTCGAAGCTCATGTCCTTTGTTCCTGGCGCGGTTGTGACACTGATTATAGGATCACCTTTTCTAAGAATATCATCTTCATAGTTTGCATCAAAATACTTGGTTTCACCTATTGCCAAGGGATCACCTGGTTGAATGGCAATTTTGACCGAGTTAAATTCTTCAGCAAAATCATTTGATTTATAATTAATTATCTCCTGACTTGCAGTTATTACAGGACAAAATATTACTCTGTTATGCACTTCAGATGTACTTAAAATGAATCTATCTTCCCCCATACTTACTGTATGAATTTTGCGCAGCCATGTTGAATCACACTGTATATCAATACCTATCTGAGCTTTGTTCTGTTCTATCAGAAATTTGATATCATCATTATTTACATCAATATCAGTCTTAAACTCGTATCCGTCTTTTTGGGGAACTACGGTTACCTCAGCATTAAACGTCGAGGTTTTAAAATCACCGGGATTCGGTCTTAATACTGGAAATGGATATTCAGTATTACAATTCACCATATGCGCTCACCTCTAGCCTTTCTCTACGGTTCCCTCTAAGACAAATATCAACGATATTCTTTTCTCCCGACTTTACAGAAGGAACAATGACAAAATCCTCTTTTATTTTTAAGGTGGAACCATTCATCTCAGCATCTGTAATATCAGCGGTCTCTCTATCCCCATCATCTCCAATTACATCTAAAGAAAGCCGCAGATTTTCGACATCGATGTCTGACACAAATACAATCTTATATGTTCTCTTTTCTCCATCATAAGGAGTTTTAATTGATCGAAGTGTAATGGGGGATATTAATTTCTTCCTGTGGCCGCTTCGATTATTTCTAGTACTTCCAGTGTTAGCTTTTTTCTTTTGTTTCTTTCCAGAAGTATTCTTTCCCCGACCATTAGATTTTTTGCTTAAATCCTTTGTCTTCTTTCCATCATCACTCGATAATACTAATTCAATTGGGCTTGGATTGGCTGTAAGAAACGAAGCTTCTTTATCTTCTTCCAGATCGCCTTCCACTTGACTTACAAGTAATTCACTTACACCAAAAGCTTTAATTTCTTTTTCGTTATTTTGAGGTATTTTGGACTTAATAATTCCTAATATTTCTCTATGAATACTGCTTATGATAGACTTAGCTTTTTTCTTTTCCTCCGGATAATTCGAAGCTGACCAGGCATCATGAGACGGGTTTTCACATTTCCGCAGAAAGCTGGAAATATTAACAGCAGGATCCAGTGAATCAGCTCCATTTCCCGTAGCAATAAATATGCCTAAAAATGACGGCGGAATCCGGAATTTGGTATCCTCTCTTATCTTCATACCGGCCTTACGCATCTCCAAAATACGCCGTTCTTTTACTTCAGGTTCCATTAACAGATATAGTTCATATTCCCCCATGTTCTTCCCATTGAAAGAAAAATTTTCTGTGATGTGGTAATGATTTTCAGAATCATCTGTCAACGCCTTCCAATATAGTGGTGCTGTATACTGAAAATTTTCATCATCAACATACTCACTGTTTTTATAATACTCATCATATTCCGCGATCTTATTACCAATATTTTCTTTTCCAATGCGAATGGATTTATCGTTATCTTCAAGTTCAACTTCAAGAGCACCTTTGTATATAGCGTAGAAAAAGAACTCGATAACACTCATTGCCATCTGTTCCAACCAGTCATTATCCTTTTCAAATCCGACAATATAAATATCGGTTCCCGGTGTATTTCTCCTAAAAACTTCTGGTATTTCAGAGATATCCGTTATCGGAAGAACATCTTCATCAACAGGTTTACCAAATCGCGCTTTGTTAATACGCTTATTTCCATCGGTATCTCTGAATGTAACAAGTATAGTTTTTCCTTGAAAACCGATATCACCATCTTCCGTATATGTCGAATAAAGAACAGTTCTAATTTTTGTAAATGTATACGTAGCAAATTTACCGACACCCTGAGAACCGCTGGATCCATCTGATTTATTTGTCGAGCTAAATGATTTTACCAAGCCATACCAGCAGGAATTTTGATCATCCAAATCATTAACTCCTGTAAGGCCCGTTGTATTATAATCACTAATTTTTAATACAGGTATTTTCCCACTTTGTTTAAAATATTGATCTGAATAGTCCTTTACCTGAAGCATTTTCGTGTGATTATCTCCAGATTTCCAATACTCACAACATGAATCAATAGTTTCAGAAAGTTGATGTGCTCCTGGAATATCATCACGATCAACTTCGATGCGCGAAAATTTTACTACGACAGGTTCTTCGCCAGAAATTTTTGTTCCTCTTGCATCAAGTACGTTTTGAATTATTTCTTTTGCCAGACTGGGGTAGGGTTGACTTTTAAACATACCTATTCCGGCTTCATTATAGCCAACATCATCACCACTACCAGCCAAAGGGAAATCCCATTCGTATTTTGAATTCCATTTTTCCATTTCTATTACCTTTCTTTACTCAAGAGTAAATCGGTCCGTATTTCCAGATTCCTTCTGAGTAAATCTCTTTTTTGTTGCATCTACCTGCGTCTGAATTGCTTTGAAAATCTTTTCAACATCTTTTTGCGAATATTCGTAAGCTCCAGTATTGCTACAGTTTCCGAGCAGAACAAGCGTTGAAAGAATTCTGTTTGTTCTATTTTCAGCCAGTCTAACAAACTTCTCCCTCTTTGTTTCGTTTGATGCCATTTTGCGTCTCCATTATCATTTTGATATTAACATTTCAGAAATATATTCGATTTCCTGCTTATATATTACCATGCTAATCGTTATTTGTAAATATTGTTTTAAATAATTTCGATATGTTTATTATATTTCCAGTATATTAATCACATTTTTATTCATTTGACGATTTTTTTATAAAAATACCGTCTGTATACCACAGACGGTTTATATACATAAGCTAAATTATTTTAAACTATTAAGCAAACATTCCGCTATGCCTTTTGCCATTAAAGGAGGAACCGCATTACCCACCTGTTGATACTGTGAATCTTTTGTTCCTATGAACACAAATTTATCCGGAAATGACTGCAACCTTGCCGCCTCTCTTACACTGATTGCTCTGTTGATAAATGGGTGTATCCACATTGATTTTCTTACATTTGTAACTGTTCCACTGGGTTTAGTGGGATCCAACCGCTGATAAATACTATTTTGAGTTCTTCCAGGATCTGTATAGTTTTTCTTTAATTCCGATGAAAGTTTATGAAAATTCTCTCCGGCCTCCAAAGCAGAAAATCGTGCTAGTGCAAGTGCCCGTGTTTTAGGTACAAGATGATTATTTACGCCGTTAGACCCCTTTCTCATTTCTCTTTCATACTCAGAAAGATCATCTTGATTTACATACCGTATTGTTTTCATTTCATCAAGACTGTCAAATACAGGATAGACAGCAAGATCTGAAATTGCTTCGTTGACAGTTACCTGCTTAATATCTTGATAACTTTCTGCCTTAGGGAACTGAATGTCTCCTTTGCATTTATCTGTTCTAATGCCTATCATAATAAATCTTCTGCGCTCTTGAGGTACGCCAAACCATAACGAATTAATAACTCCGGAACTTGTATTATATGAAGAGCCAAGAATTTTATTAACATAATCAATAACAGAATATGAATTTACCTTTGCCATTATTTTCCCAGTTTCCTCATTTTTGTATAAAGAATAGATAATTTGATTTTCGTTAAGTTCATCTACGAGGCTGAAGCTTTTCTGGTATTTAATAAACATACCAAGATTTTTCATTAGAAACCCGAGTTCTTCCATGTTAGAAATATTGTCGGATATCGAATGAAGAATTTCATAATCAGTTCCACCGTTATTTAGGTATTCGTTTATAAGGATAGATAAATGTCTGCCATTCTTTTCCAAAAATTTTTTCAGACGGCTTGCATTATTTCGATTCTTATATAATATGTTCAGCAACTGAAAAATTCTGCTATTAATCCGATATTGTCCATAGTTTGCGCTACACAATAATTCCAGACAGTTTAATCCATCATAATTCCCATCGGCAATAACAAGTTCATCATTCCGCATTTTTATTCCTAAAGAGATTATCTCATCATGATCAATTCTAGAATCGTAAAACCTATGAGTCTTGGAAGAAAGCATGCTTACATTTTCCATTACAAATGCAAGAGGCTTGATCTCACGTATCGCCCTAAAATATTCTTTGACAAGTGAGTTATTTTGGTTAATGATATGATTTTTCTGTCTGTTTGCATTTGAAAAACCTTGACACGGCGGTCCACCTATCACCACGTCGATCCCTCCAAGTGATTCAGCGAGCTTTTTAAAATCAAATCCTCTGACATCTTCTATTTTGAGGACATCATTGTCACGGTTGGCAAAATATGTCTGTCGAGCGTTATCATTTTTTTCGGCAGCTGCAACTATATCAAATTTTCCTGTCATTTCGAAGCCCATACTTAATCCACCGGCTCCCGCAAATAGATCAATTGTTTTTAACATAAAGAACCTCCTCGACGCATTCAATAATTTTTTTTAATTGGCTCCCATCTAATTGCCGGTTAGCCATGTTCCCTAAAGCAATTAACAAATCTTCATGATTAAGTAAATACCTAGTCGTAATTGGTGGTATTTTTCCACTTGCCCGTGATGCTTCAATACGCAATTTTTCCCCTTCTTCGTCTGATAACTCCATGACCTTGATCAGCTTGTCAATATCCTCATCAGAGAACGAAGTATTTCGCCCCGTTTCTACACCACTGATAAGCATCTTGCTTTTACCAATAGCTTCTGCAAGTTCTTCTTGGGTTTTATTTTTTGACTTTCTCAAATCTTTAAAGTATGGACCAAAACTCATAATACTTCACCTATATATATGTCTATTTACTTACATATATTTTATCAAATTTGATAGATCATTCAACCACTTATCAAAATATTATCTATACAAACTATCTACGAGTAAATTTGAACCTAAAAAGCACAATCAACGTAAGCGGCAAATAGCACGTGTCTACCACTGAAAACCAGAAGCTTGTAAAATGATGTCAACAAAATGTTACAAGAATTTACAAGGTGGTGTGAAATGGACGTTTCCGAAAAACTGAGATTACAGCAGTGGGCATCCGATATGGCGGATTTCCAGAACAGCCGGCTTACCAGAAAACAGTGGTGTGAGGTTCATGATATCAATATCAATACGTTCGGTTACCGCTGCACCCGTGTACGGCATGCGGTAAAGGAATATGAGCGGCAGAAGGAAGAACAGTCGAGATTTGTGATGATTCCAGCTTCTTCCGAATCAGCAGAAATCAATGTTCAGGAAGAACCTGAAGAAACCTCTTCCAAGTCAGAACCCCGTATTGTTGTTTACTTCGATCAGGCAACTCTCGAACTTCCCTATGATGCTCCAGAAAATCAGATCCGGACAATCCTGGAGGTGCTGAGTCATGCTGAATGATCTGAAGACTGATGGGATGACCGTATATATCGCGTGCGGGTATACGGATCTGAGGTATGGTGTAGACAGTCTCGCCGGCATCATTCAGTCTGAAGCCGAGATGAATCCGTTCACGGAAAATACGCTGTTTCTCTTCTGCGGCAGACGTCTGGACCGAATCAAGGGTCTGCTCTGGGAAGGAGACGGATTTCTCCTCCTGTACAAACGCCTGGAGGATGGAAAGTTCCGGTGGCCGCGGGACAGATCTGATGTCGAAAAGATGACCCCGCAGCAGTTCCGCTGGCTGATGGAGGGACTCTGCACAACCCAGAAGCAGACCGTTAAAAAGGTCCATCCCAAACGAATTGAATAAGATGAAATCATGCAAAAAAAGCCTTGAAAATATGCCTTTCAGGGCTTTTTTTGATTCTCCGGAACTGGTATAATTCAGGTATGAAAGAACTCACGAAAAAACAACTGAATAGCATGAGTTTATCCGAGAAGAAGAACTGATTCTCAAGCTGTTAAGGGCGAATGACGATCAGCAGAAATTGATTGAAAAACAAAAAACGGAAATCGACAAACAAAAGACAGAAATGGAGCATATGTCCGATGTCGTCCGCAAGCTTCAGAACATGATTTTCGGAAGAAGCAGTGAAAAGGATATTCTGAA
>CAJMLL010000031.1 GCA_905214225.1 uncultured bacterium | reverse complement strand
ACTGTCTCTCATAAGGGGAGCATATCATTCAGCGTCGTGGAAGGGTGGGGTTCTTCTTTTACACCGTGCACCTTACGATATACATACCGTCCTGATAGGTATCCACGTAGATGTATCCGCGGTCGTCGACCAGGCAGTCTTCTGCGATGCCGATGTGCGGGCCAGGGAAGAGGGTGCCGTCTTCGATGTCGAACCAGGTGCCTTCTGGGTCTGGCGGCATGAAGTAGGCGATTTCTTTTGGAACGAATGGGTCACTGACGTCGTATACGCGGAGGCCGGCCTGGAAATGGCAGTTGTAAACGCGGTCGTCACGGTTTTCGTAGCAGTCCTGGCCGAAGGCGTCGAACATGTTGTGCGGGCCGAAGACGACGCGCTGTCCGTCGATGATGTTGAAGTTATCGCCGTGGCATTTTTTATAGCCTTCCGGGACTTCCGGATACGGGAAAATGGAAATCAGGCTCGGGTTTTCCATGTCGCTGGTTTCTACCATTCCGATGATGTTCATCGGCTGGCTGGTGATTTTATGGAACATGCCGGTCTCGCGGTTCGGGTCGAAGTACCACGGACGTTCGCCTTCTGTGGTTACGATGGCGAACGGGCGGTCGCCGAGAGGCATAGCCGTGTGAACGGCTGCGCCGGACTGTCCGTTTGCGAAAGGCGGATTCAGCGGAATATTTCCGATCAGATGCGGACGGGTTTTATCCTTTACATCGATCAGGCAGAAGCCGACGTTCGGGAATGCGGCGTAGGCGATGTCGTTCTTTACGGTGACGGCGTGGCCGTTTGGAAGTTTCATGAACGGCTCGGTTCCAACTTCCGGAATATCGGATGCTTTTTTGTTTCCGATGTACTGGCCGTCTGCCCACCAGCTTCCGGCTTCTACCGGGTGTGTCGGATCGGAAATGTCCACGATCCGGAGAATGTAGCCGATGAAGTTGCGCTTGCTTCCGAGGACGTAGACGTAGTCGCCGCCGTTATAGAAGGAGCGGTGGGCGCCAGGTCCGTCTTCGCATTCAAACTGCCCCAGGAATTTCGGGTGCATCGGATCGGTTTTGATGTCGTAGATTTTCATGCCTCCCCAGTATGGAACTTCGTGGGTTCCGTGCAGAACGCGCATAGTTCCGCCGTAGAAGCAGAGGAGTTTTCCGTCAGCGGCCTGAATTTTTGCCAGGCTCTGTCCGTCGTGGATCTCGCCGATCCAGTCACCCTCCACCCATGTGGAAGTCGGGTTCTTCGGGTCGGTTACATCGACGATATTGAATCCGTTATCGCGGAAGCAGGCAGTATAGATGTAATACTTTCCTTCCGGGCTTTTATACATGGCCATCTGGAATCCCGGTTTCTTGTTCAGATCGGTGTAGCCGATGTATTCCATGTTTTTCATCAGCATTTCTGTTCTTCGACTCATTTCATATTCCTTTCTGTAATCTCTTGTCCCAATTGCTTTTGTCACTAATATTACGGTACTCCTGAAGTTCCTTCTGTCTATGACTGTTTTCCGGCCATGAGTTTCTGCAGTTTGTCCACCAGGGCGCCGACGTAGAAGACACCCACGAGCATAGCGGCGCCGGTCTGGATGGTCAGGCTCAGCAGGGAAGTGCCGTGTGACAGGGTGTTTGTCAGCATTCCGATGGCCCATCCGCTGAGCCATGCCGGAAGGAAAAACAGCTTCGGCAGGTTCGCTGCTATAACAACAGCGAGGAAGCCTAAGACAAACAGGGTCAGAAACAGGAGCAGTGACGGTCCGAGCTTATCAGCAGCGGAAGATGCGGTAATGACCGCGCTGAGCAGGGCCCAGAGGTCTCCCGCGAGATAGCCCAGGGAAATTTTCAGGGCGTCGCTGAACTTGTTTCCGTTGGCACCGTAAATGCCGGCGCAGATCAGGGCGGTCGGTCCCACACTGATGTTCAGGTGCGGTGCCAGGACAGCCCAGACCGGCGGCAGCAGAGCGACCAGGAAGGCAAGAGATAAAATGTCTTTCCTTGATGATTTCATTTTGTCCGCTGTCCTTAACGCATGGTGATATAGCCGTGGTACTGGGTCATATTGTCGGAGCGGGCGATGTCGGACAGGAAGATGCCGACGAATCCGTAGGATTTCTTCAGGTAAGGGAAGTCCTCTGTCTCAGCCCAGTCCGGCTTCTTTACGGCCTCTGCGGCCTTCTGAACAGCAGTGACCCAGGCGCTCTGGCAAGGGAACCACATTTCCACGATGCGGTCGAAGTCGCAATTGTTGACTTCCTTCATGATGTGGCTGGACAGGCAGCGGGTGACCTCATCCTGAGCGGTGAATGCCGGGATGAACTCTTCCTTCAGCCAGCGGTCGCCTTCTTCTCTGGATACGCCTTCCGGATAGCGGACCATGAACTGCCAGCGGTAGTTCGGACCGTCCTCGACTGTGCGTCCCTCACCCTTGAAGTCGTCTTCCCACCAGACCGGGATGAAGGCGAAGACAAAAGGTACCGTGCCAAGGGCTTCATTTCCCTTTACGGAACGAGCATCGTCTCCTTCCATGTTCTCTTCTTCTGCCTTGACGATATTATGGGAATGGCCGGTATCCGGGAGATTGTTCTGCCAGATGAGGACGTCCTTCGGGAAATATTCGGTCAGGGCCTTGTGATGGGTGAATTCGCGGAGGTCATTCGGATTGGCCAGCCAGTAGTGCTCGGTCATCTGCATGCGGACGGTTCCGAAGCGCTCGCCGCCCGGAGGAGTCGGCAGGGCCTGATAAAATGCGTATTTGGATACGTATGGACCGAACTGGGAAATGCTGTCCGGAACATGATAGCGGTAGAGCCAGTTTTCCAGCTTGATACGGTAGTCTTCGTGGGCGAGGTCGACGTAGATGATGCTTCTTACAGGGTAAAAATCTGGTTTTCTCATTTATTCTAGTTCCTTTCTTCCTTGCGGATTGTTTTTTGTCTGTCCGGCGGTCTGCTGTGAAAGAGGCCGGGTATGAAAAGGCGCCGGAGCGCGGAAACTGCTTTCCGGCGCCGGCGGTATAGGTTTAAAAAAATTATCTTTCTGGAACGATCGGCTGGATAAAGTCGTTGTAGGCTTTCTTGCGGGCCTTGAACTCCGGATCGGACTTGAAATCCTTCAGCTTTCCTTCGTTTTCTTTAATGTCGTCGGCATGGATGAACTTTCCGGACAGGGTGTCGTGTGCCTTGCGTTCATCTTCAGGATCAAAGACGAATTTAATCTTTCCGTCAACGACCTTAATTTCTCCCTCAAGGCCGCATGCGCAGCAGACTGCCTTGGTCGCATCGTCGTTCAGGAAGAAGTTGCGGTTGTGGCAGTGAGGACATACGCCAGGATCACCGACATACTGTGCGTCATCGTATCCCTTCAGGGTTTCCTTTACGAGATTGTATCCGACTTCATGAGCGCGGGCAACCTTTTCATCGTCCATGATAATGGACTTGGACCAGGAGAATGTGGCAGTGTCAACGATTTTCCACATTGGGGTGAGGGCCTGGTTTCTAAAGTCGCACTCAATTCTGGTCGCCCAGTCTGATCCGCCGACACCGATGTAAGCAACCGTCTTCGGCTTCAGGATTCTCTGGTCCGGAGCGGTGCCGCCTGTTTTCTCTGCAATCTCTGTACCAACGATATTCATCGCTGTATCGTTTCTCGGTCCCATGCGGTCCATCAGTGTATGGAAGAGGCCGGATGCGCCTTTTTCGAAAATCGGAATGGAGAAAACGATTGCGTCTGCATCCATCATCTTATCTCTCAGCCAGTCGAAATCATCCTTCAGGACACATTTTCCGCCCTTTCCGGTCATCAGGCTGACAACGCATGCTGTGCATCCTGTGCAGTGTTCGATATGAAGTTTATTTAAGTTGATGAACTGCAGCTCATCGGCACCAGCTTCTTTAGCGCCCATCAGAGCTTCTCTGCACATCGCGTCGTTGTTTCCATTCGGCGTTCCGCCGGAAATTCCTAATACTTTCATTATTATTCCTCCATTAAAGTTACATTATATTCTGCTATGCATCTTCTGTTATTCCGGCATTTCCGGAACCGGCTCTCTGCAGATGGCTCTTGACATTCTGTCTGACGGACCGTTCCACAGCATGGCGATAATCAGTGTCGGAAGATAGCATGGAATGAATCCTCCGAGTACGGAAATGAGGTAAACCTTCATTCCCAGATGCTGAAAACCGAGCACGCCGATACCGGTCATGGTGAAATCCAGGACAATGACGAATACTCCAGCCACAATCATGTTCAGCAGCAGGCCGAACTTGAATGTTCCCGGCTTCGCGTGTTTTACAGCAAATGTAAATCCCCATTTTGGAGCGGGAATAAACATGTTAATCAGAAAGGTTAGAATATATGCAATGATTGTATTCATTACAAACATCTGCAAAGTGAAATTGTGTGCAAGGTTAATCGCAATCAGTGTAATCACAATACTGAGGGGCAGATCCATGATCAGTGCATAGACCGCCGTAAGTTTTTTACTCTTCTGCATAGTACTCTCCTGAATGGTATAATTCAATTGTTATTCTGATGCATCGGAAACTTACCTGGTACGTGAGAACGTCCTCTGCGTTTTCCTGTTATTATAATATCAAAGTCTTCTGTGGATGTATAATATTTTGTCTGACATACTGTACATAACCATATTGTTATGTACGGTCTGATTCTGTTTATATAGCAGAAATGCCTGCCCTGCATTCATCGTAAGGCAGGCATTTCCTGATGGCTTTATTTTGTGGCTCTATTTTCCCTCGGAACGGATGATTTCCGATAATATACTGACCGCTTTCTGCGTATGCTGATTTTCAGATTCTCTCATCCAGGCCAGGCAGATATGGTCATAGATCTCCATAGGAAGGGAGAAAACAGAAGGATCGTGCGCTGCATAAGACCAGGTGTTTATGATTCCGGCACCCTGACCGCAGTGTATAGCCGTCAGCATACTTGCGGCGTTGTGAACAAACTGAAGATGAGGAGTAAATCCGTAAGGAGACAGATAACCTTCTATATCTTTCGCAATGTTTTCTTCCGCACTGTCCCAGGGCGCATAGAAAGTAACATTGCGGAAGTCGTAGGGAGTCAGCTCCTCAATATGCTCTGCCTGCATCACGACCGGGTGATTTTTGGAGCAGATCAGAAGTTTCTTCGGAGACGCGACGTCCAGACACTGGATTTCTTCCGCATCCAGAAGGCGGCTTCTGAGTGTTAATGCCAGATCGATTCCGCCGGTCAGCAGCATGGTCCGGATTTCTTTCAGTCCGAAGAAGTTAAAGGAAAGCTCGGCATCCGGATGCTTCTGGTCGAACTGCTGAAGAAGCGGAAACAGCAGGGCATCGATATCCCAGCCTTCCAGGATCCCGAGACGGACAGGCTCCCGTATGCCGTTTTCCAGGAGACCGATTTTCTGCTGAATGTTTCTGAGCTGCGCTTTTGCCTGGCTGAAGAAGTCGTAATACAGTTTTCCCGCGTCGGTCAGCTCCGTCCGGTGGTTGCTGCGGTTGAACAGCCGGACTCCGAGTTCCTTTTCCAGCATGGAAATCTGCCGGGAAACAGCAGGCTGCGAGACGAACAATTCTTCTGAAGTTTTGGTAAAGCTCAGATTGGATGCGACGGCCATAAAAAAGTTGATCTGCTGGCTGTTCATTATTTCTTCGCCTCTTCCATATAGTTATATAAGGTAAATTTAGAAATGTTCAGCAGGGAGCAGACTTCCTGACCGGATTTCTGAATCTTGAACACTCCGCGTTCGTTCAGGAAACGGATAAACTCAATTTTCGCATCGCGGTTCATCTGGTCCGGCGGCATGCCGATCTTGCGGATACCCTCAGAAATCAGGCTTTCCATTACGTCCTGGATGGAAATGGTTCCACTCTCTTCGGCCTCTTGCTGAATCGATGTTTCAAAATATTTGTCTTTTGTCATTCCCTGAATGGCCTGTTCCAGCGTGATCAGGTTCGTAATGTCCTGATTGATGCACATGGAATAGGCCAGCGTGCCGTCGTCATTGCAGTAATTGACGGTGGAGGAGCGGATCGTCCGTCCGTCATCCGTGAGGGAGATGGTGCGCGGATGCTTCTTGAAATTACTGTTTTCCGTCAGGTCGCGCAGGAAGGACTTGGTCGGGCCGTCGCCGACCTTCCTTCCCGTAACATGGCCGTTGACGATGTGTACAATTGTATGATCCAGATCCCGGGTGAAATCATGCACTACAACCTCCGTGTCCGGACCGAATTGCGCGGCGATCACATCCGCGGCGTCGCTCAGAACTTCTTTTATATCTCTTTCCATTTCGGCTGTTCCTTTCTGACAAAAAGTAATCTGACAAAAAGTCAGATGTTGACGAGTAACGTGTGCTTCTGAAAACCATTCTATCATAAAAAATTGGAAAAACAAAAAGTATAATTTTCTAAAAATAAGTTTGACATACGTTCTGCATGAGTTTATAATGACCTCGAAAACAGAAAAAAAGTTAGATAACATTCCAAAATGAAAGAAAGGAGAGAGCTGTGCAGGCGGAAGAAAGAATTCAGCAGATGCTGAACAGCAGAAACAATTTTATCTTCCTTGGGGAAGCCGGAAGCGGAAAATCCGAGACGGCTTTGAATTTTGCCCTGAAGGTGAAAGAGATGACCGATAAGGAAGTGCATTTCTTCGATCTGGATCAGACGAAACCCCTGTTCCGCTCAAGAGATGTCCGCAAGGCTCTGGAAGCTGAGGAGATCTTCTTTCATTATGAAGAGCAGTTTCAGGACGCGCCGACCTCGACCGGAGGCGTGAATGAAACGCTGTCCGATCCAAATGCCGTAGCAATTCTGGATGTCGGTGGAAACGACACCGGTTCCAGACTGGTCGGAGAATACTCCGGCTGGATGAGTCAGCCGGGCACGCAGGTGTTCTTCATGCTGAATGTGTATCGGCCGTGGTCAGGAGAAATCGGAGAGATTGATCAGACCATGACCATGATCTACCGCGCGGCCAGAATCGGGCTGGAAAATACATCGGTTATCTTCAATCCGAATCTGGGAAGGACCACGACAGCGGAGGAAATTCTGGAGGGCGCTGAAAAATCAGAAAAAATGATCGGCAGCATTCTTCCGGTATCTTTCCTGGCAGTCAGAGAGGACTGCGCGGAGCAGGTAATAAAACAGAGTGATCTTCCGGTCTTTCCGATGTCCCTGATGATGACCTATGACTGGGATCAGAAACCGGCGGATCATTAAAACTATCCAATGGACGAAAGCGTCCGGAAGGATGAATAATCTTCAATGTGTGAGACGAGGAGGCTTGGAAAATGGCAAAAGGCAAGGTCGAAATCCGGATCGAGAGCTGCAAGAGCTGCGGCTACTGCGTGAAATACTGTCCGAAGAATGTACTGGAGCTTGGAAAAGAAGTAAACGCCAAGGGTTATCTGTATGCAGTTGCGGCACGTCCGGAAGACTGCATCGGATGCGCGCAGTGCGGAATCGTATGTCCGGACGCAGCAATTGAAGTATACAGAGAAGAAAACTAAGAGGGGGCATAATCATGGCAAGAATATTCATGAAAGGCTGCGAAGCCATTGCAGAGTCCGCCGTTCGAGCAGGCTGCCGTTTCTTCGCAGGTTATCCGATTACTCCGCAGAACGAAATTCCGGAATACTTTGCGAGAAGACTTCCGGAAGTCGGCGGAAACTTTGTTCAGGGCGAGAGTGAAGTTGCGTCCGTAAACATGCTGTACGGTTCCGCACAGACCGGAACACGTTCCATGAGTTCTTCCTCCAGTACAGGAATCAGCCTGTACAGTGAGGGCATTTCCTTTATGGCATCTGCAAGAATTCCGGCAGTTGTCGTCAACGTCGTAAGAGGAGGCCCGGGAATCGGAGCCATCCAGCCGGCACAGCAGGACTATCTGCAGGCAACCAAGGCATCCGGAAATGGCGGATTCCGCATGATCGTACTGGCACCGTCCACGGTTCAGGAATGTGTAGACATGGTTTACGAAGCCTTCGACTTGGCAGAGCGCGACGACAACCCGGTTATGATCCTGGCAGACGGCGTCCTCGGAACCATGATGGAGCCGGTCGTTCTTCCGGACATGAAGAGCGATGAAGAAGTTGCCGCTCTGAAGGCAAAGTATTATGAGAAGGCCATCGTAGGCCATCCGATTACCGACAGAAAACTCGGAAAACCGGGCGGAATCGGCGGCGGACAGGAAATCCGCAATATCGAAGCAGCAGCGATGTACAAGACCTGGGATAAGGACATCCGCTGCGAAGAATACATGACAGACGATGCAGAGATTATTCTGGCAAGCTATGGCATTTCCGCCAGAATCTCCAAGGCAGCCGTAAAAGATCTGCGTGCAGAAGGAATCAAGGCCGGACTGATCCGTCCGATCACTGTTTCCCCGTTCCCGTATGACGTCTTCAAGAATCTGGACTACAGCCGCGTAAAGGGCATTCTGGACGTAGAGATGTCCATTCCTGCACAGATGAAGTGGGATGTGGAATACGCCGTTCAGGACAGACTTCCGATTCATGAGTGCCTGCGTTCCGGCGGACAGATTATGACCAAGGAAAAAGTCATGGAAGAAGCTCACGCATTGGTTAAGGAGGTGCTGTAGACATGATGAAAAAAGTTTACGCAAGAACAGAGGGTATTCAGAAGGATGTAGTATCTGGTTTCTGTCCGGGCTGCATGCATGGCACCGTTCATAAGCTGATCGGTGAAGTTGCTGAAGAACTGGGAATTATGGATAGACTCGTCCGTGCAGAAGGCGTTGGCTGCTGCGGACTGGGACAGAATTACGTTTCTTACGACACAACAATTTCCCCGCACGGAAGAGCCTGCGCCATGGCAACAGGCATGAAGCGCTCCAACCCGGATTCCATTATCTATACCTATCAGGGTGATGGAGATCTGGCGTCCATCGGACTGGCAGAGACCATGCATGCCGCTAACCGTAACGAGAACATCACCGTTATTTTCATCAACAACGGAATTTACGGAATGACCGGAGGCCAGATGGCTCCGACAACACTTCTGGGCATGAAGTCCACAACCACGCCGGGCGGAAGAGATCCGGAAAAGGGCCAGGGCTACCCGATGCATATGTGCGAAATCCTGAACCAGCTGACTGGACCATATTATCTGGAGCGTACAACCTGCATCGATCCGGCTCACGTCAGAAAGACAAAGGCAGCCATCAAGAAGGCATTCCAGAATCAGATTGACGGAAAAGGCTTCTCCATGGTAGAGATTGTCACATCATGTCCGACCAACTGGGGACTCAGCGCGTTGAAGGCACTGGATTTCCTTAAGGACGACATGCTGAAAGAATATCCGCTGGGAGTTTACAGAGACAGATCAAAAGATGAGAAGGAGGCAGAGTAATGGAAAGAGATTTGATTGCCGCCGGATTCGGCGGACAGGGAGTCATGATGTTCGGAACTCTGCTTGCGCAGGGAACGACAGATGCAACCGATAAGAAGGTCACCTATTTCCCTTCCTACGGCGCAGAAATGCGTGGAGGCACAGCCAACTGCTATGTCGCAATCTCTGATGATGAAATCGGCGCGCCGGTTATGGATCAGGTCGACGACCTCGTTATTTTCAATGACGCTTCCCTGGAGAAGTTCATTGGAAAGCTGAAGAAGGGCGGCACACTGTTCCTGAACACATCCATCGTAAAGTCCTGTCCGGACAGAGACGATATTCATATCGTAGAAGCCCCGGTTACCGAAATGTCCCTGGAAATGGGAAATTCCAAGGTGCTGAACATCATCATGCTGGGTGTGTACGTCGGATATACACAGGTGATTTCCAAGGACGTCATTCTTCACGCGATTGAGCATAAGATCGGTGCCAAGAGACCGCATTTGGTTCCGTTAAATAATGAGGCCTTTGAAAAGGGACTGAAAATCGGACAGGCTGCAAGAGAACAGGAGAAATAGTCATGGGTGTAGACATTCAGAAGATTTATCAGGAAAAACTGCGCACGGCTGATGAAGCCGTCAAGTGCGTAAAAAGCGGCGACTGGGTAGATTACAGCCAGACCTGTTCTTTCCCGACAGATCTGGATGCCGCCCTCGCAAAAAGAAAAGACGAACTGACGGATGTCAAGGTGAGAAACGCCATCTCCATGCAGCCGGTTCAGGTGGTCGAACAGGATCCGGAGCAGAAGGCCTTTACCTACAATCTCTGGCACTGTTCGGGCATCGATCGCCATTACGTAGATCAGGGACGCGCATATCATATGCCGATGCTCTTCCGGGACTGCGGATCCTATTATCAGAACGGATTTGCACCGGTCGATGTCGCCATGGTTACCGTATCCCCGATGGACCGTTTCGGCAACTTCAGCTTTGGCCTGACCAACTGCTGCATGCAGGAGATGCTGGATGCGGCAAAGACGATTATCGCTGAGGTTAATCCGAAGATGCCGTTCATCTACGGCATGGAAAATGACCATATTAACGTCCGTGACGTGGATATGATTGTTGAAAGCAAGAGCCATATCGCTACAGTCGGCAGCCCTGCTCCGACCGAGATTGATAAGAAGATTGCCGGACAGATTCTTCCATTCCTGCATGATGGAATCACCCTGCAGCTTGGAATCGGCGGAATGCCGAATGCCCTGGGAACACTGATCGCCGAATCCGATCTGAAAGACCTGGGCATGCACACCGAGCTGATGAGCGACGGATATCTGAAGCTTTATCAGGCAGGTAAGATTACCAATAAGAAAAAGACACTTCTCCGCGGCAAAGGTGTATTCTCCATCTGCAACGGCTCCCGTGAGCTGTACGATTTTCTGAACGAGAATACAGATATCCTCTCTGCCCCGATGGCTTTTGTCAATAAACCGGAAACCATCGCGTCCATCGACAACTTCGTGTCCATCAACGGATGCATCAATGTCGATCTGTATGGACAGGTCTGCTCAGAAACGGTCGGAACACGCCAGATCAGCGGAACCGGCGGGCAGCTGGACTTCGTCACCGGCGCCTACCGCTCAAAAGGCGGAAAGGCATTCCTGACGCTTCCATCCGTATTTACGGATAAGAAAGGGAAGAAGCACTCCAACATCATCCCTAAGTTCACAGAAGGAAATGTGATCACTACGCCGCGTACGCAGGCCCCGATCATCGTGACCGAATACGGAACCGCGCAGCTGCAGGGACACAGCACCTGGGAGCGCGCTGAGCGGCTGATTGCCATTGCCCATCCGGAAGTCAGAGACGAACTGATCGCCGCGGCAGAAGAACAGAAAATCTGGAGACGTTCCAACAAGCGTTAAACATAACAGATAACTCTTCTATATAGAAGACAGAATGCCGTCTTCTATACATACATTATTAAGATAGATAGAATTAATCAAAATACGAAGTGTGAGTAATGGAAAAGAGTCCTCCGGATGCGGAGACTCTTTTCTGTTACCTGCAGGAGTGCAGAGAAAACAGGATTCCTGAATACAGACAGGCCGCAGAAAGGCGGAGGAACCCCGTAAACCGCATTCCCGCGGGGACAGCTCTCACACGGCTTCTAAAACGCCCTGAGACGCGTCGTAAACCGCAAGCCTGCAGATGTCTGCCTGTGAGAGGCCTGAGACCGTTTTTGTCAACCGTCAGAGGGCATTTAGAAAACCCTCAGTGGGAGGTAAAAGAGTGAATATTACAGAAAATTATAGTAAAACTATGAAAAAAAGGTGGGCTTATCTCATCACCGGAGTTGTACTGCTCCTCTTCCTGGGACTGATTTACGCATGGTCGGTTTTCCGTGTTCCGCTGGCAAAAGAATTCGGCTGGAACAGTGCGCAGCTGTCCGTCACCTTCTCCATTTCCATGATGATGTTCTGTCTGGGCGGTCTGGTTTCCGGAATCATCAACCGGAAAAGCAGAGTAAAACTGACCATGATCCTGTGCGCAGCCTTTCTGGCTGCAGGATTTCTCAGCGCTTCGACGATTCACAGCCTTGCCGGAATCTATCTGACCTACGGCGGACTGTGCGGATTCGGCGTCGGTCTTGGCTACAACACAGTAATCAGCACCGTTGTAAAATGGTTCCCGGATAAGCAGGGTCTGATCTCCGGAATTACCCTGATGGGATTCGGCTTCGGCGGCATGCTGCTCGGAACAGCAGGCGCATCCATGATCTCCGCCCTCGGCTGGCGGGCGACCTTCCGCCTGTTCGGCATCGTGTTCGGCATCATGATGATTGCCGGCGCATTCATCTTAAGACCGGCCGGCGAAGACTTCCTGAAACAGCTGTCCGGAAGCGGAAAGCGCACCGATGCCGCCGTTGAAGAAATTCCAGCGCAGCAGATGCTGAAAAGAAAGAATTTCTGGCTGTATTTCCTCTGGGCAATCGTTCTCAGCGCCGCAGGCCTTTCCATCATCAACAGTTCGACCGTATACGCACAGGAAGTCCTGCACACCGGCCTGACCGCAGCAGCCGCAATCGCCGGCATCGTCTCCGTGTTCAACGGAATCGGCCGCGTGATCTTCGGCCAGCTGTTCGACATGAAAGGCTATCGGGTCACCATGGTCTCCGTCTGCATCGTAACCGCAGCCGCGGCACTCCTGCTCATGCTCTCCTGGCAGACTGGATCCTTTGCCGCACTGGCAGCAGCATTCATCGTCGTGGGCCTGGCCTACGGCGGTGTAACCCCGACCAACTCCGCCTTCACCGCGCATTTCTTCGGCAGACAGAATTACGCCCTGAACTTCAGCGTCATCAACCTGAACCTGATCGCAGCCTCCTACCTGGGACCAATGGTCGGAAACGGCTCCTACATGCGGACCTTCTTCATGATCCTGCTCTTCTCCGCCGCCGCGCTGGTCCTGACGATTCTCATCCGTTCGCCAAAAGCTGCCCGCAAGGGCGAGACTGCGTAGCATGTGCCGGGAAACAAGTCGGTAAGTGCATTGGCGAGTGTGTGGGAAACGAGTGGCGGGGACTGTGACTCCGGTATACTGTATAATAATCGCGTTCAATAAACAACGCCGCTGAAAAACATAGTTTAATGTTTCCATAAAATCAGCCGGGCAGAAGGTGAGCTGCTTGTCCGCTCCTCTTCTGCTCAGGCTTTTTTATTGAAAAAATGCATCTGGTGAATTGTGGCTGAGTGAGAGGATAACCTGTGTATACTCTGTATTTCTGATGCGTTTGCAAATCACAATGTCTGAAAACACGATTTTAAGGACGGCCAGCCTGCGCGTTTTTCGCCGGGCTGTTTGTGTACGGGGACAGGATATGATACACTGTATTTCCCGGTAACATGGATGAGAAGACGGAAAGTGTGCTGAAAGAAATGGAAGAAGATTTCGGCGCACTGACGAATGATGACGGTAATGAAGCGGGCTTATTCCACGGCGAACGGCCTGGACATTGCTGCCCGATAATAAACCGCCGCTGCCAAAACCGGAATAATCCGAAAATGCTGCGAATCTGTAAGCGGAAAGACAGACAGATTCGCTGCATGAAGCAGACAAAACATGGAGATTTATTATGTTTTTTGTAATTTCACTGACGAACCAGATTATTGCTCTTTATGTCGCCGCGGCGGTTCTGCCGGCGGTATTTCTGATGCGCTATATTTATAAAAAAGATACTGTGGAAAAAGAATCGCCGCGGCTGCTGTGGGCATGCGTAGGCCGCGGCGTTCTGGCCGTCATCGCTTCTATTGTATTAGAAACAATTGGCGAAGCGGTTCTGAACACCAGTGGGCTGAAGGCCAACACGCCGGCTTATACTGCGGTTCTGGCCTTTCTGGTCGTTGCGGTCGTTGAAGAGGGAACAAAATACTTCTTCATGGCCCGTCTGACCTGGCGAAATCCGGAATTCAACTATCGTTTTGACGGCATCGTCTACGCGGCGTTTACTTCTCTCGGATTCGCCGCCCTCGAAAATATTAAATGCGTTTTCTCTTTCGGACTTTCTGTTGCACTTCCAAGAGCCGTGCTTTCTATCCCGGGGCATCTCGGATTCGCAGTTGTTTTCGGCGTATTTTACGGAAGAGCCAGATATGCCGCAAACCGCCGCCAGCCAGTTAAACGAACCGTCAACCTGATTGTTGGCTACATTCTGGCTGTCTTTCTTCACGGAAGCTACGATTTCTGCGCCATGCGGGGAACAGCCCGCTCCACCGGCTTCTTCATAGGCTTTGTCATTCTCATGTACATCGTCATCTTCAACCTGATCCGCCATGAATCCTGGTCGGACAGAGAGATTATGTATTAGGAGAAAATGAGTTGTTCCTTCTGCCGTGGATGATGCCCTGCCGAAAGGAAAGTAATGAATTTCCTTTCGGCAGGGCGAAGTGCTGAAGGAAAGAGGTATGGAAGAGCGTCAGCTAATTATCCGAATATTTGGTATCCGTCATCTCATTAACTTAGAACCCGTCATCCATCAACTCAAAACTCGTCATCAGGCAGCATTGGCGTTTCATCATCTTGACAGGTGAGGATTTTGCCGCTCCTGTTACACGTTAAGATTGGTAACGATTATTTTCTTTCTGGAGAAGGACAGAGGTAAAAACAACTTTTCTGATAAAAAATTGGGTTTTACGGTTGAATTTTCCCTGGCTTTGTAGTAATCTAGCCCTAATAGTTAATTACCTACTAGGAAAGTATGTATAATTACTACGGTTTACCGGGTTTATAAATGGTCAGTGATCAGTCGGGAAAGCCGGGTGGATCCTGGAAAACAAGAAAATTTGAAAGTCTGGGTGAATCGGAGGGACCGGGAATATTGGAAAGGCCGAGATGCCAGGAAGGGCTGGAAGATCATGAAAACAGGCTCTGGGAAGTAGATCCCGGGAGGGAAAATCATGAAGGGAGGGATTGCGGATGACGCTGCAGCAGCTGAGGCAGATTATTACGATTGCGGATGTGGGCTCGATGAATGAGGCCGCGAAGCAGCTCTATGTTTCGCAGCCGAATCTTTCGGCGGTGGTCAGGGAGATCGAGGAAGAAGCGGGAATCACGATTTTTCTGCGGTCGAACCGGGGCATCAAGGTGACGCCGGACGGGGAAGAGTTTCTGGGTTATGCGCGTCAGGTCATTGAGCAGTATGCGCTTCTGGAGAAGCGTTATCTGGAACAGGACAGCAAGGAGAAGTTTTCTGTGTCCTGCCAGCATTACAGCTTTGCGGTCAAGGCTTTTGTGGAGCTGGTGAAGGAAGTCGGCATGGCGGAGTATGAGTTTGCGATCCATGAGACGACGACGTATCAGGTTATCCGCAATGTCCACAATTTCAAGAGTGAGCTTGGGATTCTCTATCTTTCGGAGTTCAACGAGGCGGTGCTGAAGCAGATGTTCCGGGAGAATGATCTGGTGTTTGAGCCGCTTCTGGATTGTGACACTTACGTATATTTATGGAAAGGACATCCTCTTGCCGGGCGGAAGATTTTGTCGATGGAGGATCTGCAGGATTATCCGTGCCTGGCTTTCGAGCAGGGCAGTCACAGTTCTTTCTATCTTGCGGAAGAGATGAAGAGTACGTATGAGTATAAGAAGCTGATCAAGGGCGATGACCGGGCAACGATGCTGAATCTCATGGTGGGGCTGAATGCCTACACCCTGTGTTCGGGCATCATCAGTGAGGAGCTGAATGGTACGGATTATGCGGCGATTCCGCTGAAAGAATCGGAGCAGATGACGATCGGATATCTCAGGCATAAGGGCGCCAAGCTTTCGCGGCTGGGCGAGATTTATCTTGATAAGCTGGAGCACTACCAGGATGCTTCGTTATAATCCCGGGTTATAACAAGGCATCGAGAGTTCATATAACCATGTATACAGATGCAGTGGTAAGATGGTATTGTTTTATAGACAAAAAGCAAAAGGAAAGGAGGAAGCATGAATTTTGATACGAAACTTCTGCACGGGAAGTCGGTAAAGCCGTATGCGGACGGTGCGACGCTTCCGCCGGTCAGTCAGGTCAGCGCATTTCAGTTTGAGTCTGCAGAGAAGCACGCGGCGGTGTTCTCACACAAGGCGATGGGCTATGCCTACACCCGGGTCGGAAATCCGACGGTTTCTGCCTTTGAGCAGCGGATTAATGAGCTGGAAGGCGGCGGCGGAGCAGCGGCCTGTTCTTCTGGAATGGCTGCGGTAGCGCTGTCGCTTCTGAATATGCTCAGCAGCGGCGATGAGATTATTGCCTGCAGCGGCCTGTACGGCGGGACAATCGGTCTGTTCGACGATTTTAAGAATTTTGGTATCCGCACCAGGTTTGTGAAGGAACTGACTCCGGAAACGATCGAGCCGCTGATTAATGAGAAGACACGGGTCATTTACGGAGAAGTGATTGGAAATCCGGGGCTGGATGTCATGGATATTCAGTCCGTGGCGGAAACGGCTCATGCGCACGGACTTCCGCTTGTGGTGGATAATACAACCGCGACGCCGTATCTGGTCAATCCGATTTCGCTTGGTGCAGATATTGTTGTTCATTCTTCCTCTAAATATATTAATGGCGGGGGGAATTCCATCAGCGGAGTGATTGTGGACAGCACGCATTTCCGCTGGGATGAAAAGCGGTATCCGGCACTGGCGCCGTTTAAGAGGTACGGCCCGATGGCGTATTTAGTGCGGATCCGGACGGATCTCGGGGAAAACCTGGGCTGCTGTCTGGCGCCGGCAAATGCTTACATGAATATCGTCGGCATGGAAACGATGGGGCTGAGGATGGAGAGAATCTGCAGCAATGCGCAGAAACTTGCGGAGGCTCTTGAGAAGCTTCCGGGAATTTCCAGGGTCTGTTATCCGGGCCTTGAGGAACATCCCTGTCGGAGCATTGTGGAAAAGCAGTTCCGCGGAAGAGGCGGAGGCATCCTGACTTTCCGTGCGGGATCAAAGGAAAAGGCATTCCGCATTCTGGATGCGCTGAAGTGCGTGGTGATCGCCAGCAACATCGGCGATCTCAGGACGCTGGCCATTCATCCTTCTTCCACGATATTTATTCATAATACAGAAGAACAGAAAGAAGCCGCCGGTGTCTTTGAAGATACGGTGAGGGTCAGCGTGGGAATCGAAAATCCGGAAGACCTGATTGAAGATTTCACGCAGGCCGTAAAGCAGGCGGACCAGTAAGAGATAACAAGGATTCAATTCAGAAATAGAGAAACATAAGGTTCAGGAGGAAAAATCATGAAGATCACAGTTTCAGGAGACCAGAAGGAAGTTAAGGACGGAATCACGATTTCCGAACTCATCGCACAGGAAAATGTCGAGACGCCGGTGTACGTCAGCGTTTCCGTCAACGAAGAGTTCGCAAAGAGCGCGGATTTTGACACACAGCAGCTGCACGACGGCGATGTCGTTGAGTTCCTGTACTTCATGGGAGGTGGAAGATAATGGGTTTCACCAATGAACAGCTGGAGCGTTATTCCAGACATATCATTTTGAAAGAAATCGGCGTCAAGGGCCAGAAAAGGCTCCTGAACGGAAGTGTTCTGATCATCGGCGCGGGCGGCCTCGGAGCACCTGCCGCTCTATATCTTGCAGCAGCAGGAGTAGGAAAAATCGGTATCGTCGATGCAGATGTTGTGGACCTGTCCAATCTTCAGCGTCAGGTCATTCACACAACGGCGGATGTCGGCCGTCCGAAGGTGGAATCCGCTGCAGAAACGATGCGTGCCATCAACCCGGATGTCGAGGTTGTCACCTACCATCAGTTCATCGACAGCAGCAACATCCTGGACATCATCAAGGATTATGATTTCATTCTGGACGGAACAGACAACTTCCCGGCCAAATTCCTGATCAACGATGCCTGCGTCATGGCCAACAAGCCATTCTCTCACGCCGGAATCCTGCGTTTCAGCGGCCAGCTGATGACCGTCATTCCACACGAGGGACCGTGTTACCGCTGCGTATTCAAGACCATGCCGCCGAAGGACGCAATTCCGACCTGCAAGTCCGCCGGAGTCATCGGCGCGATGGCCGGAACCATCGGATCTCTGCAGGCCCTGGAAGCTGTCAAGTATCTGACCGGAGCCGGAGATCTTCTGGTCGGAAAGCTTCTGACCTTTGACGGACTGAAAATGAAATTCCACACCATCAACCTTCCGCCGCGCGGAGAAGGATGCGCTGTATGCTCCGATCATCCGACCATTACCAAACTGATCGATTATGAGCAGCCAGCCTGCGAGTGGAAGCCGGGACAAAATTAAAAGAGGCAAGAGTGAAATGAAAATCACATTGAAAAAAAGCGATTATAAAAAAATACTGGAGCATGCCAGAAAAGAAAAACCGGATGAAGCCTGCGGCCTGATTGGAGGAATTGACCATGAAGACGGCAGCAGAGAAATTCAGAAGGTTTACCTTCTGACCAATCTGGACCACAGCAACGAGCATTTTTCTCTGGATCCGAAGGAGCAGCTGAAGGCTGTAAAGGACATGAGAGAAAACGGCATGAAGCCGCTGGGAAACTGGCATTCTCATCCGGAGAGCCCGTCCAGATCTTCTCAGGAAGATATCCGTCTGGCATTTGACGGCAAAGCAAGTTATCTAATATTATCATTGATGGATGACAGTCATCCGGTGCTGAATTCCTTCCACGTTGAGGATAAGGTATCGACAAAGGAAGATTTGCAGATCGTTGAGGGCTGATCCCCTTGGCCGTTTGCTTTTTGTCACGGAAGAAGAGAAAGGAACCGAATATGGCAACAGATTATGCAGCATTGAAAAAAGGCGGATGGATGCGCCAGAAGCAGAAGAACCGGTTTGCACTGAGAGTTCATGTCATCGGCGGAAAGATGACGGAGGAACAGCTGCTTGGAGTTTCTAAGGTCGCAGAGAAATACGGCCAGGGCTATGTACATCTGACAGCGCGTCAGTCCCTGGAAATTCCATATATGAAGCTGGAGGATATCGAGGAGATCAAGAAAGAGCTGGCAAAGTATAACGTAGAGCCTTCTGTCTGCGGCCCGCGTGTCCGTACAACGACAGCCTGTCAGGGTGCGGATACCTGTCCGAGTGCATGCATTTACACTTATGAGCTGGCAGAGGAAATTGACCAGAGATATTTTGCGAAGGAGCTTCCGGGAAAGTTCAAGTTTGGTATCACCGGATGCCAGAATAACTGTCTGAAGACTGAGGAAAACGATATCGGAATCAAAGGCGCGGAGCGTGTTGAGTGGATTCCGGATAAATGCATTCAGTGCGGTGTCTGTGTAAAAGCCTGCCGTGAGGGCGCGGTTTCGCTGGAGGACGGAAAGATTTCCATCGACCAGGATAAGTGCACATACTGCGGCCGTTGCGCAAAGTCATGTCCGATGGATGCTTATGAGGAGCATCCGGGATACATCATGAGCTTTGGCGGAATGTACGGAAATCACTTCCATAAGGGACGTCAGCTCACACCGTTTGTAGAGAGTCACGATAAGCTGATTCAGATGTGCGATGCGACGATCCAGTTCTTCCATGATCACGCACAGCCGGGAGACCGTCTGCAGTTTGCGATCGCAAGAGAAGGCGAGGATAAGTTTGACGCGATGATCCGGAAGGTTTATGCAGCAAGCGAGGAAGAGGCACATGCACAGGCCTCCAAACCGCTGGAACTGACGGACTGGAAGCTTCGTCCGGATCTGCAGAAGAAGTAGTAAGAGAAAAGGGGATTGAAATGGCTGAGGAAAAAGCAGGAATAAAGATTGATGACACCGTGGATATTACAGACGTTGTCTGCCCGGTAACTTTTGTTAAGGCAAAGGTTGCGCTGGAGGAGCTGGACGAGGGACAGATCCTTTCTGTTCACATGAACGACGGCGAGCCGGTGCAGAACGTTCCGCGCAGCGTAAAGGAAGAGGGACACCAGATTCTGAAACTGATCGATAATGAAGACGGAACTTACGATCTGATCGTGAGAAAGGTTGGAGAGTAGGAGTATCCGCTGTCTTTTATGGGAGGCCGCCGCACCGGGTTCAGATGAACAGGTGGGCGGCCTCCTGCTGTCCTTCTGTTTCCCTGTCATCCGTCACTGGTTTTCCCGTCATAAGTAAAAACATAGAACCGGCTATCAGGAATCCGTATTATCCAAACTGGACAGAATGCGGTATGATAATAACTAATAAAGATATATTCCTACTAGAATTGTGGTAATAAAATGTCCGCTCAGCAGGATGAAAGGATAAAGTGTGACGAGCGCATCCCGGGCGGACCTTTCAATTCAGGGGAACAGAAAGTTATTGGTTCAATTTACCGGAAGGGGAACGATCATGAGTCAGACAGCAGAACAGACAATGAAGGCAGAGCAGACCGTACAGGTTCCTGCCCGTTCTGAATCACGCAGATTCTGGAAGATGATTCTCTCCATGCTG
This sequence comes from uncultured bacterium, assembly GCA_905214225.1. GTDB lineage: Bacteria > Bacillota > Clostridia > Peptostreptococcales > Anaerovoracaceae > Aminicella. The sequence continues at coordinate 8,239 of CAJMLL010000031.1, read as the reverse complement.
AAAATCGGCGTGATCGGATTCGGCGGCGGAAGCGCACTGATTCCGGTGATCGAAGAAGAAGTTGTGCAGGAGCAGAACATCATTTCCAAGAAAGACTACGATGAGGACGTCATTGCAGCCTGCGTGACTCCTGGCGCTCTTCCGGTTGAGATTGCCGCTGGAAACGGACTGACCACATTCGGCCTGAAAGGAATGCTTCTGGCCGCTGCCGCGATGGCAGCACCGGGCGCTCTTCTCACCGTCCTTCTTCTGACGGTTTTCTCCGGATCCAGTGTCAAGTCACTGAACTTTGTCCGTTATCTGTCCGTGGGCCTGGGTGCGTTCATCTGCAGTCTTCTGATCAATTATGCGGCAAAAACACAGAAGACATCTTCCCTGGAGGGGAAGAAGACGGGAAGAGTTTCACTTTTGATTATGATTGCCGTCTTCCTGCTGACCTTTGGGAAAAATCTGTTCGGGATTCTGGAAATCAGCGGAAATCCGGTACTCAGCCTGTCCACCGTTGAGGTTCTGGGACTGGCCTTCTTCGGTATTTTCTATACCGGATGCAGGTTCACAAAGCTGAAGAGCACAGTCTGCATTATTACCGCGGTCCTTTACCTGGTTTTCACTGGAAGGACGGGAGCTGCCGTTCCGGGCATGCTGCGTGTCGCGCTGTATCTGTTCATGGTGCTCCTTTCCGTGAAGGGAATTGCGGAAAGCATCCAGAATGACAGAAAGCACAGCCGCATCGATGCACAGGCAGAGATCAGCTGGAAAACACCGCTTAAGCAGACCGGTGCATGGCTGCTTCTGCTTACGGTTACATCACTTCCGGCACTGCTCTACATTAAAGGTTCTGCACTTCTTCTGGGAAAGGGAATTCTTTCTTCGCTGATTTCTTTCGGCGGCGGAGATGCCTACCTGTCCGTGGCAGACGGCATGTTCGTCGGACACGGCATGGTCAGCGCCCATGATTTCTACGGAACTCTGGTTCCGGCAGCCAATGTGCTTCCGGGATCCATCCTCTGCAAGATCCTGACCGGCATCGGCTATTTCACAGGCCTGGACGTAAGCGGAACCGCTGCAGGCGGCTGGCTGACCGCTCTGGCATGCCTGGGCGTCAGCGTATCGGCTTCCGGCCTCGTATTCTGCTGGATCCGCTGGCTGCTGTCCGAGTTTGAGGAAGTCACAGTATTCCGCGAGATCAGCCGCTGGATCCGTCCGATCATCAGCGGACTTCTGCTGAACGTAACCCTGACCATGATCAGAACCAACATCGACACCGGCGCAGCGCTCGGAAACAGCGCAGCAGCCACCGTGATCATCACTGCAGTCCTCACCGCAGCCAACCTCTTCCTCATGAACAGAAAACATGCGGGAAATGGTATTCTGATTGCGGCATCCGCTCTGACGGGCGCACTGCTGCTCACCGTCTAGCGCATTACTTTTTGCCGGCAAAAATGAACGTTACAAGGGATAAAGAGTTATGGAAAACCTGGAGATAAAGAAAATCAAAACCGATGTGCTGATTATCGGAGGAGGAACGGCAGGCTGTTACGCCGCCATCAAACTGGGCGGCGAAAAGCTGAAGGTCCTCATCGCGGAGAAAGCCAACATCATCCGCAGCGGATGTCTCGCGGCGGGAGTCAATGCACTGAACGCATATATTTCGGAAGGGCACACCCCTTCCGATTACGTGGAATATGCGAGAAAAGACGCCGAGGGCATCGTCAGAGACGACCTTCTGATGACGATTTCCGAACGGCTGAATGAGGTCACCGAAGACCTGGAGCGCCGCGGTCTGGTCATCCTGAAGGATGAAAACGGAAAGTACGTCACCCGGGGCTGGAGAAACGTGAAGATCAACGGGGAGAACATCAAACCGCTGCTGGCAAAAGGGGCGGAAGCCCAGCCGAATGTCACGGTTCTGAACCACGTGAATATCACGGATCTGAAAACAGAGGAAGCCGATGGGAAGACTTCCGTTACCGGAGCGGTCGGTTTCTCCGTAAGAGAAAAGACTGCCTATGACATCGACGCGAAAGCCGTGCTGATCGCCACAGGGGGCGCGGCAGGACTGTACCGGCCGAACAACCCGGGATTCTCCCGTCATAAGATGTGGTATCCGCCGTTTAATACCGGCGCGGGATTTTCCATGGGAATCCGGGCCGGCGCAGAGATGACCACGTTTGAAAACCGTTTTGTGGCGCTGCGCTGTAAGGACACCATCGCGCCGACGGGAACCATCGCCCAGGGGGTTCACGCAAAGCAGGTTAACTCCAAGGGCGAGGTTTACGAAACGAAATACGGCCTGACTACTCCGCAGAGAATCTACGGAACCGTGGAAGAGAACCGGGCGGGGCGCGGACCTTGTTACCTGGCCACTTCCGGAATCACAAAGCAGCAGGAAGAGGATCTGTACAAGGCCTATCTGAACATGGCGCCGTCGCAGACCCTGAAATGGCTGGAATCCGGAAAGGGACCGTCTGAGCAGAATGTCGAGGTCGAGGGCACAGAACCGTATGTAGTCGGCGGCCACACTGCCAGCGGCTTCTGGGTCGACACCTCAAGGGAAACCACCGTACACGGGCTCTACGCAGCCGGAGACGCAGCGGGGGGCGCGCCTCAGAAGTACGTAACGGGAGCCCTTGCGGAAGGGGAAATCGCCGCAGAATCCATCGCCAGAAGGTTCAGGGACAAAAAAGACTCTGATAACGGTTCGGAGCAGGAGATTAATGAAAAGGAAGCCGCTTCCGCGATCCGGGAAATGCAGGATCATCTGAATCAGCCGGCCGGCATTTTAGACTGGCATCAGCTGGAGGAAGCCATGCAGAAAGTCATGGACGAGTATGCGGGAGGCATCCGTACAGATTACCGCTGCAACGAAAGCCGGCTGAAGAAAGCCGATGAGGAAATCAAAAAACTGCAGAAACTGGTTAAAACACTTCCTGCAGAAGACATGTTCGATCTGCTTCATGTCTATGAGGTCAGAGAACGCATGACCGTCTGCCGCACACTGATCGCCCACATGCGGGCAAGAAAAGAAACCCGCTGGCATACATTCGGAGAAAACGCGGATTACCCGGAGCAGTCCGATAAAGGCCTCCGTTACGTCAATTCCAGACTGAAGGACGGGAAGATCGAGATCATCTACCGGGATCTGGTGAAAGGAGGCAGTTATGAGCATACAGATCGATAAGAAAACATGTATCGGCTGCGGACGCTGCACGGAAGCCTGTCCGGGAAACCTGATCCGCCTGAATGAAGAGAAAAAAGCAGAAATCCGGATTCTGGAAGACTGCTGGGGATGTACATCCTGCATGAAGGTTTGTCCGGTATCGGCCATCAGCCTGTTCCTGGGAGCAGACATCGGAGGAGCCGGATCTGCCATGCGGATCGAAAAGGACGGAGATTTATACAACTGGATTGTGCATCGTCCATCCGGGGAAGAGACGGTGATTACCGTCAACCGGAAAAACGCAAACCAGTACTGATCCGGGAGGATCGGACAGCCGGAAATTGAAGCGGCCGGAATGGAAATGGTCTGGCCAGAGGCTTCAGCCGGCACCGGGCGGAGCCCGCAGAGGCAGGGAAATCCCTTGCGCGTGTGGCTTTTGTCCAGAAGGAATATGAAGGAAGCTCCGGAAAGCCGGAGACAGAAGGAGTCAGCAATGAGTAATTTATCACATCTGGACGCTCTGGAAGCAGAAGCGATCTACATCATCCGTGAGGTTGCCGCGGAATGCGAGAAACCGGTAATGCTCTATTCAATCGGAAAGGACAGCTCCGTCATGCTGCATCTTGCACTGAAGGCGTTCTATCCGGAAAAGCCGCCGTTCCCGTTCCTGCATGTCAACACCACCTGGAAATTCCATGAAATGATCAAGTTCAGAGACGAGCAGGCGAAGAAATACGGCCTGGAAATGCTGGAATGGAAGAATGAGGAAGGCGTCAAAGCCGGGGTCAATCCGTTCGACTATGGCGCTTCTTACACGGATATTATGAAGACGCAGGCGCTGAAACAGGCCCTGACATATTACGGCTTTACAGCAGCCTTCGGAGGCGGCCGCCGTGATGAGGAAAAATCGAGAGCCAAGGAGAGAATCTTCTCCTTCAGAAATTCTGCGCAGGCCTGGGACCCGAAAAACCAGCGTCCGGAGATGTGGAAACTCTATAATACAGAAATCAACAAGGGAGAGAGCATGCGTGTGTTCCCGATCTCCAACTGGACGGAGAAAGACATCTGGCAGTACATCCAGAGAGAGCACATTGAGATCGTGCCGCTCTACTTCGCGAAAGAACGTCCATGCATCAATTACGAAGGAAATCTGATCATGGTAGACGACCACAGAATCATTGACCACCTGAATCTGAAGCCAGAAGACATCATGCATAAGAAAATCCGTTTCCGCACGCTTGGATGCTATCCTCTGACCGGCGGAATCGAGTCAGAGGCAGACACCCTGGACAAGATCGTCCAGGAGACGCTCAGCGCCGTTGAATCTGAGCGTACCAGCCGTGTCATCGATAAAGACGGCGGAGCAGGAAGTATGGAGAAGCGTAAGAGAGAGGGGTATTTCTAATGAGCGGTTTACTGAAATTTATTACATGCGGAAGTGTGGACGACGGAAAATCCACGCTGATCGGGCATCTGCTGTATGATGCCAAGCTGATCTACGCAGATCAGAAAAATGCCCTGGAGTTGGATTCCAAGGTAGGAAGCCGCGGAGGAAAGATCGACTACTCTCTGCTGCTGGACGGACTGATTGCCGAGCGTGAGCAGGGCATCACCATCGACGTCGCATATCGTTACTTCACGACGGATAACCGCAGCTTCATCTGTGCGGACACACCGGGTCACGAGGAATACACCAGAAACATGGCCTGCGGTGCGTCATTTGCAGACCTGGCCGTCATCCTGATCGACGCTTCCCAGGGCGTGCTGATCCAGACCAAGCGTCACGCAAGAATCTGCGCTCTGATGGGCATCCGCCACTTCATCTTCGCAGTGAATAAGATGGATCTGGTCGGCTACGACGAGAACCGTTTCCGTGAGATTGAAAAGCAGATCGGCGAGCTGAAAGACGAGCTGGGTCTGCAGGACGTTGTGATTATCCCGGTTTCCGCGACCGAGGGCGATAACATCACCAAGCCGACGACAAATTTCGACTGGTACAAGGGGCCGACCCTTCTGCACCAGCTGGAAACGGTCGATGTGGGCGACGCAGCTGCTGAAGAAAAGGGCTTCTACATGCCGGTTCAGCGTGTCTGCCGTCCGAGCCACGAGTTCCGTGGTTTCCAGGGCCAGATCGAATGCGGCAGCGTGAAAGTCGGCGATGAACTGACTTCCCTTCCAAGCGGTGAGCAGGCACACGTAAAGAGCATTCTCGTTGCCGATCATGAGGAGCAGTCCGCCGTCACCGGACAGCCGGTCACCATCCAGCTGGACCGTGAAGTCGACGTATCCAGAGGCTGCGTACTGGAGTCCGGAAGCGGCCTGAGAGCATCCGATTCCTTTGAGACCGAACTTCTCTGGATGGACGACCAGTCGCTGAGCATCGGAAAGAACTTCCTGATCAAGCTTGGCACCAAGAAGATTCCTGGAATCCTGACAAAAATCAAGTACAAGATCGATATCAACACCGGCGAAAAGCAGAACGCAGACACGCTGAAAAAGAATGAAATCGCTGTCTGTGAAATCGCTGTTACAGAGCCGATCATCCTCTCCGAGTTCAAGGATCACAGAACCCAGGGCGAGCTGATCCTGATCGACCGTATCAGCCACATGACTTCCGCCTGCGGCATTGTTACAAAAATCAATGATCAGTCGGAGAAGAAGCATCCAAAGGCAACCCGTCAGATGAGAAGTTCGCTGAACTGGCAGACTTCCGGCATCGTCGAGTTCCGTCCGGGAGAAGACGGTTCCACGCTGGAGGCCGTTGAAGAGGCAGAGTTCAATCTGGTCAGAAACGGACGCCACACCTATCTGTATCACCCACAGGAGGGTGAAGACTATGTCAACGTCCTGAAGCACCTGAAAGAGACAGGAATCATCGTCCTGCTTGTCCTCGACAGCGACCAGGAGCCAGACGACAGCCTGAGCTCCGACGAGCACTATAAGCTGTGGTCCGAACTGAGCGGAAATGGCGCAGCTTCCGGCGCAGCAGCGCATGAAGCGACAGCCGCAGAAATCGCCCAGAAGATCTTCCAGATCACCAATGCCAACGTGACCATCGAATACAATAACTGGGTAATTTAAGAGAAGATAATTTACTTTTATGCCATACAGCCAGCATACGCAGCAGACTGCCGGAGCAGGGCTCCGGGCAGCTGATGCGGTACACACAGTTTTGCGGCTGAGGATCGATCAGCCTCCCGACGAGGCGAAAGAGAAGCAGTCGCGTTCAGCTGATCCTGCCGCAGTCAGAGCACTGCTGCCGGCCTATCAATGCAATTTACAATACTTCAACATATTCCTTCACAAGGAGCCGCCGGCCGGAAAAGGCAGATTGCCAGCCCGGCCGGCGGCTTTCGTGCCTATAGGTGGCGGCGGCAGAATGTACAGTTTGGCTGGCGTTGTTTGTGACTTCAGATGGCCGGTGGCCGGTGCAGGGAAGGCGAGGACTCGGTCGGTGGGGTGAAAACAGGCCGGTTGGCAGCTTTTGATGTTTCAGAGAGAACGACGGGCAGAAGGCAGATTAACGGGCAGATAGACGGATTGATAGATTGATATAAGTATACTGTATACTTTAACATGCAGCATTCATAAAATATTCACGTTAAATTGTGCGGATATTGATACGATGCACTTCCTAAAGGTCGGGAAAACAGCTTATAAATGTGGAATTCCCGAGACGTATTGCACGCAGTTCGGGAATTCTTTCATATCAGGGGGTGTTCCCGAACTTTTGACAGCAGAGCCTTCGGGAAAATACCTTATTAAAGCTAGTCTCCCGAACTTCCAGATGCAGAAGTTCGGGAGAGTCTCATGCATGAGGGATATATTTATTTTATAGTAAAAATATCGCGATTATTAAATAGAATATATGAATAAATATGTGTATAAGATAATATATATTTATTTGGGCGTATATGAGTATATTGCTGCTTTTGGCAGGCTCGGGAAAAAACACGATTAAGTTGATTTTCCCGAGGTCCTGAAAAATAAGCTCGGGAATTTGCCGTGAAAGGACCGGTTTCCCGACTGTAGGAAATGAGAGTCGGGAAACCCTCGGATTAGTATGGAAATCTCGACCAGCAGAATTTGTCAAACGCGATTATAATACAGTATACCTCGCTTTTTCACCTCACTTTCCTGCAATCCGCACTTTATCTGGGACTGTTTTTTCGATATAATAAGAACATATTCAGTGATGCTGGCAGCCGGAAAAACAGAATATCCCATGGAGGCAGGCTGTGATCTGGCAGCAGAGAAAAGTGAATAAGAAAGAATTTGTTTTGGGGCATTGGCGCAGCTGGGAGCGCGTTTGACTGGCAGTCAAGAGGTCATGGGTTCGAATCCCATATGCTCCATTTTTTCGTGTAATTTTATGTAATAAAGAATAAAAGGGGAGCGGACACCATGTGGCAGAATTCTGCGGCAGAGAAGAGAGAAGGTGCCGAAACCATCAGCAGCCGAAGCAAGCCGGATTTTTCAGTCTGGCAGGCTGCCGCTCTGGAGCGGAAACAGCGTGCAGGACGGCTGCCGGCACAAAGTAAATCCTTACTGCTGCAGGTTCTGCAGCTAAGATGCCGCGTGTCCGCTGACAGAAAAGAGGCTTGGGAAGAATGAGACCATTATCAGAACGTACTGCGCATTTCACAGATTCAGTGATCCGGCGCATGACACGTATTTCAAATAAATACGGCGCGGTCAATCTGTCGCAGGGATTTCCGGATTTTAAACCGCCGGAAGAGATCCTGAAGAGACTGAGAGAGGTAACCGAGGAGGACTTCCATCAGTACTCCATCACCTGGGGCGCAAAAGACACGCGTGAGGCGCTTGCAGCCAAGCAGTCGCATTATATGGGCATGGATATTGATCCGGAGTCGGAGATTGTGATTACGGCAGGCTCTACGGAGGCAATGATGGCGGCCATGATGTCCGTCGTCAATCCGGGCGACAAGGTCGTTGTATTTTCACCGTTTTATGAGAATTACGGAGCAGATGCGATTTTGTCCGGCGCGGTTCCTGTCTACGTTCCGCTCAATCCGCCGGAATACGATTTTGACCCGAATGTGCTGGAAGATGCCTTCC
>CAJMLL010000030.1 GCA_905214225.1 uncultured bacterium | reverse complement strand
TGCCTGGACGAGATGCCTGGACGAGATGCCTGGACGAGATGCCTGGACGAGATGCTTAGGTATACTGTATACCGAAGCCGCCGCGCATTCGGTATGGCTCTATACTTGTGTCTGCGAGGCTCAAACGGCAGTCCGCACAAGTTTGGGTTATAGTGACAAAAGGCACTTTCGTGATTCTTGTTTCCATTTAGCCGAAAAAACGATTTTTCGCAACAAAAAAAGGAGTTTCATCTGGCTGCAAGATGCATTTTTTATTTCATTGACCGATTTTCTTATAATAAATATGAACAGAATATACGATTTTTCGGAAACAAAGTTATACGAATTATAAATTGCTGAATATTACGCCTCGTACTGAGTAAAAATAACGGGGAATCTTGATCATCCCCCGATATTTTCACATTTTCATATGTATATGAGCGCACAATTGAAATGTGCGCTTTCAAATCCGTTGAGAAACCATGATTTTTCTATGATTCTGGAACAAATTTTTCAAAACTCCTCCTAAGCGTTTTGAAATTACGGCAAAAGCTGAATATGGCAGCGCCTCATCCTTCTTTACTGCCCGGATCCAGATCGTTTTCTTCTGCATGGAGTACAGAAATCTCGGCAGATGAGTACAAGGCTCCGGAAGCAGATTATTCCGCCATGTGTGACGACGCCTCTGCCCCTGCAGCACGTTTCGCGGCGTCTGCGCGGCGTCTTTCCTTCTGGTCGAATTCCTTTTTCTTCAGACGCTCTTTTCCTTCCAGCGCGCGCCCTTCCACTTCGCTGAGCGCATATTCTGCACGTACAGCCTCCTGATCCAGCCTGTCTGCGGATTTTCTTCCGGCAAGCATCGGAGGAAGGATATTCGACAGAGATCCGGCGAGAATGAAGCAGATTCCGATAATCTTGGTGGCCGGCATAGGGTCGCCAAGAATCAGGAAAGCCAGGATCGGTGCGAGGACCGGCTTAAAGAAGAATACCAGCGATACGGTATTGACGGAGACACTCTCCATGGCCAGGAAGTAGCAGGCATAGCCGATTCCGGTGACGCCGATGCAGACGAACAGGAATGCCGGAAGCGTATGCAGCGAATAACCCTGGAACATCGGGATTCTGCTGAACATGGTCAGTCCGAGTCCGTTAAACATATGCGCAACAGCCGGAATGTATGTCAGAAGAGACAGCGCAATCATTTCAATTCCGCCCGCCAGGAAAGACATGCAGGTATTGACCGTTCCGCCGAATTTCACCGTCGGCTTCTTTCCACCGACACCGTACAGCGCGAAGGTGACCGTTGCCAGCATCGTGAAGATAACCCCGGCGATACTGAGCTTCATGTGAAGAATGTTGATGACAAATAAAATTCCGACAAGATCGAGACCCAGTGACACGATATTGCGTCGGTAAATCGGCTCTCCCAGGAACATAAAGGCGAAAATCATAACGAAAATCGAGTTGCTGGAGAACAGAACTGCAACGACAGATGCCTGTGTATAGACGACAGACAGCTGATAAAGCGTCATGGAAATTGTGACACCGATCAGCCCAAGCATAGCAAACTGAGCAAGGTCACTCTGTGTGATCTTGAGATGGTGCTTGTGCAGGTGGTGCAGAGCCATTGGCAGAAGAACGAGTCCTCCGATCAGGAATCTGGTGAAGGTCATCTGGACCGGATTGAACGCATTTCCCAGGCTCTTCAGCGCGATTTCCATGGAACTGAATAAGATGGTAGTAACGGCGATGTAGAAATAACCTTTTTTCAAGAAAAACACCCCTTAAAAAGTTTCCATGATTTAGTTGTCCGTGAGTTTGATGATATTTTAACGATGTTTTCTTCACCAAACACACATATTTGCAACTATAACACTTTTTAAGAGGCTTGAAAAGAAGACTCCTGCGGTAATTGACGCTGAAAATTACTATTTTGGGGGCTTACCCGCGCAATTTCGCTTCATCTGTGCCCATGTTCGCCAGTTCGTCAGCGCGGTTGTTCATTTTTGTCACATATTCAAAATCTTCAATCGTAAACCGCGCTCCATTCCAGCTCACGAATTTCTGGTACAGCTTATCTTTATTAATGGCCGGAGAGTCGATATTCACGTGTCCTTTTACGCGGAAAAACTGTACATTATGCTGGCGGACCAGCGAAAGCAGCTGCTTCCAGAGCTCCTGGTTCTCAACCGGCTTTTTCTGCGAAGTTTTCCAGCCGTTTTTCTCCCAGTTTTTATACCAGCCGTTCCGGAAGCAGTTCATCACATAAGAACTGTCAGAGAATACCTCGACATCAAGCCCTGTCCTCTTCAGTGCAGAAAAGGCCTGAATGACCGCCATCAGCTCCATGCGGTTGTTGGTCGTGTTTTTCTCCCCTCCATGCAGTTCCTTGCGGTGTTCCCCGAATTCCAGGATGGCGCCCCATCCCCCGAAATTCTTCTCGCTCTGGTTTCCCGAGCATGCTCCGTCTGTATACATTCTCAATGTGGTCATTGTTTCTGTCTCCTGTGTATGTTGAAGTTTGTATTTGTCAGTTTTGTTTCCGGTAATATGCTGCCGGACTCTATATGCGCCGTGTTCTGCTTTCCGGGTAAAATTCGGCTGCAGTTTAATGCTTCTGTTCTGCAGGCTTTCTGTCTGCAGTTCTGCGTTTCGACTGCCGGTAACTGCTGCTGAACAGCCGTTTTTGTGCGTCGGCCTGTGTTCACTGTCGCGGACATGAGCTGGCGGGCGGCGCGTTTCAGTGTCTCGGCCTCTTGCTGTCGCAGGCGGCAGGTGAATTTTGTCCATGGGCCCTATTATACCGTGTTTTCCGGAAGTTCGCAGGGGAATTTACGTGCATTGAGGGTGCGGCCGGGAAAATGTGGTATAATCCGAGTGTTGCTTAATATAAAAACGGAGAGAGGGGAATCGGAATTTTATGGGACTTGAGTTTTGCTCATTTGCAAGCGGCAGTTCGGGAAACTGCTATCTGGTGCGTTCGGACAGTACATCGCTGCTGGTGGATGTCGGGATTGCCGGGAAGCATATTCTGTCGGGGCTGAAAAAATGCGGTATGGAGGCGCCGGATGTGGATGGCATTCTGCTGACCCACGAGCACACGGATCACGTGAAAAGCATCCGTATGATGGGCCGCAAGGCGTCGAATGCGGAAATTTACTCTACGGCCGGGACTCTGGACTGTGTCCGGGATAAACTGCCGGAGGACCGCGCGACGGCCATTGACCGGAACCAGCATTTTACCGTTGGAAACATTGAAATTCAGGCATTCCCGATCTCACACGATGCGGCAGATCCGGTGGCCTACACCTTCCGCTGCGATGGCCGGATGCTGTCGATCATGACCGACACCGGAATCGTTACCGCCGAGATGTTTCAGCACATCCAGCCGTCGGACACCGCTGTGCTGGAGGCCAATCATGAAGTGAACATCCTGCGTGTCGGGCCTTATCCCTACCCGCTGAAGCAGAGAATTCTGGGCGACCACGGCCATCTGTCTAACGAAACAGCCGGAAACACAGTCTGCAGGCTGCTGGAAGAGCATAAAAGCGATCACATGCCGAGAATCGTCCTTGCCCATCTCAGCCACCAGAACAACACTCCGGAGCAGGCCTTCCTGACCGTCCGGAACATCCTGTTCGAGGATGACTATTACGTCGGCAAGGATCTGAACCTTTCCGTGGCCAGACGGAGCGAGCCGACCCCGCTGCTGACCGTATAGCTCCGCGGACAAAAGCCAGCCGGCCAGAGGCCGACGCCCTGAAAGCTGCAGAAGGCTGACGTCCTGAGAGTGGCGGGTGTTTACATGTGTATACTGAATACGTGCAAAAGAAAAAAGCTGACATTACAGCGTTACAGCAATTGAAACTGCAAATATGCGGGGCTGCGGTGCAGGTATATAAAATACAGGAAACTTTAACTTGAGTATATAAATATTTAATCATCAGCTATGAATATCACAGTAATCTGTATCGGAAAATTAAAAGAATCCTACTGGAGGGACGCGGTAAAGGAGTATTCCAAGCGGCTTGGAGGCTACTGCAGCCTGGATATTGTCGAACTGAAGGAGTCCAGGCTGGCGGCAAATCCCTCTCCCGCCGATGAACTCGCGGTAAAAGTAAAGGAAGGCGAAGAGATTCTCTCGCATATCCGTCCGTTGTCCTGGGTTGTGACGCTGGAAATCCAGGGAAAGAAGCTGTCTTCCGAGAAGCTGGCGGAAAAAATCGAGGACTGGAGTCTGGAAGGACGCAGCTATCTGGTGTTTGTGATTGGCGGAAGTCTGGGACTTTCACCGGATGTGAGCAAGAGAGCGGATTTCAAACTGTCATTTTCGGATATGACCTTCCCGCACCAGATGATGCGCGTAATTCTGCTGGAGCAGATCTACCGGAGCTTCAAGATTATCCGTCACGAACCCTATCACAAGTAGCTGGCCTAATGGTCACTGCGGTGAACAGCGCCCGGGGATGAAACAGCTGCCGGTTCTGGCGGGCTGACAGCAGGCGGCTGACAGATTTCTATTGCTATTCCGGGTGCTGCGATAGATAAAAGCTCGAAAAACTTCAGTAAAAGGGTATGAGAGTGTGAATTTCAGAGATACTCTGTTTCTTTGAGGCAAATATTTTTCAGACCATTTAACATTATCGCAGCAGAAGGTCTGCAAAAAATAAAAAAATCAAGATTTCGACGAACCCCAATAATACAATCTCAGATACAATGTAAAAACATAATTTTATTAGTATAAATATAGAAATACGCAGGGAGAAGAAGGAAATGAATCAGAAAATCTGCCCGGGAAGGCCGGAAATGGCTGAGGGTGAACAGAAAACTCGTGCTCTGGCAGCATCCGGGGCGGAAATAAGCAATGCCCTGACCGCCGCCGGGAAGCCGGTATTTTACGGGGTCAGCACGGGCCCAGGAGATCCGGAACTGATGACTCTGAAGGCTGTCTGCTGCATTGAGAAAGCAGAGGTGCTGGCCGTTCCGAGGACCATGAAAAAACATACCATGGCGCTGGACATTGCTGCACAGGCGGCGGATATTGAAGGAAAAGAGCTTCTGTATCTGGACTTTTCCATGAGCAGGGATCAGGAGCAGCGCGACCGCGAGCATCGTGAGAATGCGGAGAAAATCGTTTCCTGTCTGCAGAGCGGAAAAACCACGGCCATGCTTGCTATCGGCGATGTCAGTTTATACAGCACTTACGGCTATGTCCGCGGCGTGGTGCAGGAGGCCGGCTTTCCTGTGGAGACCGTGGCAGGAGTAAACAGTTTTTCCGCCGCGGCCGCCATTTCCGGCCGCATGCTGACACAGCCTGACCAGCCGCTGATGATCATCCCAGAGCAGTACGATGACGTTGAAGAGGCCCTCCGCTTCCCGGGCACCAAAGTCGTGATGAAGCCAGGCCGCGACTCCGCGCTTTGGAAGGAGCAGCTGAAAAACACCGGGCTTCTGGACGACTCCGCAGTCGTGATCAACTGCGGCCTCCCCGATCAGGCCTGCTATGCGAAGGCCGCCGATGCGCCTGAGAAAACCGGCTACTTCACACTGGTGCTGGTCAACAGCGAAGAGAAAGCGAGATAGTTCCCATGAGCAGTCCATCACGGAATTAGCAGCCGCTCAGGGCCTGGCATAATGAATACGATATACTCATGTTTCGGGAATTTTGATCCGTCAGTTCCGGACAAAACACACCATCTTTCCACTGGGCAGCAGCAAGGAGACACCGCGTTGTGAATGATCTGACAGCGTGCTTATGCGCAGAGTAATTCCAAAGCGGTTTTTTATTGTCTTTCCGTCAGACGAAGAATATAAGCACCTGATGCGTCCGACATCGTCAACCTGCTCCGATTTCACATTTTTAAACCGAACTGATCTCAAAAAAATGCACTCCCGGGCGACGTTTTTGCAGTTGAGAAATAATAAATTGCAGAATATTACGTCACAAATAATAATGGATGGATACTGCGGTACAATACGACCCTGGACAAAAGACTGAATTAAGTGAAAAATATTATGAAGATAAATCCTGCATCATCATTCACCGGCGTCGATCATCTGCTCGCTCAGCAGGATGAATGACAGGATGAAAAAAATAATGCAGGAATAATTCGTAAATACATACTTACTATTTGACGATGGAAAATTTCTTGGATGCATCTAAGTAACGCATTAAAACGCCCATGTTCGCAAAGTAATAATTGAAGCGGTCGACCTTCTTTACTTCCACCAGGCCGGACTTCACAAGGCGTTTCATGTGCTGGGAAATGGTCGCCTGTGCGTAGTCAAATACACTGGTCAGGTCCTTGGTGCAGACGTTTTTCATTTTGCGGTTCTGCTGCATGATGTAGCGGAAGAGGAGCAGACGTACCGGATGCGCGAGTGCGTCCGAGACGCTGGCAATCAGTTCCAGGTCGATGCCGTCGAGCTGCAGATCATAGTCTTTGTTCTTGCGAATTCTCATAATATAGTTCTCCTGATTTACAAATACCGCATAATATGCGTGCGTATTAAAATTACATAATATGAATAAAAATAAAATAGCTGAACGTGGATCAACGCAGCTGCGACGCAGAAGGTTCTGCTGCAGATGAAACCGGATAAGCGTATAGAACACGGGATGCCCGAATGCAGATCGGAAGCTTTTCATCTGCCATCTGTTTGCTGCTGAAGGATGTTCTGCTTCTTCCGATGTTTGCCCGGTGCTGTCTGTACAGGATGGAAACGGGACGACTGTCCTGCCGGAATCTGACCGGTTCCGGCGAAGATCACCCGGAGAACAGTACAGCAGCTTCTATATATAGGGCCGGAATACAGATGCGGTTTCTATATCTGTATGATCGATGTATGCATTTGTATCCGTGCTTCATCGTACATTTACAATACACGTATCGCTTATTTACGTTCGCCGATATTTATCATACTACCGGGAAAAGAAATTTACAAGTAAAAAGCTTAATAGCGATATACGATGCGGATATGGGGGCAGTGGAAGATGCGCTCAGAACTTTGTCTGGGACTGCGCGAAAAGAATCAGGTTTTTGGTGCTGCATCGGGGGGATGATTCCCTTCATATATGCAGGGAATCATTCTGAGAGAAAAGCTGACGGCGCCAGAGCTTCGGATGGGAGGATATGAAAACACAAATGCGAACCCTTATATCTTTTTGGCGGAAATGCGGATAAATATTCAGCATGGGAAAGTGATCTGGAAAAGTTTTTGGGGTGCCGGACAGAGAAAATTCGCCCACATTCAGCCTGAGGAAAACCGCTGCAAAGATTTTTGTTCTATTGAAATCGACTTGCTGCCGCGGCAAAAGTGAACCTGGCGATGCTGCTCCTGACTGCTGCGGAAGTTCCGGCCCGCTTCTGGAAAACGACTTTTCGGTCTTGAAATTTTGATGCCGATTCCGCCAGCCCGCGAGCCTCGCCAGGAAGAAATCCGGAGAAAAAATCGGGCATACTGATCAGGCTGCCCTGCCCTTTTACTTGCGCAGTTCGGTGTTGTTTACTGCTTTGTTTGTTCTTTGATGGAAATTAATTATGTAATATTCAGTGAATTGATACAGACTTTAAGTTTGTCCGGTGGGATTATATGTGATTTAAAATAGGAAAATAATTTCCATGTATTGTGCGCAGCAATGGCTGGATGGAGCGGATATGAATCGTGGTATGGGTTCTATATGCGTGCAGCGAAGCTGCATTAGTTGGTCATATGATAGGATAAAAAACATCCGGCTGAAATCTCGATTTGAGATATTCAGCCGGGTTGTTATACATGATCTCGGGTTAGGTCTGTGTGTCTGTGAAGTCCGAAATCCATGCCCATATGAAATTAAAAAGGAAAATAATTACCGTTAAAGCGGTTTCAATCTGCAGACGGTTTTCTCCACTTACTTCTCATTATGGATGAATGCGGTCAGCTTTCCTGTGTCCATTCCGGAGATATTCTCCAAGGCTTTGAAAAGTTCTGCGGCAATCTGTCTGCAGCCGCCCTTTTCCTCCGCTTCAATATTCAGCGGCATGATCGGATCGTGTAGAGACTTTCTCAGCAGGAACCAGCCCTGAACATTTCCGCTGAACTGGACGCGGACGCCTTCGTAATTCGGCTTGACCAGATGAATCTGAAGGCCGGAATTGCCGGCTGCGCCAGCGGCGGCGTCCTGCTCCTCTGCCCAGGCTTCTACGGCGCTCAGAATCGCACTGCCTGCGGCATTGTGATCTTCTTCTGTGATCGGCATGCGGATTTCCACAGCCTCTTCAGGCTCCTTCAGGTCGGCGATGACGGAAGAAATCTCTTTTCCTTCCCTCTTCAGCTGCGCCAGACGGATAATGATACGTGTCGCCAGATAAGCGCCATCATCCAGGAAATAATTCTCCTTATATGCTGCGTGGCCGGAAGTTTCGATGGCCAGCTGTGCATCAGTTCCTTCTGCATTCAGTTCCGCCGCCTTGTTAATGACGTTGCGGTATCCCCTCTTAAAACGGAGATGATGCAGTTTCAGGCGGTTTTCCAGATAATCGGTGAGTTCGTTGCTGGTGATGCTGTCCGTTACAACGGTTGTGCCCGGGTATTCGTCCGCGATCAGAGCCGCGGCCATGGCGACGATTCCATTGCGGTTGATCTCCCTTCCCTGCTCATCAACAGCGGAAGAGCGGTCTACGTCCGTGTCGAAAATGATGCCGAGATCGCAGTGATTCTTGTTTACGGCGTCCGTAATGGCTGCCATCGCTGCTTCATTTTCCGGGTTTGGAATATGGTTCGGAAATCTGCCGTCCGGTTCCAGGAACTGGCTGGCAGACGTATCCGCGCCCAGAGGCTGAAGAACTTTGCTGACATAGAATCCGCCCGCGCCGTTTCCGCAGTCAACGGCGATTTTCAGGCCGGAGAGAGGTTTTTCTCCCGGAACGGCCTTCTGGATCAGGCCACGGAGATGCGCGGAATACAGGTCCATCAGGGCCGGCTGAGAGCCTTTTGAAGCAACAGCCTGATCTGCAGCGGATGAGGCGGAGCCTGCATGTGGTCTGCCGGAAGATGCCCCTTCGCGGAGCGCTGCCGGTTTTTCGTTATTTTCGGCGGCAGTCAGGATCCTTGCAATGTCTTTTTTGTCGAGTCCTCCATCTTTACTGAAGAATTTCAGTCCGTTGCGGTTGAAGGGCAGGTGGCTTGCGGTGACCATGACTGCGCCGTCCGCGCTGATTTCTGGAAATACGGTGGACATGAACATGGCCGGTGTGGAAGCCAGGCCGCAGTCGATGGTGCGCGTGCCGAAAGCTTTCAGCCCGTCTGTGAAGGCCTGCAGCAGGGATTCGCCGGAGAGTCTCGGGTCGCGGCCGATGGTGATCGTCAGGTCCTCCGGAGCCTTTCCCGTCTTCTGACAAAGCCAGACCAGGAAGCCCTGTGCGATCAAGGAGCAGGCCGCAGGGGTGAGGTTTACCGGTTCGCCTTCGACTCCGCCGATTGCCACGCCGCGGATGTCGCTTCCGTTCTGCAGTGCATGAAAGTTAATGTCTGACATATTGGATCTTCCTCCTAGTCAATCGGTGTACCGTCGGAATGGAAAAGCGGGAGTTTTTCCAGGAAGGTGATGTCTGTGCGGTCTGCAGAATCTCCCTCTGCGAGGACGGCCATTCTTCCGACGATGTTTCCGCCTGCCTGGTTGACCAATGCCTCCATGGAACGCAGGGATTCGCCGGTGCTGATGACGTCGTCTGCGATCAGGACGCGGCGGCCCCTGATCAGATTTACCTCGTGCTCGCCGATGCAGAGCGTCTGGATGTGGTCCGTGGTGATAGAGTTGACGTCTGTGGACATCACGTTGGTCATATAGAGCTTCGGCGCCTTGCGCATGACGACGTAGTCGGCAAAATTGCTCTGGCGTGACATTTCGTGTGCCAGAGGAATTCCCTTGGATTCTGCCGTGACGATGACGTCGAATTCCGGCGCCTTCTCCAGAAGAAGTCTGGCGGCGTCCACCGTGATCTCAGAGTCGCCGAACATAACGAATCCGGCGATGGACAGAGTGTCGCTGATCGGGCAGATCGGGAGCTGTCGTTTATGTCCTGCAATAGTCATTTCGTAATACATGTGAAAAATGCCTCCTTGTCAGTTTGAATTTTGTCCATAAAGACAGAAGCGGATTCCAGGGAAAATCCCTGAAATCCGGTAATTTCTGTATGCTATGAGTATGTGTGATTAAGCGGCCGGGGCCATAGCGAGCTTCACGGCGTACAGCGCGAAAAGCACGAATGAGATCCACATAACCGGCTTGACGTCCTTAGCCTTTCCTGTGATCACCTTCAGGATTACCCAGGAAATCATGCCCCACATAATTCCGCTCGCGATGGAAGAGGTGAACGGCATCATGATGATGGCGAGGAATGCGCCGACGGTGTCCGCGATGTCGTGGCTGAAGTCGACTTCTTTAATGTTCTGCAGCATCAGCAGGCCGACCCATACCAGTGCCGGTGTTGTGGCAAAGGATGGAATTGCAAGGAAAATCGGGCTGAAGAACAGCGAAATGAAGAAGAGAATCGCTGTGGTGACGGAAGTCAGTCCGGTACGTCCGCCGTTGGCTACACCTGCGGTAGACTCAACGAAAGAGGTTACTGTGGACGTTCCCATGATGGATCCGAATACAGTTCCGACTGCGTCAGCGAGCAGCGCTCCCTTGGCGTTCTGGAGGTTTCCGTTCTCGTCTAGAAGTCCCGCATTGTTTGCGACTCCGATCAGGGTTCCGACCGTGTCGAAGATGTCGACGAACAGGAAGGAGAAGGTGATGATCGCAAACTGGAGCAGGTTGTTTCCGGCCCAGGCAAAATCGAACTTCCAGATGTTGCCGTCCTTAGGAATCAGGCTGCTGAAGCTGAAGGACGGATACAGGGAATACATGTCCATCTTCGGGTTGACGACGTACCAGCCTGTGGCCTGCGCAATCATTCCCAGAACCCAGGTGATCAGGATGCCCAGGAGGATGTAGCCCTTGACGTTGAAATGGTAAAGAACAGCGACAATCAGAATTCCCAGAAGTGCAAGTGCAACCTGCGGAGTTCCCAGGGAGCCGAATTTGATCAGCGTGGACTTGTCTCCTGTGACGACACCGGCGTTCTTCAGACCGACGATGGCGATGAAGAGGCCGATTCCGGCAGTGATCGCGTGCTTCAGGTTGGACGGGATGTCATTAACCAGCTTCTCTCTGAAGTTCGTCAGAGACAGAAGGATGAAAATGATACCCTCAACAAATACTGCGGTCAGTGCGACCTGCCAGGCGTTGGTGACGCCGCTCTTGACGATTTCCGGGACAACCGTGTAGGCGAAGTAGGCGTTCAGTCCCATTCCGGAAGCCAGAGCAACCGGGTAATTGGCGAAGAAGGCCATGCAGAGTGTTGCGATTCCTGCAGATACGCAGGTCGCTGTAAAGATATACGTCGGGTTCATTCCGGCTGCAGACAGAATGCTCGGATTGACAGCGAGAATGTAGACCATTGCCAGGAATGTTGTCACTCCAGAGGCAATCTCCGTCTTCACATTCGTGCCGTGTTCCTGCAGCTTGAAAAGCTTTTCCATGAACATTGCTCCTTTTATTATCTCAAAGAATAGCGAATAAAGATGTAGGCCGCGTATGCCCTGCCGTATCGAATGTACATGGAGCAGTCCGTTCAGGGCCGCCATGTATGAACAGAAACACACGCGTGATAACGAATAAATCTATTATACACAATTCATCGGAAATATTGGGAAGAAAATAACGGAAAAGCGGAAAAGATGAATAATCAGGCTGCGCGGCGTTCGTTATCGTTCTCATTCTGTGAAGAGGCAGTTTCGTCTGCCTGACTGTATCTGCTGGAAACAGCAGTGTCGGCCGGTTTCTTTCCCGGAAGCTGTGATAAAACAACGGCTCCGAAGATCAGGGCGCATCCGGTAAATTCCAGCGGCGACAGCATTTCGTGAAGCAGCAGAATGCCAGTAACTGCAGAGAATACGGATTCCAGGCAGAGAATCAGAGAAGCTTCTGCTGCCGGGACATGTTTCTGTCCAAGGATTTCCAGTGTATAGCCGACTCCGGTGGACATAATTCCGCCATAGGCGATCGCCTTCCAAGCGTGCAGAATGCTGGAAATCTGCGGATTTTCGAAGATGAACATACAGATTATTCCCATCAGTCCGGAGATGATGAACTGAATGGAAGAAAGCTTGATTCCGTTACACTTTGGCGCATAGTGGCCGATCAGCATCAGCTGGAGAGCAAAGAACACGGCACAGAGGAGTGTCAGAATATCGCCTTTCTGGAAGGTCATCCGGCCGCCTTTCAGGGAAATCAGATACAGACCTGCAACGCTCAGCACGGCGCTGACCCAGATAACCGGGCGGATCTTCTTTCCGATCAGGACGGAGAAAATCGGAATGAGCACAGCATATAAAGAGGTGATGAAACCGGATTTAGAAGCCGAAGTATAGGCGACACCGAACTGCTGAAGGCTGGATGCAAGAAAATGTGTCAGTCCGCAGAGAAATCCGCCGATCAGCAGAACCTTCCATTCTGCGCGCCGGTCTTCCCTGCTCTTCTGTGCCTCGCCGATGTCCGCGCGGCTGGCAAGAATAATCAGCGGAATCAGGATCAGGCCTCCGAGCAGAGTACGAATTCCGTTATAGGTGAAGGCACCGATCGCGCCGCCCATCTTCTGCGCGACAAAGGCAGAACCCCAGATAAATGCCGTGATAAAGAGCAGAATCGTACTTTGTGTCCGTTTGGTCATTGCGTCCTCCTTCTACGTAACCCAGGCGTCCTAACTGAAGCAGCAGCTGTTCCCTGGTTCATACTGAAGTACACTATACACCATTTGCGGCAGTCATGGAAGAAAATTTACGGTTATTTTTTACATTTAATATAAATTTGATGCTCATAAATCATATGCCTTGTAATATCAACGAAAAACAGGCTGTATATTTAGGGTTTAGTGCAATTTATCACTTTAAAATGCTAAAATTTTAAAGTAGTAAATTGCATACAGATGGAACAAATTACCCATCTGCTTTAACGTGATGAATCGAAAAAGTGATGAGACAGTCGTGCGGAAGGTTCTGGCAGCGCTGGGGTTTTCCTGTCTGAATGCAGCAGGTATCCGTGCATCACGGCCCCTACCTCTTCCTCAGCAGCGCCGCCGGCTTTTTCACCATTCCCTCTGGCAGCTGGGACAGAATCACGGCGCCGAAAATCAGCGCGCATCCCAGGTATTCGCGCGGTGACAGCAGTTCGTGAAGCAGCAGTGTGCTGGTCAGGGCGCTGAAGACGGCTTCGAGGCAGAGAATCAGCGAAGCTTCGGTGGCCGGCGTGTGTTTCTGGCCGATGATCTGCAGGGTGTAGGCGATTCCCGTTGAAAATACACCGCCGTAGACGATCGGGAACCAGTAATGCAGAATGGCGGCGACATGCGGCGTTTCAAAGATAAACATGCTGATTATGCCAAGTGTGCCGGAGAGCAGGAATTGTATACATGACATCTTGACCCCATTGCATTTTGGCGAGAAGTGGTCAATCACCATAATCTGGAAGGCGAAGAAGAGCGCGCAGAGCAGCACCAGCAGATCGCCGAACTGGAGCGTGAAATGCCCGCCTTTCATGGAAATTAAGTACAGCCCCGTTACGCTGACCACGCAGCTGACCCAGACCAGTGGACGGATGCGCTTTCCGAGGAATACGGAAATCAGCGGCACCAGAATTGCGTAAAGAGAGGTAATAAATCCGGCTTTACTTGCGGTAGTATGTTCGATTCCCATCTGCTGAAGTGTAGATGCGATGAAATGCATCAGCCCGCAGAGAATTCCGCCGGTCAGCACTACCTTCCACTGCACTTTGCGTTCCTCTTTCGATGCGTTCTGCCAGCCGGAATCCGCGCGATCGGAGAGAATGACGGCCGGAATGAGCACCAGCCCGCCCAGCAGCGTGCGGACACCGTTGTAGGTAAACGGCCCCAGTGCCCCGCCGACCTTCTGCGCCACGAACGCCGAGCCCCAGATAAAGGCCGTCAGGAAGAGAATAAGATTGCTTTGTGTGCGTTTGCTGATTTTCATGAAACTTGCCACCTGTATTTTGTCGATTGAGAAAATATATTCTGTGATGCAGCTGCCATTGGAAATATAAATGCATAATTCTGTGATGCATTTTCACGCCCCTCGACAAAAGCCAATGCGCAAGGGGTTACCATTAATTCTTGCAGCGGCTGCATAAATCACAGTGAAAATAATTGTACCAGATAACAAAATACTCTGCAATCCCGCTGATTGGTATTCTTCTGAGATTCTGATAAAATGGATAGAACCTGAGTAATCATTAAAAACATCATACATAATCAACACAGGAGTAAAGGGAAATGAGTCAGGAATCAGAATTGGGAGAACTGCGGAACAAGGTGCTGGAAACGCTGCAGCGCATCCGGCCTCTGGATGAAGACGCCATGGAGGCTGCGCGGGAACGTGAGCAGTCGCTGGCCAAGGTTCCGGGAAGTCTCGGGCGGCTGGAAGATATTGCTGTTCAGATTGCCGGAATTACTGGAAGACCACAGGGAAATCCTTTGAGAAAACAGGCGGTTCTGCTGATGTCGGCGGATCATGGGGTCACGGCGGAGGGCGTTGCGTCTGCGCCGCAGACGGTCACCACCTGCCAGACCGTCAATTTTACAAGGCGGATCACCGGAATCGGATCGCTGGCCAGGTATTTTGATATTGATCTTCTGGTGACGGATCTGGGAATGCGCATCCCTGCCCCGCCGGAGTTTTACACGGATCGGATGCTGACGGAGGACGGTGAAATGACCAGAAAAATCGTCGACCGCAGACTCGCCGCGGGGACAAAAGATCTTCTGAAGGAGCCTGCCATGAATGAAAAGCAGGTATTGCAGGCGGTTCTTACGGGAATGGAAGCGGCGGACGCGGCAGCTTCCGCAGGAATCCAGCTCCTCGGCGTCGGTGAGATGGGAATTGGAAACACCACGCCGTCCTCTGCCCTGCTCTGCAGCCTGACGGGAATGCCGGCAGAAGAGCTGGTCGGCCGGGGCGGAGGCCTGAATGATGAAGGCCTGAAGCGTAAAATTCAGGTTGTCAGTGATGCGGTGAAGCGCTGCATGGCAGATGCCGGGCACGGACTGCAGGATTTCCTTTCGCAGGTGAAAGGAAAAGCCGTGAATGTTCCGGTTTTGACAGTGCCGGCTGACCGGGAGCAGATCCTGGAATTCCGCGCCGATGCCGGTCTGGAGCTTCTCCGGCAGCTCGGAGGTTTTGAGATTGCCGCGATGGCGGGCGCTTATCTGTCTGCCGCCGCCCACCGGATTCCGACGGTTGTCGACGGTTTTATTTCGGCGGCGGCAGCGCTTGCGGCCTGTGAAATTGCGCCGGAAACGGCAAAGTATCTGTTTGCGTCGCACTGCTCCACAGAGCCGGGATATCAGGCGGCGGTTTCGGCAATGGGTCTGCATCCTTCCCTGGACCTGCAGATGCGCCTGGGCGAAGGCAGCGGCTGTCCTTTGATGTTTAAGGTCATGGAAGCTGCCTGTGCGTCAATGGACCTGATGGGAACGCTGGCAGAAGGCCAGATTGACAGCGGATATCTGGATGAAATGACGAAGCACGATTATACAGGCGGAGCGGAAAGCCAGGCAGGCAGCGGGCGTGAGTAAATCTGCCGGAAAAACTGAAACTGGTGAGCGGGCAGATGGCGGGAGGATCCGGAACAGGACAGGACGAAATATCTGCTGCTGTACGGCCGCGTCAGCCCGGTGTGATCCCTTGAACGGGTAAATTTTGTCCCAAAAGAAAGAATATGGAGGCAGCATGCATTATTTCATCAGCGGCGGCGCAAAAAGCGGGAAATCGATGAGGGCGCAGCTCATTGCGCGGGAAATGGCGGAGAAAAAGCATGTTCCGATGTATTATCTGGCGGTGATGGACCCGCAGGATGAGGAGGATCTGGAACGGATCCGCGGTCATCGGAAGGCGCGTGAAGGCTGGGGTTTTCAGACGCTGGAGGAGTCTTATCATGTGCCGGATGTGCTGGGAAATGCGGATGCGGACGGTGTGTTTCTACTGGACAGTGTGACGGCGCTTCTGGCGAATGTGATGTTCCGCGGCGGAAGAATCAGCCGGAAGGCCGGGGATGAGGTGCTGGAGCAGCTTCTGGAGTTTGCGGACCGGACGGAGAATACGATTTTTGTGTCGGATAATGTGTTTTCCGATGCGGCGGTGTATGATCCGGTGACGGAGGACTACCGGCGGGCGCTCGGGAAGATTGGAATCGCTCTGGCAGAGCGGTGCGAGGTGGTTGAAGAGGTTTCGGCCGGGATCGTGAAGTGCTGGAAGGGCTGATTTTATAGGCGTCTGCGAGGCGCCGCATCCGGAAATAGAATGGGATCGCGCAATACTGCGGTACACCGGATAGTAATATTTCAGAGGTTAAAAATAAGCTTATTAAAGAAAGTAATAGAAATAGACAGGAATTTTCAATATGGATGAACAGAATAACGAGCAGAAGAATAAGAAGAACCTCACGGCGCTGTTTATGGCCTGGGGAAATTTTACGGTGATCCCCTGCCCTTACAAGCACTGGGACAGCCGGCTGAACCACAGGATGCTGATGTTTCTGCCGGTGATCGGCGCGGTGATCGGAATCGTATGGGTCGCCTGCCTGACCCTGCTCCGGTGGATCGGCCTGCCTTCCCTGCTTCTGGCGGCGGCGGCAGAATTTCTCCTTTTCCGCCTCTGCGGCTATATGCATCTGGACGGGTTTATGGACGTCAGCGATGCGGTGATGTCGCGCAGGCCGCTGGAAGAACGGCAGAAGATTCTGAAAGACTCACGAGTCGGTGCCTTTGCGGTGATCTGCCTGGTATTCCTGCTGCTGGTGTGGTTTGCGGCTTCGTTCAGCCTCTTTTCTGCCCTGCAGCGGGCGATGACAGACAGTCTGGATATTCAGAACGCGGCCTCCCTCCTTCCCTTTTTCCTGTTTTTGATTCCGGTGTTCAGCCGTGCCTGCGGCGGCCGGATGGTTCTGGCCTATCAGCCGATTAAAAGCAGCCAGTATGTCCAGGGAAACACGGATCCGGAAAAGAGAAAGTACAGAATCGGCATTTATTTTCTGGTCCTCGTGCTGATGATTGTATTCTGCATACTCCTGTGCGCGCTGGCCGTTCACAGACAGGCGCTGTTTGGTGCTTATCCGTATCTGCGGGCATCTGAGCTCCGCCGGGGCGTGCGCCCTTCCTATGCAAGTTACGCGGCCATGCATATTTCCGCATCAACGGCGGCCATGCTGCATGGATTCGGAAAGATCTGGGCCGGAATGAAGACTCTGTTTCCCCACTCTGCATCAATGATCTTGTCCGCGGGCGGGCTGAATATGGCGGATAAATTTTTGTATCAGGGAATCGCGGAAGCCTTCGGCAGTTTATCCATAAAAATCGGGCTTGTACCTTGCGGACTGATTTTTGCCGCCGTGATGCTCGCGGTCATGTGGACGGCCGGATGGCTTGCCTGCCGCCACGCGCGCAGACAGCTGGGCGGAATGAACGGCGACATCGCGGGATACACCATCTGCATCAGTGAACTGGCGGGCATCATCCTGCTGGCCCTCCTCTATATGTAGGGACAAAATTTAATGCGCAAGAGGCCGAGCTGGCGGCCCGGCTTCTGTGAATCCCTGTGGATCTGCCGCGTTCTGCTGAAACGACGTGTCAGACTGTGATGGTCTGCAGATATGTGTGCCATGAACGGCTGTGGATGGATGGCGGTCAATGCCCCGGTCTGTCGCAGATACCGCCGGACCGGTCACAGACAGTTCCCCGGCCGCAGACATGTCATAGATATAGAAATTTCATGAAACAATTTAACGCTGTAATGTGTTAAAGCAAACAAATAAATCCAGAATATTTCATGTAAAAACACTGGAAAAGCCTGTAAAAATAAGATTTTGGAGGAAAAATGATCCTAATTTTCGGCGGCACGTACCAAGGCAAAAAAGAATATGTTATAAGTAGATACAAGATAACGGATGCTCAGATCTATAACTGCGAAAACCCCGACAATTACAGGGATTCAGGCAGTGCCGGCGGCGCCGGAGAGCTGAGGGACGCGGCCAGATCGTTTTCTGCGGCTGATCACCTGGAAGCCTGGATTCTGCGGGAAATCCGGGAAAAACGGAATCCTGAGAAGGAGCTTCAGGCGGTGCTGGACAGCGGCTGCCTGGACGATCAGGTCGTGATCTGCGCGGACATCACGCAGGGCGTTGTGCCGATTGACGCGGACATGCGGAAGTGGCGGGATCAGACAGGAAAATGCCTGCAGCTTCTGGCGTCCCGGGCGGATGAGGTGGTCCGGGTCTTCTGCGGCCTTGCGGAAACGGTGAAATCCTGCGGAAATCAGGGACGCTGAGCATCAGAGGGATGAATGAAGTGTG
Source organism: uncultured bacterium (assembly GCA_905214225.1). GTDB lineage: Bacteria > Bacillota > Clostridia > Peptostreptococcales > Anaerovoracaceae > Aminicella. Next base: position 12,329 of record CAJMLL010000030.1, on the reverse strand, counting down.
TACGGGAGGGAGAATATGCAGTCGGAGATTGTATTGCTGAGGCATGGAATTACAGAAGGAAATCAGAAGCACTGGTTTTATGGCGGAATCGATATCCCGCTGACGGATGAAGGCGTACAGCAGCTAAAAGCCCTGCGCGGACGCGGGGTGTATCCGGCTCTTCCGGTCTGCACACAGGTATTCACAACTGGACTTCAGCGCACGGATCAGACCCTGCAGGCAGTGTACGGCGATCTGCCGCACGGAACAATCCGCGAACTGCAGGAATACCGGTTTGGAAAATTTGAAGGACATTCCTTCCAGGAACTGCAGAATGATCCGGAGTTCATGGAATGGGTAAACGATACAACTTATGAAAAACATCTGGAAGGCGGCGATTCCAGAGGAAGTTTCACGCGGCGGGTCCTGACCGGAGGCGACATTCTTATGTCCAAGCATGAAGGATTCTGTGAGAAATCGGCCCGCGAAGCCAGCGCAAAGTCTGCCAGCGGCCCGAACGGCACAGCCGGAATCCGGAAAACGGAAACAAGGCTGCAGGATGGTCTGGAAGAAAGCGGGGAAGACGGCAGTCTTCCGCAGGTTCTGCTTCCGAAAGACATGCCGAAAAAGAAAGAACCGCCGGTGCTTCACGGCCCTGCAACCCTTGCCGTCTGTCACGGCGGCGTCATTTCCCAGCTGATGAGGAGCTGGTTTGAGCGCCCGGATGATGAAATCTGGGAGTGGGTTCCGGCGCCGGGACTCGGATACGTCGTCCGCCTGGAAGACGGGGAGCCGCTGAATTATGAGATGTTCGGCGCGGCGGAGACCCTGGACCAGGGAATCATGGAAGAAGATAAATAAGGCTGTGGGAAAAATCGATAATAAGGAAATTGATTTTATTGCCCGAGAGGATGGCGAGAAAATTTACTATCAGGTAACAGAAGACATGACTGTCGAAAGTACAAGGGAGCGTGAGCTGGCACCGCTCCGGATGGTAAGGGATAATTACGAAAAAACAATCATCACCCTGAACACACCGTCAACGGCATCAATTGGTGGAATTAACATTGTCAGGCTGATTGACTTCCTTACTGAGTAAAAAAGGCACGCCGCACAGCCTTGCTTCTTTATGATTACTGTGCAGCGCGCCTTTTCGCTGTCACGTTCTCGGCACGTTTTCCTGGTCATGCAGGCGGATGGAGATTTCCCCGGTACGCAGAACTTCGCGGTTTCCGGCGTTTTCACCATCCAGGTACTCCACCAGCAGTCCGCCGTCATCTTCGATGGCCAGCGCCCTTGCCGGGATTTCTTTATCGCTGCTCAACGGGTGAACGTAAATCTGCTCGCCCAGGATGAAGCAGCGGCGGCGGTATTCCGTCAGGAAGGAGCGGTCTTCCACGTCGTTCATGATGCTGCAGACCTGATTGATGAGTTCCGCGGCCAGGGCGCTGCGGCTGAAAGCGCCGGCGTGATCGGCCAGTGAGCCGGCTTTATGTGCGATTTCCGGCGGAAAACTGCCCGGGAAGCAGTTGATCCCGATGCCGATGATCAGCCGGTCGATAACGCCGGGTTCCATGTTTGTCTGCGCTTCCGTGAGGATGCCGCAGACCTTTTTTCTGTTGTAATAGATGTCGTTAACCCATTTGATATTCGTTTCTATGCCGACGACCTTTTCCACCGCGCGGCAGACGGCTACGGCTGCTGCCATGGTGACAAAGGGTGAATGGGCAATAGAGAATGACGGTTTCATGCCGAAGCTGATGTAAATGCCGACGCCTCCCGGAGATTCAAATTTTCTGCCCAGGCGTCCGCGCCCTCCGGTCTGGCGGTTGGCGATGATGACAACCGGGCGGTCTCCCCAGTCTCCGGCTTTCACCAGGTCGTTGGTGGAGCTGACAGTGTCTTTTACGATGACATCAATATCAGCGTGCACATCTTTTTCAACGGCTTCCTGGGTCAGCTGATCCGGAAGAGCCGTCAGGCAGTAGCCGGCCTTGGTACGGCTTTCAATCGGATAGCCCTCCTCTTTTAAATGGGAGACGGCTTTCCAGACGGCGTTTCGGGAAACGCCCAGAAGATCGGCGGCCTGCTGGCCGCTGACTGCTTTTCCTATATTTTTTTTCAATAAATCAAGTAAATCGCTTTTGGTCGACATAATTCTTCCTCTTTACATATTCTTGATCGGTAATTTTCAGTTATCGGGTATAATGGACACATTGCGCGGCAGGCGGGTGTTTCCTTGCAATCGCGGATTTTCAAGGGCCCGCAGGGCCAAAAAGTAATCCGCAGTGGGTTTTGTCCGGATGAAGCCGGAACAAAAATGTATCCACGGCTGCTGCGGAGGCTGCCCGCACTGTTTTCAGTATACCACGATTGCGTGGGACACGGGCGGAAAAACCGCATGATCTCAAGCGGTAAGGAAGGTGTAGAGTTTTTGAAGAAGCGTATTTCTTCTTTCATTTCTATGCGGTGTATGATAGTATATCTGAATGATGGCCTTTTGTTGTCAGCATGTTATTCACAATGCTGAAGGGCTGTCGTCTGGGGAGGGATGGAGTTTATGGAATCCCATCAAATGGGAATATATATTGTAGTCATTATTCTGCTGGTACTGATATCGGCATGCTTCTCTGCGGCGGAGACGGCGTTTACGTCGGCGAATAAGATCAGGCTGAAGAATATGGCTTCGGACGGAAATAAACGGGCGGAACGCGCGCTGAAACTGATCAACCGCTATGACGATCTGCTGTCCACGATTCTGGTGGGCAATAATATCGCGAACATTACCAATACTGCGGTTGCGACGGTCTTCTTCGTGGGTGTGTTCGGTTCTTACGGCGCGACGATTTCCACGATTGTGATGACGGTCATCGTTCTGGTCTTCGGTGAAGTAACGCCGAAGACTCTGGCGAAGGAGTTTCCGGAATCGCTGTCGATGTTCTTCGCCTCGTTGTTTCATGCGCTGGTGCTGATTTTCACGCCGGTCAACTGGCTGTTCCGGGAATGGAAGAAGCTGCTGCTTCATCTTATTAAAGGTGAGACGGACCGCGGAATCACAGAGGATGAGCTGATTACCATCGTGGAAGAGGCGGAGACGGAAGGAAGTCTTGAATCCGACCAGAGCGAACTGATTCAGAATGCGATTGAATTTAATGAGCTGGAGGCCTGGGATGTGCTGACGCCGCGTGTGGACATCGAGGCGCTGGATGTGGAAATGACGGAGGAAGAGGTCAATGACGTTTTCCGGAAGACCGGATTTTCCAAGCTTCCTGTCTATGAGGACGATCTGGATAAGATTCTGGGCGTGCTCAGCCAGAAGGATTTTCACAATTACGTGTATCATAAACCGAAGACGATTTCCGACTATATCAAGCCGGTGGTTTTCGTGGCGGGCTCAATCAAGGCATTCGCGCTGCTTCAGCGCATGCAGCACGATAAGAGTAAAATTGCGATTGTCGTGGACGAGTACGGTGGTACGACCGGACTGGTCACGATGGAAGATATAATAGAAGAGCTGGTCGGAGAAATCTACGATGAGCGCGAGGATGTCGGGGCCAGAGACATTACGCCGCTGCAGGACGGAAGTTACCGCGTCCTGGGACTGGCAAACGTCGAGAAGGTCTTCGACTATTTTGATGAAGATATTGACTTTGACGAGACAACGGTGAACGGATGGGTGGTCCGTCAGATTGACCGCCTGCCGAAAACCGGCGACACATTCTCGTATGAAACAAATAAACAGATATTTACCGGACGGGTTACCAAGGCGGACAGCCGCAAGGCGATTGAAGTCAACCTGCGCGTGACCCCGAAGCCGGATGAAGAGGATTAGAAAAGGAGGACTCAGGCAGAATGAGTTTAATGGAGAAAATTTTCGGCGATCTGAATAAAAAAGAGATCAGAAAGATCGAAAAGATCGCAGCGAAAGTTGAAGCGTTTGATGACGAGATCTCAGCGCTTTCCGATGAGGAATTGAAGGCAAAAACACCGTATTTCAAGGAGCGCCTGAAGAATGGAGAGACGCTGGATGATATTCTGCCGGAGGCATTCGCCGTTGCCCGTGAGGGTGTGTACCGAAGTGTCGGCATGAAGCCGTTCCACGTACAGATCCTCGGAGGCATCGTCCTGCATCAGGGAAGAATCGCCGAGATGAAAACCGGTGAAGGAAAAACCCTGGTAGCGACACTGCCGGTTTACCTGAATGCACTGGAAGGAAAGGGTGTCCACGTCGTCACCGTCAATGATTACCTGGTAAAGCGTGACTCCGAGTGGATGGGCAAGGTTTACACCTTCCTGGGACTGACCGTCGGCTGCGTCATTCACGGTATTTCCGAAGAGGAAAGAAAAGCAGCTTACCGCGCAGATGTCACATACGGAACCAACAACGAGTTCGGTTTTGACTATCTGAGAGACAACATGGTTACCTATAAGGAAGAGCTGACTCAGCGCGAGCTGCATTACGCCATCGTCGATGAGGTCGACTCCATCCTGATCGATGAGGCAAGAACCCCGCTGATTATTTCCGGTGAGGGAACCAAGTCTACAGATTTGTATCGCCGGGCGGATGATTTTGTCAGAACACTGACCGAGAAGGACGACTACGAGATCGAGGAGAAGGACGACCAGATCGCCCTGACCGATGCCGGAGTTGCCAAGGCTGAGGACTACTTCGACCTGGAGAATTTCGCAGACCCGGAGAACATGGAGATCAACCACAATGTACAGGAAGCCCTCCGTGCGGAATACATGATGAAGAGGGACAAAGACTACATTGTCAAGGATGGAGAAATCGTCATCGTCGACGAGTTCACCGGCCGTCTGATGTACGGACGCCGCTACAGCAATGGTCTGCACCAGGCCATCGAGGCCAAGGAGCACGTTCTGGTCCGTTCCGAGTCCAAGACGCTGGCAACCATCACCCTGCAGAACTACTTCAGAATGTATGACAAGCTCGCCGGAATGACTGGTACCGCGAAGACTGAGGAAGACGAGTTCCGTGATATTTACAACATGGACGTAGTTGTTGTTCCGACCAACAAGCCGGTCATCCGTAAGGACCTACAGGATTCTGTATATCAGACAGAAAAGGGTAAGTTCAAGGCGATCGCAAAACGTGTAGAGGAAGTACATAAGACTGGTCAGCCGGTTCTGGTCGGTACGATTTCCATTGAGAAATCTGAGCTGATCAGTGACATGCTGGATAAGAAGGGCATTCCGCACAACGTATTGAACGCGAAACAGCATGAGCGCGAGGCAGAAATCGTTGCACAGGCCGGACGCAAGGGCGCGGTAACCATCGCGACCAACATGGCGGGCCGTGGTACCGATATCCTGCTGGGCGGAAACCCGGACTTCGATGCGCGTAAGGAAATGCGCAAGAACGGCTTCACGGACGAGCAGATCAATTTTGCAACAGGATTTACCAAGTCCGATGATCCGGAGATGGTCAAGGCCAGAGATACCTATAACGAATATAAGGCGAAGTTCAAGGAAGAACATGATAAAGAGCATGATGAAGTCGTCAAGCTCGGTGGACTCTGCATTATCGGTACAGAGCGTCACGAGTCCAGACGTATTGATAACCAGCTGCGTGGACGTGCCGGACGTCAGGGAGACCCGGGAACTACACAGTTCTTCATTTCTCTGGAAGATGATCTGATGCGTCTGTTCGGCGGCGAGCGTATGCAGAAGTTCGTCGACAGAATGGGACTGGAAGAGGATGAGCCGATTGAGGCCGGCATGCTGACCAAGTCCATTGAAAGTGCGCAGAAGAAGGTAGAGGGCAGGAACTTCGGTATCCGTAAGTACGTCCTCCAGTACGATAATGTCATGAACAAGCAGAGAGAGATCATCTACAGCGAGCGCAGAAGAGTGCTGTTCGGTGAGGATCTCCGCGAGTACATCATGGGCATGACGCACACACTGATCGACAATGCCGTAGAGCAGGCAGTCGTAGCCTCCAAGTATCCGGAGGAGTGGGATTTTGCCGCAATGAATAAGGCTCTGCGCCGCATCACACCGATGTATGTTCCGAAGGAAGAGTATTCCACCGATGAGCTCGTTCAGATGACGGAGGATTCACTGAAAGAAGACCTCTACGATGAGTTCGAGAAACTCTACGAGAAGAAGGAAGAGGAAATCGGAAAAGAGCAGATGCGTGAAGTTGAGCGCATGATCCTGCTCCGTGTCGTAGATAACCTCTGGATGGATCACATCGACGCCATGGATCAGCTGCGTGAAGGAATCGGCCTGCGTGCACTGGGCCAGCAGGACCCTGTTGCCGCATACGCAAAGGAAGGATTCGACATGTTCGATGCCATGATCGGCGAGATCACGGCAGAGACCGTTACATACTGCTACAGCGTTACCATCGAGACCCGCAGCGAGCGTCACGCGGTTGCGGAAATCAGCGGAGAGCGCAAGGACGAGTATGTCGATGACCGTTCCGATCTCCAGGGTGCTCCGGATGAGGAAAATCAGATCCCGGAGAGAGAGAATAAGCCGGTTACCTATAAGAGAAAGCGTCCGAAGGTCGGCAGAAACGATCCGTGCCCGTGCGGAAGCGGAAAGAAATATAAGAACTGCTGCATGAAGAAGGACCTCGAGGAAGAGAGGAGGAATGGTCATGCTTAAGCTGGAGCCTGTAAAGCAGGAGCTCCCGGATCTGAAGGCCGGACTTTTAGAGGTAGGTGAGTCCCTTTGACCTGGCGGGTCTGAAGAGGGAATCGGAAAAGCTTACAAAACAGACTCTGGAACCGGATTTCTGGGATGACACGGAATCCGCACAGAAAATCATTAAAGAAAAAACTGCAATCGACAAGAAAATCGAGCAGTACGAACAGCTTGAGCAGGAGCTGAGCGACATAGAAGAATACATTGAACTGGCAGAGGAGATGGAGGATGAAGAGGAAGCAAAAGAAATCCTCCGCTCCTTCAAGAAGATCAGGAAGGAATTCGCAGCATTCCGCCGCGAAACCCTTCTGACCGGGAAGTACGACCACAACAGCGCCATCGTCACGATTCACGCCGGTGCCGGCGGAGTCGATGCCCAGGATTGGGCAGAAATGCTGCTGAGAATGTACACCCGCTGGGCATCTGCCAAAGGATTCGAGATTGAAATCGTAGACCTTCAGGATGACACAGAAGCCGGAATCAAAGGCGCCACCTTCTTCGTCAACGGTGCGAACGCTTACGGTCTGCTGAAGTTCGAAAAAGGCGTACACCGCCTCGTCCGGATTTCCCCGTTCAACACCGCGGGAAAGCGACAGACTTCATTCGCTTCTCTGGAAGTCACGCCGCAGATCAACGACGATCTCTCCGTAGAGATCCGCCCGGAAGACCTGCGCATCGACACCTACCGGAGCAGCGGCGCGGGCGGACAGCACGTCAACAAGACCGACTCCGCCATCCGCATCACGCATCTGCCGACGCACATTGTCGTCACCTGCCAGAACGAGCGCAGCCAGCATCAGAATAAAGAAGTCGCCATGAAAATCCTGTACGCCAAGCTCATGGAGCTGAAAGAACAGGAGCATAAGGAGACGCTGAAGGAGCTGCAGGGAGACTTTTCCCAGATCGCCTGGGGCTCCCAGATCCGTTCCTACGTTTTCCAGCCGTATACTCTGGTGAAAGACCACCGGACCGGCGCGGAAACCGGCAACGTCAACGCTGTCATGGACGGAGACATCGACGATTTCATTAATGAAGAGCTGAAACAGCTGCAGGATTAATCAGATACCTCTCCGCATGGGACCATGTGCCGCCATGAGGAGAGGTTCTTTTATATCTGGGCAGGAACAGGGAAGGAGTTTCCAGCCCTGCATTCTCTGCGGATGATTTCCTGTGAATATGCGAATAGCAGAATATATGATAAGATACTACCATACGGAATTCGAAAATGTTTCAAACGGCAGGCGGCGCAGATGATAGCATTAAATGCGGGCGGAAACGCATAATCATACAGTCTGTGGAAGCTGCCGCTGCCGTGAATCCAGACCGGTTGAACAGTTCAATGAATAACAGGAGCGGTTATGTTAAATATTTATTATGGAAGAGATAGCCTGGATAAAGAAAAGTTCATGTACCGCAGAATCGGGGAACAGGGATACGGGCCGGACCGGCGCGTCCTGGTCCTCGTTCCGGATCAGTATACGTTGGAAGCAGAGCGGCAGGCGGCGAAGTACCTGGAGACGGATGTGCTGCTGGGCGTTGATATTTACAGCGTTTCCCATCTCGGCCATACCATCTTGAAAGAGACGGGCGCAGCCCGGCTGCCTTTTGTCGATAAATACGGGCGGCAGATGCTCCTGACCCGGATCATGTCCGAGGAGGGAGAAAATCTGGAAGTCTTCCGCGCAAGCCGGGACCGCAGCTCCTTCATTGAGATGACGAACGACTTCATTTCTCAGATGAAGCAGTACGGGGTGACGCCGGAAACGCTGGAAACACTCATGAAGAAAGTGCCGGAAGGCAGTCTTCTGCAGCGGAAGATGGCAGACCTGCTGCTGGTCTACACGCGGTATCAGGAAGAGATTGCCGGGAAATATACGGATTCAGAAGATTATATAGATCTCTATGCGCAGCAGATGCGCCGGTCAGAGCTGATTGCCGGAAGCCGCGTCTGGGTCTACGGATTCGACAGTTTTGCGCCGAAAACACTGGACGTCCTGCAGGGCATCATGCATGCCGCGGAGTCGGTGAATGTCGTTCTGACAAAAGATGAACGCTGCAAGGATGAAGACTTGTTTTCGCTGACCCAGACGGTGCAGGCCAATCTCCTGAAGCGTGCGGATGCAGAGGGATGCCCGATCGGGGAAATTGCCCGGATCCCGGCAGCGCTGCCGGACGGAATTTCCCTGATCCGGGAGAAGGCATCGCCGGCCCTTGCATATTTAGAAAAAGAGCTGTTCGCGCCGGTCATTGCGCCGTATCGGAAAAACACGGAGCACGTGCTGCTGACCGAGGCGGCCAACCCGCACAATGAGGCGGAATCCGCCGCCGCGTTCATTCTGCACCTGCTCAGGGACTGTGGATACCGGTACAGGGATATTTCGGTGGTCTGCAACGATGCCGCCCGGGCGGAGGCCGCAGGACGTGTATTCGAAGAATATGGACTGCCGCTGTTCCTGGACAGCAAGCGGAGTATTCTGGACGCTCCGGCCGCCGTCTGCATCCTTGCGATGCTCAACGCCGTGCAGAAGCGCTGGAATACCAGAGAGATCCTGCGGGCGCTGAAATCCGGGCTTTCAGACTTCTCCAATGACGAAATCGAGCGCCTTGAAAATTATGTCATGAAATACAGAATCCGCGGAAGCATGTGGAAGAAACCCTTCCAGAAGGGCGCGCTGGAGTACGGAAAAGAAGGCATGGAGAAGCTGGACGCGCTCAGAGACCGTGTGGCGCAGCTGTTCATGCCACTTGAAGAAATTCTGAAACGGAAACAGACAAACGAAGAGTTTATCCGCGCGTTTTACGGGTTCCTGACGGAAACCATGCATCTGGAAGACCGGATGGACCGGCTGATGCTGCTGCAGGAGGAAAACGGTCTGCAGACGGCAGCTGATGAGACGGCGCAGGTCTGGAGCATGATCGTGGGACTCCTGGACCAGATTGATGCGCTGGCGGGAGACGACGAATTCCAGCCGGATCTGTTCATTGAACTTCTTACTGCGGGTCTGCAGCAAGTGGAAATCGGTGTGCTGCCGTCTACGGCCGATGACCTGGTCATGGGAACTATGCAGAGAACGCGAACCGCTTCCGTGCGCGCTCTGATCGTGATGGGAGCCAATGAGGGCGTTCTTCCGGAGGGGCCGAAGGACGACGGCCTGTTCGGCATGGACGAGCTGGAAACGCTGGCGGATTTTGGACAGGAAATCTGCAAGGTGGACAGTGTCCGCGTGCAGGAGGAGAAACTGGCGATTTACCGGAATTTCAGCTCGCCGTCGGATGTGCTCTGGATCAGCTGGTCAAACGCAGATATGGAGGGAGCAAACACCCGCCCGTCGGAACTGATTGGAACGATGCAGGAACTTTTCCCGGAGATTCCGGTCAGAAGAGATATCCTGAATGAGGATTCCGATGAAGCCGAAGTGGGTGGAAAACTCAGCACCCTCAGACATCTGACGCAGAAACTGAACCAGGCATACCGGGAAGGCGTGAAAATCGACCCGATCTGGGGCGATGTGCAGCGCTGGTATCAGGAAAATATGCCGGAAGCGGCGGCGCGCATGGAAGAGGGACTTCGCTTTCAGAACAAGCCGCCGCGGCTGGATCCGAAACTTACGAATCTGCTCTTCCGCAGAAAGGAAAATAAGGATTATCTGGCCCTCAGCGCGTCCCGCCTGGAGCGTTTTTCCCGCTGCCCGTTTTCCTATTACGTCCAGTTCGGTCTGGCGCCGGAAGAGCGCCGCGTGTTCGAGGCCGGCGGCCGTGAAATCGGAGACATGTACCATCGCTGCATCATGGACGTAACGGCAGAGCTCAGTCGCCGCGGCATCTGGGACAGCGTCAGTGAAGAAGACTGCCGCGAGCTCGTTCAGCAGTCCATCCGGCAGGAGTCAGAAATGTACCGCGAGGGTCTTTTCTTCTTTGGCGGGCGCGAGCGCTACCGCTCATCGCGCATGCAGGAAGCCTGTATCGATACCGTGAAAGCCCTGGTTGAACACGTCCGTCAGGGCGCTGTGCAGGCCAGTCAGTTTGAAGTGCGCTTCGGACCGGGCGCAGAAATCCCGCCGATCCGCATCGAACTGAACGACGGCACCATCGTGCTGATCGAAGGCCAGATCGACCGCCTGGACATTCTCCAGAACGACCGAATCAAGATCATTGACTATAAATCAAGCGAACACAAGCTGGACGTCGAGGAAATCCGCGCCGGATACAGCCTCCAGCTCATGGTCTACATGCAGGCCGCAGAAGAGCAGGTGCGTCAGCCGGCAGGCGTGTTCTACTTCCACATTCAGGAACCGCGCATCGACGTCAAAAATAAACCGGCGGCGGGGACACCGTCGGATGCTTTAAAACTGCAGGTCCAGAAAGAAATCCAGAGCCATTTCAAACTGAACGGCCTGCTTCTGAACGACCCGGAGACCGTCCGCGAAGTTGCCGGAGAACTCGCGCCAAAAGAGTCCTCTTCCGTTGTTGCCGTAAAAATGCTGAAAAGCGGCGAACTGGGAAAGAGCGGAACCCTGATTTCCGAAGAAGACTTCCAGGAACTCCAGAACGATGTCGCCGATAAAGTCACCGAACTCATCACAGAGATGCACGAAGGAATCATCGACATCCATCCGATGAAAAACGGGGACGACACAGCCTGCAAGTACTGTGAATTCAAGAGTATCTGCAGATTTGATCCGGCCTTCCGGGGAAATCAGTATAATGTTATAAAATAGGGAAGACCGCATTTTCAGACTGATGACCGCATTCCAGAGCTGTTCTTCAGGCTGGCCGCAGATGCGGAGTCCATCCGGGAAACGGCGGAGTCTGTCGCAAACAGAAACGTTCACTGTGCAACAGTACTCTCGCCGTTTCTTCCGTTTGACTCCGGCTGCGCCCCGGCTTGGAGAAGTGCTCCAGAACGCGTTCATCGATTTCAAGAATGAATAGCGGAGCGGGACACGGCTTCCTGCCTCTTTTTTTCACGCAGTCAGCGTGTTGTATGAAATAAAATGCAAATGCAGCGTGAATGGATTCGGATGTATAGGCGGACTATTTTGCATTGTATACTTTGTATAATAAAATCCGTTAAAATCGCAGAAATTCAAGGCATAATATATTATATAGCTATTATTAACAGCTCTCCGCAGTGTCCATAGGAATGTAAAATGAATGGAAATTAATTGCTTTTATCGAGAGATAAAATATGAGGGGATAATATATGCGCGCACACAAAAATAACAGAAATTTCTTGACGATGATGTCAAAAGTGGTAAAATTAGGAAATAAGCACAGTTGTGGTTGAAGTGCAGACGATTTAAGAAAGAAATCATGGATAAGTAAATAGCAAACCGGCAGCGATGCCGGGACGCAAAACTAGAGGGTCTCCCTAGTCGTGACAGATGTCACAAGTATCATAAGAGTGAGACAGCCAGCTGCCAGAGTATATCCTTGGCGGCTTTTTGTTTTGTCTGAAACCCAGATCATGTGCGGACTTACTTGTGATGAACTGAAAGGAGAAAGACATGAAAAAGGACAGCATAAAAAATTTCGCGAAAAAAGTGCTGACTGTCGGCTTTTGTGTACCGGTCGCGTTCGTATGTTCTGCGATTCCGGCAATGGCAGCAGACACGGCGAGCACCGGGGAGACTGTCCGAAAACCAGTCTCTAAATAACTGAATGTCAGCAGCATCCAG